>JAAEPE010000001.1 GCA_024222395.1 Myxococcales bacterium
CACCTCGTGAACGCCGAGATTGACGGCGAAGGTGGCCTCACAGAGGCTGTTCAACGCGGACTTCGCAAAGTCGTCGGCGCCTTCGCTGTCGTTGTCCTGGACGACGAAGATCCCAACACTCTCGTCGCAGTGAAGAATGCTGCACCACTCGTCATTGGTCTTGGCGAAGGCGAGAACTTTGTGGCCTCTGACGTCACGGCTATTCTCGATGAGACCAAGGAGATGATCTTCATCGAAGAGGGAGAGATTGTCACGCTCACCCGCGATTCCGTGAAAATCATGGATCTCGAAGGCAGTCCTATTGAACGCGCCCCGAAGACGATTCGTTGGACTGCTGCACAGGCCGAGAAAGATGGGTATCGCCACTACATGGCCAAAGAGATCCACGAGCAGCCTCGCGCTGTGGCGGATACGCTTGCAGGCCGAGTCGACCTCGAACACGATACGGTCGTACTCGATGGCAATGACATCGATACCAGCAACATCAAGCGCATCGTCATGGTGGCATGCGGCACTTCGTATCACTCATCGCTGGTTGGGAAATTCATTATCGAACAGATGTCACGCATCCCCGTCGAAGTCGATTTGGCGTCGGAGTACCGATATCGCGATCCTGTAGTCAACGACACCGACCTGGTCATCGCCATCAGTCAATCTGGCGAGACGGCAGATACGATGGGCGCTGTTCAAATCGCCAAAGAGCGAGGCGCGAAGGTGCTGGCTATCAGCAATGTCTTGGAGTCCTCGATTCCTAGGCTTGCCGACTATGCCTTCTACACCCATGCCGGTCCTGAGATTGGAGTTGCATCAACGAAGGCCTTCACGACCCAGCTCGTATCGCTCACCTTGATTGCGATCCATCTGGGAAGGCAGACGGGCAAATTCCCGGCGGAGAAGGCGCGAGAGTTCCTGGCTGAGCTGGTGGCCCTTCCCAACAAGATGGCCGCTCTCATCGAGCGCGGTGCCCAACTCCAGGTCATCGCCAGGCGCTACGGCAACAGCAAGGGCTTTCTCTTCATGGGACGGGGGAATCAATACCCAATTGCATTGGAGGGGGCGCTCAAGCTCAAGGAAATCTCCTATATCCACGCCGAGGGGTATTCCGCTGGCGAGATGAAGCACGGCCCCATTGCCCTCATCGATGAGAACCTTCCGGTTGTCGTACTGGTGCCGAAAGGGCCGCTCTACGAGAAGACTGTGTCCAATCTCACTGAGGTCCGAGCCCGTGAAGGAAAAATCATCGCTATCGCTTCGAGCGGCGACAGAGAGATTGGCGCGCTGGCGGACGAGGTTGTGATGATTCCCAACACATTGCCCGAATTGCAGCCGATCCTCTCGGTGCTGCCACTGCAGCAGCTTTCCTACTATGTGGCAGATTACAAAGGTACGGACATCGACCAGCCTCGCAATCTTGCCAAGAGCGTTACTGTCGAATAGGAATAGGATATGAAAACGTTAGCTCTCGCCAAGGTCTTGGCGGCCGGATTCCTCCTGGCCGCGCAGGTTTCGTGCGGTGGAACTCAGAGCACCAGAGAGGGCGGCGGGACGCCGGGCCAATCTCATAGCACTTCGTCGGCAAGCGGAGACGAAGTGACTGACGGAGGCGATGACGACATCGATGCACCGCTCGGAAGCCCACCACCAGTCGTGGCTACAGACCCGCCGGCGGCGGCCTCGGATTCGCCAGTGACATTCGTGTTGAAGAATTCGGGCAATGAGTCCCTCTTTTTGAATATGGATAAGGGCTGGTCTGCTGTCATCTACGCCTACTCGGGAACCCCCCCAAACGCGAAGTCAATCCTGATGTTCCAAACCCACTGCACAGCATCGTGTGACTCCGCGCCAGAGGATGTTTGTCCCCTGTGCGAGGCGCCTGAGCGTCTTGCGGAGATTAGAGCCGCCGAGAATCACGACGAGGTTGCGGTCGGTGATCAGCGTGCTGTTCCCTGGGACGGTCTCGCCTTCTCATACAAGAAGACAAGGGGCACCAGAAATAACAAGCATGTTCGTTGCAGCTGCTCGACGACAGCAGAACCCGCACCCGAGACCTACACCATCAAAGCCTGTGGTCTGCGCAAGACCCAGTCTGCAAAGTCTCGATCCAAGTACCAGTGCGTCGAGTCCACAATCTCTCTTCCTGTGACAGAGCCGGTCACCGTCGAACTCGATTTCGGCAACCCCTAGCACCGTGGCTATAGAAAAAGCCCTTACCCATTTCGACGCTGAGGGCCAAGCCCGCATGGTCGACGTGAGCATCAAGCCAGAAACCCACCGCGTGGCGGTGGCAACGGGCGAGGTACTCATGAAGCCGTCCACAGCCAAACTCATTGCCAAAGGCGAGGTGAGCAAGGGCGACGTCCTGGGCATTGCTCGAGTTGCCGGTATTCAGGGCATCAAACGAACTTCCGACCTAATACCGCTATGTCATCCACTGCGAATCTCTGGTGTCGATCTCAAGATGAAGGTCAACACGCGCAGCCCTGCTGGCGTACAGATCCGCGTAGAAGTGCAGGCTGTCGACCGTACGGGTGTCGAGATGGAGGCACTCACCGCGGTTTCGGTGGCCGCTCTAACCATTTATGACATGTGCAAGGCCGTGGACCGGGGGATGCGCATAGAAGCTGTGCAGCTGGAAGAGAAGCGCGGTGGCAAGTCTGGGCACTGGAAGCGCTAGGAAGTGACGCGAAAATGGCCATCTTGGTCATCCAGGGGTAGTCTTGGTCGTTCGGGGGCACGCATGTCTAGTGACAAGAAGAACGTTGGGCCTGTAGAGGTCGTAGTCGAAGGCAAGAGTCGAGTCGAGATTCTCGAACAGATTGACATCTTCGCTGGCCTCGGGCGTGAGCACTTGGCGCGAGTGGCCGACATTGGCCAGGAAGAGCACACCAAGCCAGGGCAGAAGGTCTTCGACGAGGGGACTCCCGGCGACAAGTTCTATGTCGTAGTAGAAGGGGCGGTTCGTATCAGTCGCATCGTTCCGGGCATGGGAGAAGAAGCCCTTGCGGTTTTGCGGCCAGGTGCCTACTTCGGTGAGATGTCGCTCATCGATTCATCACCCCGCTCGGCAACGGCAATCGCCCACGAGAGTCTCGAGACGTTCTCAATCAATCGCCGCGACCTAGAGGATTTGCTCTTCGTCGACCGTGACCTCGCCTACGAACTTCTCTGGAATTTCGTTCGTACTCTGAGTTGCCGCTTGCGAGCAACGAACGACAAGATGACCTTCCTTGCCACGTCGAATAAGTTCTAGCTATGCGGGGGCGCGGCGCAAGTCTGATTGCTGCGCTATCGATGTGCGGAGCGGCGGCAGGCTCAGGCTCCGCCGCAGCGGATAGCGATGATCCTTCGGCGGCATCTGGGCGCTTCGGCTTCACGATTGTCGGTCGCTACAATCGTGGCGATCTAGGAGAGCTATATCGTGCTGGCTTTCTCTGGGGAGTCCACGCGGGCTTGGACAAGCCCGTAGGCGATTCGCAGTGGACCGTGAGGCTCAGGTGGACCGCGCTGGTGCGCGGCTACTACTTTGCCTCTGACGATTCGCAGGTTGAGAGCACCATCGATCTCACCGAGGTCGACTTGGCTGTCTCTGCGAGTCATACATTTCTCCGCCCCGGGCAGAGACTCTTCGGAAACGCGGGGGCCGTACTACTCCTCAGCAAGTTGCCGATACCGCCTACTGATGATCGACGCTACCTGGGGTGGTTCGCAGGCCTAGGCTTTGAGCGGACCGCTTTGGGAGAGTGGGCCTGGAGCGTCGAGGCTCGCTATTCGCGCCTCGATACAGGGCTCGCGAATCTCAATCTAGTCGGCGGCATGACCGCAGGGTTCTAGACCGCCGAGCGTAAACAATGATCGGTCTGATGGTCCTGCTTTCCCGATTGCAGCGTTGCTCATTTCGTCATTTGCCCCGGCAAAGTCCTCATTCGCGCCTTGCACTCGAAAGATCAGAACTCACCATCCTCGGTCATTCTTTTCGCTCGACGGTCTAGCCTTCAGAGGCCTCGGTGCTCAGCATCGCCTATGGCTGCCGAAAGCAAAAAGCCCCGCATCCGAAATGATGCGAGGCCGTATTTGCGAGCGCCGGTTTGGCGACTCTCACCTAGGTGAGGTACCGATATGACGCCAGCGTCGATTGCTAGAAAGAGTGTTAACCGATTTTGTCTTGAAGAAGGAAAGCGATGATCAGCGCGTAGATGACAAGGGACTCGATAAGAGCAAGACCAAGAATCATCGGCGTGAAGATGCGGTCAGCAGAAGCTGGGTTGCGAGCGATGCCCTCAAGAGCAGCTGCTGCTGTCTTGCCTTGACCAAGAGCTCCACCGAGAGCAGCAAGACCGATAGCGAGGCCACAGGCCATTGCGAGCCATCCGCCGTTAGAGATCTTAGCTGCTTTGAGCATGGTGTCTGCATCTTGTGCGAAGGCGACAGAAGAGAAGCCCATGACGACAAGGCTGGTGAGCATCATGAGAAGAAATTTTGCTTTGCGGTTGGTCATTGTTTTTTCCTTTTGCGTTCGTTGCTGGTGAGCCGTAGCTCTAAATTGAAATCTGCTCTTGGGGGACTAGAGCCTGGAGATTGGTGAGCTGCCGTCTAGCGAGTTGTCGCTTAGTGGTCGTGAGCGGTAGCCATGGAGATGTACACCATGGAGAGCAGGCAGAACACAAGGGTTTGCACGATACAAACCAGGAGCCCCAGAATTAGGAAGGGTACGGGAACCAGGATTGGAACCAGGGCGAAGAAGGTGAAGACCACTTTGTGATCAGCAGCCATGTTTCCCATGAGACGCAGAGCCAGGGATGCTGGGCGTGCGATGTGCGAGATGAGCTCGATTGGAATCATCAGCGGAGCGAGAACGGGGAGTGGGCCAGCGAAGTGCTTGAAGTACGCAATTCCGTGCTCTTTAACGCCGTAGTAGTGCGTGGCGAGGAAGACCAGGAGCGAAATGCCGATATTGGTCTTGAGAGTCGTGGTCGGAACACCGAAGCCCGGGATGAGGGCCATGATGTTTGAGAAGAAGATGAAGAATGCCAGCGATCCAATGAGAGGTAAGTGCTGCTTGGCACCCTTTTCGCCCATGACCTGCACCATCATTCCGTAGGTGCCGTCGACGATCATCTCGAAGAAGGTGCGGAAGCCGAATCCCTTAGGGGGAATCATGCCGTCCTTCTTCTTCACGCTGGAGTTGAACTTCAGGGCGCCGAATATGATGATTGCCACGACAATGATGGCCCAGAGCACGTGAGTGAGGGTGAAGTGGGTGCTCCCGAACATGAGCCCCTCCCACTTGCGACTTAGAGCATTGTCAGCATTGCCCCAGATTTCGCGGAATGCGGGTAGCTCTAAGAGGAAATCTGTCCAGGAACCGTGTTCGCCCATGCTTCTTCTAGCCCAATAACGCAGCGCCGGTCATGAAGCGAATGCTCTCGACCACGATCGACACTAGAAAGACCGAAAAACCGATCCCCAACCCAATGGGGGAAATCGGCAAGAGAAATACCGCCAAGGCAGCGGCCAGTATGAGTCCCGACATCTTCGGCACGAAGAGAATCGCAGCGCGCCCCTGATTCGCACCACCAGCGGCGAGAATCTTCGCCACGAGGAGGCGAACGAGGCTGAAGTTGAGACAGGTGAGAACCACGCCGGTCAACACTCCAAGGGTGAAGTGAGTTCCGGAAAGCCCTGCACAGATGAGCATCAAGATCGCACCAAGCACGTAGTTGAGGCGTTCGATGCGCCCTAGAGCCTGAGGATCCACTAGTTGCCCTCCGAGTCGATGCTGGTGACCTTGCTGGCAGCGTTGCGGGCAGCGTTTGCGTTGACTTGGCGTGCGGTTCGAATCAGGCCGTTGAACCCGGCCGCAACACCGAAGAGGAGGCCGAGCATCATGAGCCATGGACCGGTTTCGTATCTTCCGTCGAGCCAATAGCCAACACCCCAACCAATACCTATGGATACGCCCATCTCAAGGCCCACAGAAGAGACCCTTGCGGCCTCAAAGAAGGCGCTCGGCCTATCTTTGTCACGCACCAGCTCAGCGGTTGCGAGGCTGGTCGCCGCTGTGGGCGAAGTTGTTGACGATGAAGCCACGGAAGCGCTCGGTATCTAATCACAAATGCCTTAGACCGGCGGTCCTGTTAACACGCTCAGACTTTGGCGTCAACAGGCCTGTGTCAATCACAAAGAGGCCATAGATTCTCGGGCCGCTGCGATGATCTCGTCGACCTCTTCATCGCTGTGAGCCAGAGAGAGAAACATGGCTTCAAATTGGGATGGTGGGAGGAATACGCCGCGCTCCCGCATGGCTCGGAAGTACTTGGCAAAGCGCTCCGTGTCGGACTTTTTGGCGTCGTCGTAGTTGGCGACAGGCCCTTCTTGGAAGAAGAGCGTTTGCATCGAGCCGACGCGATTGATGCAGGCGGGAATGCCTGCGTCCTTGGCTGCGGCCAGCAAACCAGCTTCAAGGCGAGCTCCCAACTCTTCGAGGCGCTCGTAGCTCTGGGGGCGACGCAAAAGCTCCAGCGTCTTTAGACCGGCGATGACAGCGAGTGGATTCCCGCTCAGGGTGCCAGCCTGGTAGACGGGCCCAACAGGTGCCAATGCGTCCATGATGTCGCCTCGTCCGCCAAAGGCCGCGAGAGGCAGGCCACCACCGACAACCTTGCCGAGGCAGGTGAGATCTGGCTTCACGTCGTAGCGACCCTGAGCACAGCCGTAGGCGACCCGGAAGCTGGTCATTACCTCGTCCATGATAAAGAGAGCGCCATGCTTGGTGGTGAGGTCGCGAATGCCCTGGAGGTAGCCGTCCGCAGGAGGCACTACGCCCATGTTGCCTGCGACGGGCTCGATGATGATGGCCGCAACTTCGTCGCCCATCTCTTCGAAGACCTTCTCGAGGGCGGCAAGGTCGTTGTAGGGCACAAGCACCGTGTCTTGCGCCGCACCCTCACTTACGCCAGCCGAGCCGGGAATTCCGAGTGTCGCAGCACCGGAACCGGCAGCCACTAGTAAGAAGTCGGCGTGACCGTGGTAGCCGCCATCGACCTTAATGAGCTTGTTGCGGCCGGTGAAGCCTCTGGCCAGGCGCACCGCGGTCATCGTGGCCTCGGTGCCGGAGTTCACGGCTCGAACCTTGTCGAGGGAGGGCAGTGCCTCGCACAGGACCTCTGCAAACTCGACTTCGGCTTCGGTTGGCGCACCGAATGATGTGCCCTCGCTTAGGGTCTCTTTCACCGCATCAAGAACGTCGCTATGAGCGTGACCCAGAATGAGTGGGCCCCAAGAGCCGATGAGATCGATGTAGCGATCACCGTCGGCACTGTAGACGTGGCAACCATCGCCATGGGTAATGAAGAGTGGGGGCGCGCCCACCGACGAACACGCGCGGACCGGAGAGTTTACGCCGCCGGGAATGACTGCATTGGCACGCTCAAAGAGCGCTTCTGAGGTCTTCGTATTCATCTACTCGTCATCCTCTTCGCTGGTCGTGGCAACGACTTCATTCATGTCGACAGGCACTGTGTCTTCGCCCAGGCCGTCTTCGCTCAGGCCGTCTTCGCCCAGGCCGTATTCGATAGCTGCAGGAACGGCTTCCGGGGCACCATCTTCGCCAAGCCCCACATCTTCGTCCTCGTCGGGCTCGGCGAGGCGTTCAATGGAAGCAACGATTTCGTCCTCGTCGAGGCGCATCACGCGCACACCCTGGGTGTTTCGACCCTGCATCGAGAGCTCTGATGCGCGCATGCGGATGAGCTTGCCCTTGTTGGAAATAAGGATGAGGTGGTCGTCTTCGCCTGCGAGTCTCACACCGGTGACGCCGCCGTTCCTGCTCGAGGTCTTGATGGCGATCATGCCTTTGCCGCCGCGTCCCTTGGCAGAGAATTCGCTCACGGGCGTGCGCTTACCATAGCCGCGCTCGCAGACGGTGACCAGGCTCTCTTCTGAGTCGGCCGCGATGGCGACCATGCCGACAACCTCATCCCCCTCGCGAAGGCGGATGCCGCGAACGCCGCGTGCATCGCGTCCCATGACGCGAACTTGCTCTTCTTGGAAGCGTGCAGCCAAGCCGTTCTTGGTGCTGATGAGCATGTCCATGTTGCCATCGGTGAGCCTCACGTCGACGAGTCGGTCGCCGTCGGCAATGCCGACGGCTCGGATGCCCGAAGAGCGAATGTTGTCGAATGCCGTGGCATCGGTCTTCTTGACCGTGCCGTTGAGTGTGGCCATAAAGACGAACTTACCGGCGAATTCGTTTCCGCGAATGGTCTGCATTCCGACGACTCGCTCGCCGTTCTGGAGGTCGATGACGTTGATGAAGGGCTTGCCCTTGGCGGTGCGAGAGCCGGCTGGCAGCTCGTAGACCTTCTTGAGGTAGGCCCGTCCATAGGACGTGAAGAGCAAGATGAAGTCGTGGGTATTGGCCGCAAAGAGATCGACGACGAAATCGTCATCACCGCCACTGGAGGCGCCTTTGATGCCCCGTCCACCGCGGCTCTGGGCCTGGTATTCGCTCAGAGGCGTGCGCTTGACGTAGCCCTGGTGGGTACGGGTAACGACCATCTCTTCTACATCGATAAGCTCTTCGTGAAGAATCTCTCCCTCGGCGTCGACGATTTGCGTGCGGCGCTCGTCTGCGTAGTTCTCGCGAATCTCGTGAAGCTCGTCGACGATGCAGGCCATGAGCTTGCTCTCGTCGGCAAGGAGGCCTTCGAGGTAGTCGGTGGCTTCCCAAAGCTCTTTGTATTCAGCCTCGAGCTTCTCGCGCTCGAGACCAGTGAGCTTGCCAAGGCGCATGTCGAGAATGGCCTGGGCTTGTCTAGAGCTGAGGAAGACGAAGCCTGCCTCGCGAGCCACAGCAACTTCTTCCTCCGGCCTGCCTGCGCGCTCGAGGAAACCGTCGAGGCCAGACATCTTCTCGAGGATGAGTCGAGCCTTTGCTTCGTCTGTATCTTTAGAGGAACGAATGATGGCAATCACCCGATCGATTTGCATCGTCGCTAGGCCCAAGCCCTCGACGATTTCGCGTCGCTCTCGTGCCTTGCGCAAGTCGAAAATCGTGCGGCGCGTTACCACCTCACGGCGGTGCTCGACGAAGACATCGAGGCACTCGCGAAGGTCTAGACGCTGCGGTCGGCCATGAACAATGGCCAGGGTGTTGATGCTGAAGTTGGATTGCAGCTGGGTCGACTTGTAGAGACTGTTGAGCACGACCTGGTCATTGGCGTCGCGCTTGAGCTCGAAGACGACTCGGATGCCATTGCGATCACTCTCATCGCGAATGTCGGAGATGCCGGTGAGCTTCTTGTCCCGCACCATGTGGGCGGTCTTCTCGATCCAATTGGCCTTGTTGACCATGTAGGGGACCTCGGTGACGATGATCGCCGTGCGGTCCTTCTTGAACTCTTCGAAGTGCACTTTGCCGCGCATCGTGACCGTTCCTCGGCCCGTCTGCTGCGCTAGGCGAATGCCATTGCGTCCCTGAATGAACCCGCCCGTGGGAAAGTCGGGGCCGAGCACGATCTTGTTGAGATCATCGAGTGTGAGGCTCGGATCCTCGATAATAGCGAGGGTGGCGTCGACGACTTCGCCGAGATTGTGCGGGGGAATGTTGGTCGCCATACCGACGGCGATTCCTGAGGAGCCGTTGATGAGGAGGTTAGGGACCCTGGTCGGCAAGACCGTTGGTTCAAACTCCTTGTCGTCGTAGTTTGGCTGGTGGTCGACGGTTTCTTTATCGAGGTCGGCCAACATCTCAGATGCAAGCTTGTGCATGCGGCACTCGGTGTAACGCATGGCGGCGGGTGGGTCGCCGTCGATGGAACCGAAGTTTCCTTGTCCATCGATGAGCATGTAGCGCATCGAGAAATCCTGAGCCATACGCACGAGAGCGTCGTAGACGGCCGAATCGCCGTGTGGGTGGTACTTGCCGATAACGTCACCAACGATGCGCGCACACTTGAGGTACGGACGGTTCCAGTGATTGGAGAGCCCCTTCTGCGCAAAGAGAATGCGGCGGTGAACGGGCTTGAGTCCATCACGAGCGTCGGGCAGGGCGCGCGACACGATAACGCTCATGGCATAGGCCAAGAACGAGTGGCGCATCTCTTGTTCGATGGCGATTGGATGGACGTTCTTGTCGAGGATGTCGGTCATGAATTAGCCTGGTACTGACGGTGACTTCTGGCGGCGGCAAAGTCGCCAGCTTCCGCTTTGATTGCGGAGGTTTAGAACGGGCTTCTATAGCCCACGGTTGTCCCATTCACAATGCGTGATTCGCACTAAGAAACCTTTGATTTCAGTGGCTTAGTGGCGAGATCTGCGGTGATCAATCCGCTGTGAGGTGAAGGCTATTCAGCTGCGCTTTCGCGAGCTTGTCTCTGACCTTCAGCAACGTCCACTCGGCTCAGCAAGAGGGCACCAATTGCGAAGAAGGCACTGATTGCGAGAATGGCGGGGCTTGACGAACCCGTGAGCGAAATGACCACCGCGAAGAGAAGCGGTCCCAGAATCCCTGCAAATTTCTCGAAAACAGCAAAGAGTCCGAAGAACTCTGATGACTTGTGTTTCGGAATGAGCGTGGCAAAGAGCGAGCGACTGAGTGCTTGAACGCCACCCTGCACAAGGCCTACGAGTCCAGCTAGCAGGAAGAAATGAGTGGTCGTCGTCATGAAATAGCCAAGGACGCTCACACCACAATAGACAACCAGGCAAATGTAGATGGACATCTTTGCGCTGAGCTTCGACGCAACTTGCCCAAAGGCGAAGGTTGCGGGGATGCCAACGAATTGCACTAGGACGATTGCTGTAATCATCGCTGAAGATTCGAGTTGCTTCTCCTCGCCGTAGATGACCGCAAAGCGGATGATTGTGCCGACGCCGTCGTTGTAGATAAGAAACGCTAGCAGGAATATGCTCGCCTGTTTGTACTTTCGCAGCTCAGCAAATGTCTCTTTGAGACCTGCAAAACTGCTGCGAATGAGCGCTACTGTTCCGCGAGAGGTGGTTCGAACGATTGCCGGCTCGGGGACCTTGCGAAAGAGCGGAAGCGCGAAGGCAACCCACCAAATCGCAACAAATGCGAAGCTCACGCGACTAGCGACTTCTGCGTCTGCAAGGCCCAGCATGCCTGGATGTTTGACGAGCTGAATGCACAAGAGCAGCACAATGCCGCCAGAGATGTAGCCGAGTGCGTATCCTGCCGTGGATACGCGATCGACTTCGTCGTGCTCGGCAATGTGGGGAAGAAGCGAATCGTAGAAAACGAAACTGCCCATTGCGCCGATGTTTCCGAGACCAAAGAGCACGCTGGCCAGAATCCAACGGTCGGGACCGAGGGTCAACATGCCCAGAGTCGCGCAAACTCCGAGCGCCATGAAGAAGGCCAGGAACTTCTTCTTCACGGGGGCAGTGTCGGCAATTGCGCCAAGGATAGGTGCAAGTACCGCGATGATCGCCAGAGCTATCGTCGTTGTGAAAGCCAGTCGCTCACCTGCGACGTGAGGGTCGAGTTTGATGTCGCTCTGATTGGCAACCGTGCGGTAGTAGATGGGGAAAATGGCAGTGACGATTACGGTGATGAAGGCTGAATTCGCCCAGTCGTAGAGAGCCCAAGCTCGCAGCTCTGGGCGACCGAGGCCTATCTTCTCGCTAAGTCCCACGTCGGACAGGCTACCCGGTATAGAGAACTGGGGCCAAACGAGTTGGCCCCAGTTCTCTGGCGCGTTCAGCTCCCTTCGGAAGCTAGCCTGGTGGCTTTTCTGACGAAAGGCCACTGTGAGCCAGGTGCTAGGATGAGGTTGTGACGATGAAAGTACATCAGAAAGGCTCAGGGCGGCCACTGCTACTGATTCATGGCAGCGCTGCGGATCACACGACGTGGACGGTGCAGTTTGCGGGGCTTCGCGAGGACTTCTGCATGCTCGCATACGATCGCAATCCAGCTCCTCGGTACACCGTGCAAGAGCACGCCGACGATGCCGCAGAAATCCTGCGCTCTGAGGTGCATGGCACTGCCGCAGTGGTCGGATCGAGCTTCGGTGCCATCGTCGCTCTCGATCTTGGTAGGCGTTATCCTGAACTCGTTAGTCACCTCATTCTCTGCGAGCCTCCGCTAGCTCAGAGCGACTACCTATCGCCCGTTCCCGACGGCTTTGCCTGCCGCTTCGATGACATTTCCGCCAGGGACGGTGGCCCTGCCGCGTCTGAGTTCTTCTTGCGCTGTGTATTGGGCGACGACGCCTTTGAGCGCATGCCAAAGGCGTATCGCAAGCGCTCTATGGCTGCGCATGAGCAGATTCGCGCGGACATGGGAGCCCTGGCCAGCTACCGCGTGCGCTACGATGCATTGGCATCCGAACTGCGCGCCAAGGTCTATTTGCTCGGAGGCGAGCGCTCCGCCAGTTTCTACGCTGACACCCTAGAAGCTCTACAATTCGCAATTCCCGGCTCAGAGCGCAAGACGCTTAGAGGCGCAGGCCACATGATGCAAGTCGACGCTCATCGCCAATTCGCCGAGGCTCTACGGGCCCTCTAGTAAAGTCGCTAGCTCTACAACTCCGACTCACCAAGGCACCGTGGCACGCCAGGCAACAGCGCCAGAGGCGCGAAACACTCGCTCCCAGCTCTGCAGGGAGCGTAGTAATCAAGTGTCAACTCGTTGGCGCTTGATTGCTACGACGGAACTAGGTCGAAGTGCCCAGCTTCGCGAGCTGTCTTGCGAAACTCATTCATGACCGCAATGAACGTCTTGGCAAGCTCCGGGTCGAACTGACTGCCTGAGCAGCGCAATAGTTCCTTCACGGCGACTGCATGGGGCAGGGCCTTGCGGTACGCCCGGTCACTCGTCATCGCATCGTAGGCATCGGCGATGGACACGATGCGACCTTGGATTGGGATGTCTTGGCCGCTGAGGTTGCGGGGATAGCCCGCTCCGTCGAACCACTCGTGGTGACACCACGCTGCGTCGATGAGGTTCTGCATGCAAGGGATAGGCGCCATGATGCGCTTGCCCTTATTGGGATGCTCGCGAAAAATCGTAATCTCGTCCGAAGTGAGTCGCCCCGGCTTATTGAGCATGTCATAGCGAATGCCAATCTTGCCGATGTCGTGCATGAGCCCAGCCTGTACGATTGTGCGCACTTCTGCCGGCCCCATCCCAAGCTTCTCTGCCAAGAGCCCGGCAAATCCTGAGACACGTTCTGAATGACCGCGGGTGTAGCGGTCACTCTCTTCGAGTGCCTGGGCAAATCCCATGACCGTGTGTTGGTAGTTGTTCTCTAGATCATTATTGGCTTCGCGAAGCTCGTCGTTGCGTTCGAGAAGATCGTCGTAGAGCCGGGCATTGTCGATAGCCGATGCCGCACGTGAAGCCAATACCGAGAGCATCTTTCTCTCGCCCTCATTAAAACTCTTAGACTCGGAGAACGAGAAGACGTTGAGCATGCCGATGAGCCTGCCCGCAACTTGCAATGGCACCGCGGCGAAGGAATGCAGAGGGCGCTCGCTCGAGGTCGAAGTGAAAAAGCGCATTGCTGAATCGCCGTGAGCCAAGATGGGCTTGCCACGCTCAAAATGGCTCTGTAGCGTCGGTAGCTCCAAGTTGGGCATGTGCGAGTCGAGAACTGGATCAACATCGTCCCCAATGCGCTTGATGCGCTCGACGTATTGCCCGGTTGCAGGCTCTTGGAGGTGCAGTGTGGCAACTTCGCCACCTGACTCATCTAGCGTGGCGCGAAGAATCACATCGAGAACCTGGTCTATGTCGAGGCTCGTGGCCATGGCCTCGGACACCCGGTAGAGCGTGAGTGCTTCCCGCAGGCGAATGTTCTCGGCCTTTAGCCGCTGGCGCTCAAGACCGCGCTGAATGATGCGAACCACCTCTTCAACCTTGAAAGGCTTGAGCACGTAGTCGTACGCGCCTTTCTTCATGGCCTCGATGGCGGTCTCGACAGTGCCGAAGCCGGTCATTATGACCGTTATGACGTCGATGTTCTCGGCGCTGATCTTCTCGAGTAGCTCGATGCCGCTAACGTTGGGCATCTTGAGGTCAGTGATGACGATGTCGTATTGGTGGATGCGGAGGTCTTCGATGGCTTCATCGCCATCTCCGACGTTGCCAACCTCGTAGCCTTCCAGCGCGAGAAACTCGCATAGAATGTCGCGAATCACCTGCTCGTCGTCTACGACGAGAATTCGAGGTTTCACGGGGGCTGCGGGGACCTCTGTTCCTAGAGCTCTGTTGGACATGTCGCGATTGTGGACTGAGAGCCGACTAACTAGTCTTCTGATCCTGAGCCTTCGGTTGCGCCCTCGGCTGTAGTGCTGGAGTCGCTCGTTAGGCCCTTTGCTTGTTTGACTTCTTGGAGCCGGCCCTTCCAGACCTTTTCTGCGGCCATCGCCTTCTGCTTGGCTTGCTGGCTCAGCAGTTTGGCCTTTTGCGCACGCCGACTGCGGGCATCGACCTGTCCCTTGTAATTCTCGTATTTGATGCCCTTTGGGGCGATGTTCTTCGCCTGTCCGAGTTTGGCCTTCTCGTACTCGTAGCGTGCTTCTTTGTGGTACGTCTCTTCTTGGCGGTAGCGAACGAGCTTCTTTAGGTATTTTCTGTGCGCTCGGATGTAGCTGACCCGATCGTCTGAGGCGCGACGCCCAAGCTCCGCTACGCGCTGATCTTTCGCGGCTCGATTTGTGCGATTCATATCGCCGCTCTCATTCGCCGCGCGCTTCTCCTGTATCGCACTCTTCTCTGAGAGAAGGGCCTGCTTGCGCTCATTCTTTGCGACTTGGAGCTTTGTCTTGCTCTCCTTGAACTCGGACTCGGCTTTCATCTGCTCGGCGCGCGCCCTTTGATATTCGTTCTGCGCGCTGAGGACAGAGGATTTCTCGTCTAGCGAGAACTGGGCAATGTGGACTTCGTCGTAGTGCCACTGAAGAGTGCTCGGGCGACTAGCTCCGCCTCCGCTGCAAGCGAGCAGAAGAGAGCCCGAGAGGAGAGAGCCCGAGAGGAGAGAGACTGAGAGAAGAGAGACTGAGAGAAGCTTGGATAGAGATCTATTCATGGGGTTCATGGGGATTGTCGCGGTGCGGTGTGTCCGGGGCTCTAGTTCTCGCTAGTGCTCTCGGGAGGAGCTTCTAAGCTTACCGTGCTCATGGCACCGGATACCTGCCGGAACCAGCCAAAAAACACCTTGAGCTTCTCTTTTCGCGCGGGATCCAGGTAGTCAAAGTTGCCGCCGCGGTCCGATACCTCCCAGAATTCTCTGGATTCAATGGAGAGCAATTCGTCCCGAATCGACCGCATCCGGTCGACGTTCTCGTTGCGCATGTCCTCCCAAACGAGCTTTGCGAGGCTCTCTGAGCCAGATTCCAAGTAGTATGTTGCGAGCTTGAGCTGCGCTTTGCGGACGCCGCGTAGGCTTGCCTCCTGGATATCTCCCTCCGAGGTGGTGGGATCGACCTCCAGAAGGAGCTTGAGCAGGTCGGCCTCGGCCTCGCTACCAATATCGTGGGCAATCTCGCAAATCATGCCGACGTCGTACGCGACGGTCTCGGTGACGAAGCCCAGCTTCTTATTGTAGCTCAAATGTGCGTAGTACTTGAGATGTTCGGCAATCGCGAGCGCGGTACTTCCCTGGCCTTTGCGCAAGATCGCCTCGGCGAGCAGCCGGTACTGGTTGAGAATGGTGTAGGCCGTGCGTACGTCGTTATTGTTTAGGGTCGCGCGCAGGTAGGTGTTGAAGAACTTGATGGCAAGAGCCAGGGCTTCCTCGTTGCCCGTGTTGAGGCACCTCTCGGCGATGAGACGAGTATTGATGGCGACAACGTAGTTGAGGTGGCGCATGGAAGCGAGCGCTTCGGTGTAGATGCTCTGATACTGACGCAGAATCTTGAACTCCACCCAGGTTCGGTTCTTCTCCAGGCTGATCACTGCGTCTTTGTCCATGGAGCCGAAGTCTGGATTGTGCCGTACGCTCCGACTGAGTTTGAACCACTCGCTATTGAGTCTTTTCTTTTCGGTGATGTAGGTTGTGCTCAGGTCTCGAAGGGCATCAACGCACGCGATCGCGATGATCTTGTCCTTCTGCAGAATAGAGTTGATGGCTACGTCGGAAAGCTGCTCGCTCATGGCCAGCACCAGTTGTTGCCGCTGCTCGGTATTTCCCTTTGGAAGCTCCCCACCATCGCCAACGGCAGCAGCTCGGGCCGTGGCCTCGATGCGCGAGACGATGGAGTGTGGCGAGAGTAAACGGAAGACGTATGCGAAGTAGGGTGCCATGAGCAAGAAGCCCAGCGTTGCCATTGAGAGCATGGCGATGAGTGAGATGCGGGGCACCCAATCGTCGTTGACTCCGAAAGCGATCCAAAATCCCATGACGCAGCCGACAACGTAGAGGCCCATGATGAGCATGTTCGTGCGGTCGCGGAAGAACATCTCGGTGACTGCGGGGGTGTAGCGGGTTGCCGAGAGCTGAACCACAATCGAGACCACGGTGAGGATAATTCCGAGGACTGCAGCGATGATGCTGGAGAGCACACCGATGGAGTTGGATACGGCCTCCGGACTGAAGTTCAGATAGTGAGAGACCGGACTGCCATCACCGCTGCTGACGAAGTGGTCTAGAGTGTAGAGGCCGCCGGTGAGAACCACGGCCACACTGCCAAGGATTAGCATGGGCGTGACCCAAGCAGTCTGAATCGATGTCCTCGTCACGAGTCAGCAACGTTACTATAGTTCCCCCACCCGCGTTCTGCGAAGCAGAGCGCGCCTGAAAACAAGCACCAACCACGGCGTTTGCGAAGCAGAGAGCCGGGTTTGGCACCAGTTCTCTAGCGCGTGGACACGTCATCGCCAGTGCTTTCTATCCAGTCACCTTGGAGCTGAGAGGTGCCGGTGAGATAGGATAGGCGACGGCTCCCATGAAACTGCTCCTGGTCATCGACGTTGGCAACACCAATACCGTTCTCGGCGTGTACGACGTCGGCATCACTGACAACACCGGGGACGAGGGGCTCAGGGCGCAGTGGCGCGTGGAGACAAACGGCCATCGCACCGCCGACGAATACGCCATTATTCTAAAGCAATTGATGGAACTTGAGGGGCTCAAGATGACGGAAATCGCCTGGGCCATTGCCTCTTCCGTCGTGCCACCGACGTTGTTCGGCCTTCGCAAATTCTGCCAGCGTCACCTCGGACTGGAGCTCATGGTGGTCGGTCCAGGGCTCAAGACCGGCATGCCCATTCTCTACGAAAATCCCAGGGAGGTTGGGGCCGACCGAATTGTCAATGCAGTCGCAGCGTACGAGACCGTTGGCGCGGGTTGCATTGTCGTCGATTTTGGCACCGCAACGACGTGGGACGTCGTCACCCCGAAGGGCGAGTATCTAGGAGGCGCCATCGCACCCGGAGTAGAAGTGAGTTCGCAAGCGCTCTACGAGCACGCCTCCAAACTGCCGAAGGTGCAAATTGCGAGGCCGAAGAACGTGGTTGGCCGCAACACGGAGGCCAGCATGCAGAGCGGGCTCTACTACGGCTACTGCGGCATGGTTGACTCGATGGTCGCCGAGATCCGAGCGGAGGTGGGCTTTGCCTGTGAGTGCATCGCAACCGGTGGGCTCGCCGGGCTCATGGCTAAGCAGAGCAATTCCATCGATTCGTGCGAGCCAATGCTAACGTTGCGCGGGCTCAAGATTCTCTTCGAGCGCAACACCAAGATGGACAACAAGTAGGTAGCAGGCCTTGAAGCACCACGCCCCACTCGACACCTCCTCTCTAAGTGCAGAGGCGCAGCGCGCTCTTTCCTCGGGCCCCGCCAAGATGATGGCTGCCCGTGGCATGGCGCCCCTCGCCAATCCGGTCGACCTCACCTCAGTGCTCTACCAACTCTGCGTCGCCACGGATGAGAAGATCCAGGGGGCGGCTCAGGGCTCAGCTCGTGGTTTGCCAAAGGCCATTCTCGCGGGAGCTCTGGCCGATACAACTCTCGACCCCATGGTCATCGATTACTTCGTCACTCACGCGGACTGTCGCGCCGAACTCGTCGACATCGTGATTCTAAATCAGAGTAGTGCCGATAGCACCATCGCCACTCTCGCGGCGAACGCCACCGATAAGCAGGTCGAGCTCATTTCAGAGAACCAGCAGCGAATTCTCGGGTGTACTGACATCATCTCTGCCATCTACGCCAACCCTCATGCGCGTATGTCCACGGTGGACCGCATTGTCGAGCTTGCGGTCAGGCAGGGGCTCAAGGTTCCAGGAATTGCCGCGTGGGATGAGTTGTCTCGCGCAGTGATGCAGACTGGCGACGAGCAGCCGGCTCCAGACTCCGCAGAGGAGCAGGCTGCGGACAACATCTTTCTCTCCTTGGTTCCTGAAGAGCAGGAGGGCGAGCCTGAGGATGGACCCACGGTCACTGTCGAGGAAGCTGAAATCCAGATTCGCGACATGACGATTCCTGCGAAGATCCGTCTGGCCATGATGGGCAACAAGTTTCAGCGCAGCCAACTCATCAAGGATCCAAAGAAATTGGTCTCGATGGCAGTGATTAAGTCACCCAGCGTCAAAGATAATGAAGCTGCTGGATATGCCAGTAACACTGCACTGGCGGAGGACGTAATAGGATACATCGCCACTAAGAAAGAGTGGGTGAAGCTCTATCACATCAAACTCGCCCTGGTGAATAACCCAAAGTGTCCCTTGCCAACAGCCATGCGCCTCTTGCCTCATCTGCGCGCCAAAGACCTCGGCGCGATGGCGCGCTCACGGAGTATTCCAAGCGCCCTCTCGGCACAGGCGCGCAAGCTATCGGCGGCACGGCGTGGCGGTAGCAAGAAAAAATAGTGCAGTCCTAGGCCGCTGGAGCACTCGAATCGGCGCTGCTCTAGTGGCGCCCGTTCTGGCACTGCGGATATCCGACAGTCCGGCCGGTCGTGGGTGCTCCTCCAGCGACATTACGTTGCTTCTTCTCCTTGCGGTCGTTGCTCTGAAAACGGAGCTCTTCGCAACGGCGGGATGGATGCTTCGCGATGGCGACTACAGCGAAGCCTTGACCGTGCTGATGGTCGGCTCGCGCGAGCTCCTTATAATGCCCATAATCCTGCTACTTGGGGGCAGCGTGCTGCTGAGCCTCTTGGCCGGTCGACGGCGCTCGCTGGCACGTGACTTCGATCTGGTTTGTGTGGCACTGACCCCCTTGGTCGTTGTTGAGCTTGTGCACGCCCTCATCGCTCTCGCCGGTGTCGATGTGCATTTCGCCAGCGTCATCGTCGGCTATACCTGGTCCGCAGCCCTGCTTCTCTTGGCCTTAGGCCAAGCCCGCCAAAGACCTCTAGAAGCCACGAAAGCCGCCAGCGTATGAGTGAAGAGACGCGCTCCCTTCGCGCGGGTTGGGCAATCTTCGCCATCCTAGGAGCACTCCTACTTATCAACGGAGGTGCGGCGGTGGAAGACTGCCAGAGCCTTCGACCGGTTCACGAAGGCGAAGAGGCGCCCGAGTTTTCTGCGCCGCGAATCAAGGCAAATGGCTCGTTGGGGCGGGAATTTTCGATCTCCGAGACACGTGGCCAAGTCGTTGTGATCGACTTCTGGGCAACTTGGTGTGGCCCATGCGAGGCGTCAATGCCTGTGCTCGAGGGCATTGCGACGGCCTACGGAGACAGGGGAGTACGTGTGATTTCAGTCAATACCGAAGGTCCCGGTGCCGCGCAGCGCGCTAGGCGGATGACAGACCGGCTCGCGCCCTCCGTCGAACTCTTGAGCGATACCGGGGTTGCTTCGGCACTCTACAAGGTCAATACGATTCCCCACATGCTGATAGTAGATAGGGCGGGAACCGTGCGCTGGGTGCACAGAGGCCTGGGCTCGGTTGGGAGTTTGCGGCGGGACCTTTCGCAAGCCATCAAAGCGCTTCTATGACTACATCGGGGTGTAATCAAGGGCCCAATTCTCCTGTTTTTTGAAACCATAGAATGCTGCGTGATACTTTTAATGCGTGCGATTGCGGAGCTGCATTGCCCTTGAGCTTCTCACCGGCGGGACTCTCTTCGCCGGCCTCGTTGCGGGCGGAATATGGGGCTCGCAATTGGCTCGAGAGGGGCTTGCTCATGAGGCACAGGCTGCCACCGAATTGCCAGCGCCGGCACGCGTTGTCGAACCTGTGCCTCTGCCGCCGCCGGTCTCGCCACACACAGAACTCGAGGTGATTCCCGAGACGCCGACGATGTTCCTCGGTGTGGAAGACGACATCTTGCTCGCCCCACTGAGGGACTCGCCGATAGCTCAGGTCAAGTTCAACACCGGTGGCTCTTCGATCTCTTTGCGCATCGACTTCGAGAACGGAGCGCGGGCCGCCTTCAAGCCTCGGCAGACGAATTGGCAATCTGTACCTCGTCGGGAAGTGATCGCCTTCCGAATCAATCGCCTGCTCGGGCTTGGCTCGGTTCCCCCGGCCATCGGTCGACGCTTTCAAATGTCGAAAATCGTCGGCGCACTAACTCCGGAGAGCCGTTTCTACCGGCCGCGCTTGCAGGCTGAAATGATTCAGAAAGGCGGCTGGGTCACAGGAGAGTTGTCTTGGTGGATTCCAGTAATTCGCCGCGGCAAGGTTGATGGCTACGAAATCGATTCGATGGAAGGAATCGTCTCGTGGAAGCGTTATTTGGCCATCGGTGCAAAGATTCCAGAGCGAGATTTGGCGTTGGTTCAACAGATCAGCGACATGGTTCTATTCGATTTCATTATCAGCAATCCTGATCGTTGGTCTGGTGGCAATGCTCGCGTAAGTGAAGATCAGCGCTTGCTCTACTTCATGGACAACACGCTCTCATTCGGCGACCGAGCCGATGGCCACCCCAAATCGCGTACGTACTTTGAGCGATGCCACACATTCTCACGCTCCCTGGTCGAGAGGCTCCGCACTCTGGAGGAGGAGGAAATCCGCGAAGTGCTGGAGCGCGATATCGAGCCATTCGACTACTACCTCCGAGACTCTGAGATCACGGCCCTGTTATCGCGTCGCGATCGGGCTCTTAAGTACATTGATGCCCTTATTCGCCGGCATGGCGAAGAATTGGTACTCGCCTTCCCGTAGGCTCTCTCAGTCTCTCAACCAACCCCGGATTTCTCGTGCCTCCCGTCTGCCCTAGTTGCAATTCTGCTCTCGATCCCACACATGCGCCCGTAGCACGTATCCGTGGGGCTAAAGTTGTGACCTATTGCTCAACGGCCTGTGCGAACGATGCTTCCGCAGCGATTGTGGTTGCTCCGGTCGAAACTCCGAAGGAGCCGGCACGCGAGGCGGCTGAGCGTGTCGAGGCAGGGCGGGGCTTGGAGGCTGAGGCTGCGGCGCCCGCGGAGAAAACGGCCAAGGACGCTCTTGAGCCGGCAGCACCGGCGAGGAGCGAAGCCCCTGGATCGGCCTCGCTCGAATCTCAGGGCATCTCGGCGAGTATTCGCAAGCGGGTGCTTCTAGCGTCGGGTGCCATCATGGCCGGTGGCATCGCCATCGCGGTGGTGCATTCACTATCTTCGTCCCCTTCGAGCAACGAACGCGCAGGTCACGCAGAAGCCGGCATCGCAATACCCAATGCCCAGTTCAACCCCAAGCTCGCGCCCACCAAAGTAGCCCTGCCCGAGCCGCGTGCGGAGGAGCCGCCAACAGCAGCTGAGCTGCGCGCCCTTTCCATAACAGAGCTAGAGCGGCAGCTAGAGGAGGGCTCACCGCGATTCAAGCGACTCGCTGGTATGGCATTGGCAAGGGAGAAGCACGTTGGTGCACTCGCGATACTCGGAGAACTTCTCAAGAGTGAAACTAGCGACCTAAGTCGCATCGATATCGCGTACGGAATGGCCTTGGCGGGAGATGCCTCTGGCCGGGACTATCTGGTTGGAGAGCTGGATAGCCGGCGTCGCGATGTCCGTATGGATGCTTCCCGCCGCCTCGTGCAATTGGGCGATGACTCCGGCCGCAAGGCGCTTCATCAAATGCTAGGGGTGCGTACGCATCGTTTGGGAGCAGCCTCGGTGCTCGCGATACTCGGCGACGAGAAGGGCATCGACATATTGCGACAGACCTATGAGAAGGCCAGCTCTTCCGACGAGAACCGAATGCGCGCGGCGGTCGGATTGGGACTTGCCGGTGATGACTCTGCTCGGGCGCTGCTCCTGGAGATTCTCAGCGAAGGAAAGTATGTTGTCGATGCGGCAGGTGCTCTCGCTACCCTCGGCGACAAAGCCGCTGTGCCGGCTCTGAAACGGCAGCTTATGTTGACTGCCATGCGGGTAGGAGCTGCAGAGAGCCTCCACTCGATGAAGATTGAAGTCGATATCGCAGATCTGGCTTCGGCACTCGTTAAAAGTAATACCGAGGGGCGTATCGCGGCGGCAGAAGCAATCCTGGTACTGGGGCAGTAGCGAACGTGGCTCGCGACTTACGGCTCTTCTACTATTTTCGCCTATTGGCAACGTCTTATCTGTGGATGCCAATCTTCTGGCGCTTCATGACCGAGCGAGGCCTTGGCTTCGATGAGATCATGTTACTCAGCGCTCTGTACAGCGTCGTCGTAATCATCGTCGAAGTGCCCACGGGAGCGCTCGCGGATCGCATCGGTAGGCGAGAGAGCATGATGGCCGGTTCGCTGGCGTTGGTGGCCTCCGGCGTAGTGGCGTATTTCGCCCAGAACCTGCTGGTCTTCGCAATCGCGGAGACGCTGGCGGCTGTCTCAATGTCTCTGTGCTCGGGCGCGGATTCCGCATATCTCTACGACCTCCTGGCCGCCAATGGCCGGAGTCACGAATACGCGAGGCGCGAGGGTACGGCTTCAGCGTGGCACCAGGCCGGCAGCGCCGGGGCATTTGCGGCTGGCGGTTTGCTAGGCGAGATTGACCTAGCCTTGCCCTACGTCGCCACCGCAGTGGTTGGTCTCGGTGCCTTCTGCATTGCATTTGCCATGCGCGACGAAGCATCTGCCGGCGGTGGTCGAGTTCAGGTTGTTGCCAAAGAAACCTCAGTCTCTGTCGAGATGCGCTCGTACATGCAACACATGGGTGAGGCCACCCGCGAACTCATGCGGAGCAAGCGCCTTCTGTGGGCAATTGCATTTTCCGCGGTGGTCTTCGTGCTCTTGCGCGCGACGATCTATCTCTACCAGCCGTATCTAAACGCCCGCGGCTTCGGCATCGCGGAAACGGGCTTCGTCTTTGCTGGAGTCTATCTGGTCGCCACCTTTGTGGCGCAAAAGGGCCACTTGCTGCGGCGCCGGCTCGGAGAGAAGACTCTGGTTTGGGGCCTGCTGGGAACGCTGGCGCTGAGCTTTGTCTTGCTCAATCAGATTTCCGGCCAGTGGGCCCTATGCCTCTTGGCAGTGCAGGCAGTTGCAAACGGGCTCTACTCTCCACTAGTCAAACCCTTGCTAAACCGGGAAATTTCCAATTCGGCTAGGCGCGCGACAATGCTCTCGATGGAGAGCATCGCTAGGCGCGTCGCCATGGGGGTCTTCTCTCCCATAGCCGGCTACTACGGCGCCTCTTCGGCCATGTATCTATGCGGTGGCATTGGCTTCGTTGGCATCGTCCTTCTCGCGCTATTCGTTCGCCATGCCCACCTGCACGGCCGCCAAAGAAGAACGTGTACTCTCCCTATGTGCGCGCCGGTGGCCGCAGCAGAGAGCGATTGACAGGCAAACGTCTCAGGGGCAGACTGCGCGCCGATGAGTGCTAGCAAGGCGGTCTATATCGTGTCCCTCGGTTGCCCCAAGAATCGGGTCGATAGTGAGGTCATGCTGGGCGACGCCGGAGCTTCTGGGCATCGAATCGTCGCCGATCCAGCCCAAGCCGACGTCATCGTCGTCAACACCTGCGGGTTCATCGAATCAGCCAAGGAGGAGAGCATCGAGACGATTCTAGAGATGGCCGGGCACAAGGGCGATGGGCGGTGCGAGGAGCTGGTCGTCACAGGTTGTCTCAGCCAGCGCTACCCAGAGGAGTTGGCCAAGGAAATCCCTGAGATTGACCACATGCTCGGTTCTGGCGACTTCCGCGAAGTCATCAAGATTCTCAATACAGGGGGCACCCGAAAGGGGCTGCCCGTTCTCGGTGTCTCAGAGACCCCCGCTTTTCTCTACGACCACAACACGCCTCGAGTTCTCACAGGCTTCCGCCACACGGCGTACGTCAAAATCGCCGAGGGCTGTGACAGGCCTTGTGCCTTTTGCATAATCCCCAAACTGCGGGGCCCTCAGCGCTCTCGCACCATCGACTCCGTAGTCAAAGAGGTCGAGAACCTTTGCGCAGGGGGTACCAAGGAGATCAATCTTATCGCCCAGGATCTCACCCGCTTCGGAGTGGACCTGGCCGACGAACCCACGCTCGCCCAACTATTGGCCGCCCTCGAGGGCATCGATGGGTTGCACTGGGTACGGCTGCACTACACTTATCCAAGCGCCTTCACAGATGAGCTCATCGATGTCATCGCCGAATCGAGTGTGGTCGCCAAATACGTCGACGTGCCCCTTCAGCACATCGACGACGCTATGCTCAAGAAAATGCGCCGCGGTCATGGCGCTCGCACTACCCACGAACTTCTCGACCGTCTGCGCTCGACAATCGACGGTCTCGTTCTGCGTTCAACGTTCATCGTTGGTCACCCCGGTGAGACCGATGAGAGCTTCGCCAAGCTCTGCGAGTTTATCCAAGAAGCCAAGCTCGACCATGTCGGGGCCTTTCCCTTTTCGACAGAAGAAGGAACGACAGCTGCCATGCTGCCTCACCGAGTGCCTGAAGAGGTCAAACTGCAGCGCCAAGAGGAACTCATGGAGCTGCAGCGTTTGGTTTCTCGATCGAAGAACGAGGCGAAGGTCGGTGAGACTCTCGAGATCCTGGTCGAGGGCATCAGCGATGAGAGCGAATACCTCATGCAGGGGCGCTGGTACGGCCAGGCTCCAGAGATTGATGGCAGTGTCTACGTCTCAAACTTCGAGGGCCAGGTTGGCGACCTAGTCATGGCCACCGTTACCGATGGGTCGGACTACGATCTTGCAGCAGAAGTCTCGCCTACGGACGCTGCGGAGTGAGCGTTCGCAAAACTCCGCTGGTGCGCTGCGCGGCTCTTGAGCGCGAGGGCAGTGGGGCGGTTTTTCTCAAGCTTGAGTGCCTGCAGCGAACGGGCAGCTTCAAGCTGCGGGGCGCGACTCAGGCCATTGCACACCTTGGGGCGGCTTCTCGCTCTGTCGGGGTCGTGACTGCCTCGGCAGGGAACCACGGGGCAGGGCTTGCCTTGGCTGGCGGCAATGCAGGGGTTGCCGTGACTGTGGTGGTTCCAGAGCGAACTCCTGAGAACAAGCAGCAGCGCATGCTAGGGCTTAAGGCAGAACTCCTAGTCCAGGGGGCGGACTACGATGAATCGGAGCGCATCGCCCGGCGCATCGCCAAAGAGCGCGGTGCCACCTTCGTATCTGCGTTCGATGATGAGAACGTTATTTGGGGCAATGGCGGCACGTTGGGTGTGGAGATTCGCGAGCAATTGGCAGCACTGCCACAGGAAGAACTTCGCGAGGCGAAGCGCATTGTGGTGCCGGTGGGCGGCGGCGGCCTCATCGCCGGGCTCGCAAATGAGCTGTGCCCAGCGGGGGTGGACATCCTGGGTTGCCAGCCCATCAACAATTGCGCGATGTACGACTCCCTTGCCCTGGGGCACTCTCTCTGCGAATACGAGAAGGACTCCACGGTTGCCGAGGGCTGCGAGGGAGCTGTCTGCGAGCGCACCTATGCCATCGTCGCAAAGCACGAGCTCTCGATTGTCACGGTGAGTGAAGAAGCCATCCTCGACGCAGTTCGCTTCCTGTACAACGAGTGTGGTGTGGTAGCAGAAGCCTCTGCCGCCGTTGCCGTGGCTGCTCTGCGCAGTGAGGCATTTAGTGCGAGCGGCGTCACAGTCGTTGTGATATCCGGAGGCAACATCGACGCGGCAAGCCTTGATACTCTCTTGGGCGAAGGTGTCTAGCGAGCGTCCATCCCGCCAACAGCTCGGTCAGTGGTTCACGCCGCAGCCCGTGGCTGATCTCGCGCTGACCCTGGCGCTTCGCGGGCGAAGCGAGAGTGCAGAGGTCCTGGACCCAAGTTGTGGGGACGGAGTTTTCCTTCGAGAGGCTGCCGCGCGTGGGCTCCCCCCCGCACAGCTCATCGGGGTGGATGTGGATCCTCATGCAATTGGGGCTGCAAAGAGTGGTCTCGTTAGTGCCAAACTCTACGAAGGCGACTTCTTTGATGGACGGAAACTCGGAGTGCCCGATGTATCAATCATTGTCGGCAACCCTCCCTACGTTAGGCAGGAGCGACTGGATGCCAGCGCAAAGGAGGCGATTGTCGAGAGCGTACTGGCCGAGTGGCCTGAACTCGGTCGCGACTCGCTTGAGTCGCTAGTCGGTCGCAGCGACTTGGCAGCACCCTTTGTGCTTAGGCTCCTCGGACAGCTGGCACCGGGAGGCGTTGCTGCACTAGTTCTATCGTCGGCGTTCTTCGATTCTGGTTACGGGGCAGAGTTTTGGCGGTTGGCAGAGCAGGTGGCGTCCCTGCGACTCATCGTGGACGCCCCCGAGGAACGCTGGTTTGCTGAGGCGGCTGTGCATGCTGTCATCGCAGTCTTCGACGCAGCGCCAAGCGATACGCAGGTTGAGGTTGCGAGACTAAATCGCCCGACCTCGGAGGTCGCAGCTCATATGCGAGACGGAGGCGAACTCTCCGATGTAGCGGAGATGCGCCTCGCAAACCGCTCAGAGCCTCGTTCATGGTCCGCGACCTTGCGTGCTCCACTGGCATGGCTCGACTTCGCTAGTATTGCTGCCCGCGCCCTGGTTCCTCTGGGAGAGCTCGCAACGATACGCCGCGGCATAACCTCTGGAGCAAACGACATCTTCTACATTTCTAGAGAGGTCGCGCGCGAATGGAATTTGGACTCGCAGTTCTTGCGGCCCTTGCTCACCGCCCGAGGTAGGGCTGGCCATGGCCTAATCCGAATCGACTCAGACGAACTCGATCTCTTCGCCTTGGTCGTAGATGCGAATTGCGATCTCGCCTTGCACCCAGAGCTGAAACGGTATATTGAGAGTTTCACTGAGGCACCAAGCCGCGGAACTCTTCGCAGCCGAAATCCCTGGTGGGCTCTGCGAACCAAGCCTGGGCACGTCTTCTTGTGCAAGGCCTACGGTGAGCGCTTCGTGCAGCCGTTTTGCAAGGACGCCATCGTCGCCGATCAGCGAATGTACTGTCTCGAGCCCAGAGCCGGCGTCGATCCAATGCTGCTCTCCGCCGTTCTCAATGCCATGCCCACGGCCTTGGCTCTCGAGTCTCTGGGACGAGCTTCGATGGGGCAGGGGGCCTTGGAGTGGACGGTTGGAGATGCTGCTGCTTTGCCCGTGCTCGATATCCGAAGACTGGCAAACCGAGGGCAGGTCAAGAAGGCCTTCGAAGGCCTCGCATCCCGGCCCATCGGAAAAGTGGCGGCGGAGGCGGAGGCCCTGGACAGGCAGGCTCTAGACCTGGCACTCCTGGCAACGTGGCCCAAATTGCTCAGCTCGCAGCAAGCGCTCACCCGCGCGTTGGTCGGTGCCTGCGCTGCCAGGCAGGCTCGCGCCAAAGCCGGGCTCCGCTAGGGACGCAAAGATCACGAGCCGGTCGAAAGCTCTTTGCGACCGAGGCGCCAGATCGTGATGCTAGTCCAGAAGACGGAGAGTCCGAGAAGCCAGAGGAGGCTCGTTGCGAACGTATCTTGGTCGGCTCCGACGCCCGCTATCGCAACTACATTGTGCATGACAGAGATTCGCGCTGCTGCGAAGGGCATCGCGCCGATGCTAAGATCGAGCACCATGAAGTAGGCAAGACAGACGGCAAGTGCGTGTTTTGGCATTAGGGTGCCAAGACACGAGGCGATGCAGCCGGTCGCAACGACGCCCAGGCCCATGGCCATGATGGCACTAGTAATCGCCCCTGGATCCGATACTTGGGCGATTTGGCTACCAAGTGCCAGGCATGCCGCCATCAAGACAATACCGACGAGGCCACCTATCAGAAGTTTTCCGGCGAGTATGGTCCACCTGGGAATGGGCCGAGACCACAAATAGGTATAGGTCTTGTCTTCAATTTCCTCCGCTATGGCGGGGGCTGCGAGGAGGGACATCACCAAGAGTTGAATGTAGGCCGTGAGCTTGACGAACCCGTCCCAAGCATCAGCGGGATTCTCAATGTACCTAATCCTCACCAGGAGGGGGAAAAGGGGAATCGCGGCAAAGAACGCGGCCACGTAGATTGTCTTCGAGCGCAGGAAGCGAGTCAGCGTGAGCCGGGCAATGGCCATCACCGCACCATGCGAGGTGGGCGCGTAGGCTGAGCCCCCCGGTACTTTCGCCTCACTCATGCTCGATCTCCGGTAAGAGTGTCGAAGAGGGCGCTGAGGTTGTTATCGGGACTGCTCATAGCGCGCAGTTTGATCTGCTCTTCGAGGCAGGTGGTTGCGATCAGATCGTAACAATCGTTTGGAGATTCAGTTTCAACGACGAGGTGGTCGCGTGAAAACTCCATGTTGACGACGTGCTCCGCACTTGCCATCGACCTGGCTAGTACCCGAGGCTGATTGCACTCCACTCGGATTCTGTGTGGGTGTTTGTCAATGAGGCCTCGGATCTCTCGCAGGTTTCCCTCGGCCAAGACCTGCCCGCGGTAGATGACCATGATCTCTTCGGTGATGGCCTCGATCTCGTAGAGCACGTGGCTGGAGATGAGCACCGTCTTGCCGTCTTCGGCCATCTTCTTGACGCGCTCGACGATTCGCCTTCGCTCGAGCGGGTCGATGCCGGTGAGGGGCTCATCGAGCACTACGAGATCCGGGTTGTGCACGATGCAGGTTGCGAGCTTGGCGCGCTGTCGCATGCCTTTCGAAAAACCGGCAATCTTGCGCCCCATGGATTTCTCCAAGCCCATTTCGACAAGTGCGGCTTCCGCTGCTTGTTTGGCCTTCGGAACACCGGAGAGGCGCGCCATGGCAGTCACGAATTCGATGGCCGTGAGCTCGCCATAGACTTGCTCATGCTCGGGGCAGTAGGCAATACGACTGCGTGCGCGCGTCGAAGAAAATGGATCGTCGCCGAAGATCTTGATCGAGCCCCGAGACGGCCGCATGAGCCCGGCGACCATCTTCATGAAGGTGGATTTGCCTGCGCCGTTTGGACCGAGGAGACCGACGACGCCACCGCTAACATTCCAGGTTATCTCAGATACGCCGAGTACAGGGCCGTACCACTTGCTGAGCGATTTGGCGTCGATAACGGGAGCCGACATTAGCCACCTCCCATTCCGGCGCGCTGCGCTGCTCTCACTCGCCACATGATGAGTGAGATGGATACCGTGATGTAGCCCAGGATGGAGATGAGCGAAGCTGTGAGCGACGGTGCTTGGCTGCCGAAGAGGAAGTCGACTTCGAAGACGCCGCTGGAGAGCCCCGTGATGGCCGAGTTCAAGTTGAGCGCTGCTAATTCGGGACTCTGCGTGCCATGGGAAATTGCCGAGACGACTAAGCCAAAGACGAGGATGAAGGCTCCATAGCCGACGATGGCAGTGCGAGGCTTGCGGGTGATGGCGCCAAAGGCAAGGGCGACGCTTGCCTGCGCTAGGGTGACGAGGAAGCCAACAAGAAGGGAGCGGGGTAGCCACGAGAGCGTTTCCACCGTGCGGTCGATATCGCCGGTAAGGCCCAGTCGATAGATCGTGAGCAAGAATGGAGCTACCAGGAGAATCGGGGCGAGCAGGAAGAATGCACCACCCAGTTTTCCTAGCACGTAGTCCATTGGGCGGACGGGCCGCGAGAAGTAAAACTCAAAGGCCCCCGCCTTTAGGTCGCGAGAGATTGTGCTTGCAAGGATTGTCAGGCAAATCAGCAGAGAGGACCAACTGAAGAAGGTGTAACTCTGAGGAATAAGGCTGTCGGCGATGGTGCGGATTTGATTCCCCCCATCAGGCGAGGCGTCGACGAACATGGAGTTCCGGGAGAAGTAGATACCGACGCCAATGCCGACCATCGTTGCAAAGGCAGCCACCAATGGCATCTTGTAGCGCCACCAGCCCTTCCACGACATGGAGAGCATGTTGCGAACGATAACCTGCCACCGTGTGCCTTGCGAGCGACGCCCGCCGATGTAGCGCTGGTAGCCAAGATCGTGAATCGCAGCCTGGCGATCGCTCATACCTGCCTCTCTCCTGATGGCGCTGCGGGCGCCTGCGCAAGGCCAGTTCCGACAACTCGGAGAAAGGCCTCTTCCAACGTCTCTTTGCGAACTTCGAGGTGACGAAGTTGTGCCCCCGCAGTGTTGGCTTGGCGCATCACCAGGCTTGCGTCTTCACCGCTTGGAACCGTTACGATGAGTCGCTGGCCTGGACGATCTTCGACTTCGCACCCCGCTTTTTGCAGGACCTTGGCAAATTCATCGGTGGGATCGCGCATCTCGATCTCATAGGTGCACTCGTTGACCCCGCTACCGGAACTGCGCAGCTCCTCTATGGTTCCTGTGAACTTGAGCATGCCCTGTTGCATGATGATGACCTGGTCACAAATGCGATCGACGTCGGGCAGAAGGTGCGTTGAGATGATGATCGAACAGCCGCGTTTCTTCGGTAGATCCATGATGAGATCGAGCATCTCGTCGCGACTTCGCGGGTCCAAGCCGTTGGTGGGCTCATCGAGAAACAGAAGCTCTGGGTCGTGCACCAGTGCTTGGGCGAGTTTCACGCGCTGCTTTAGACCGGTCGAGTAGCCCTCAACTTTGAGGTAGCGCTTGTCCTCTAGCCCAGCGTAGTAGAGCGCTGCGTGAGCTCGCTGCATTGCCTCGTCGCGGGGGAGGCCACTGAGCTCGGCCGCGAAGCAGCAGAGCTCGACTGCCGTTAGCCCGGATAGATACGAGTCCATCTCCGGCATGTAGCCAACCCTGTCTCGTATCCTGAACGACTCGCTCTTCGTGCTGAGCCCCAGGACCTTGGCGTCGCCGTCGTGGGGAGTGAGGCCAAGCAGGCATTTGAGCATCGTCGACTTGCCTGCACCGTTTGGGCCGAGCAGGCCGATGACATTGCCGGAAATCTCGGCCGTGAGCCCCTTGAGTGCGTGTATGGAACCGTAGCTCTTAGAAAGGTTCTGAAGTTGAATGATGGCACTCATAGGCGATGCAGAGCGGTAGTAGCTTATACTTATAGTCGTCGGGCCTGCCAGTCGCCCCTTGTGTCTTTGATGGTTATCTCCATCTCGTAGGACTCAGGGGCCACCTCTGAGCGATTCGCTCCGAGTCTTTCTTCGATAATACTGCAGCGAAACTTGGTGCCGGGAACAGCGAATCTGAGGCGCGCGCCGCAATCGACCCCAACCTTCTTGCCGGTCTCATCCAAGATCCGTCCTGCCAAGCCTCGCTCGACTCGCTCAGCTGTCTGCACGTCACTGGCGTGTTCCATCCGGATGTCGCCAGTATCGGAGGTCTGGTGGACGCGAAGTTCGATCTCCAACCCCTTCGATTCGGCGATTAGCGCTTTGCAAATGAAGTTCGTGCCCGCCTTCATTTCGATGCCGCTTGGGCATGTGATGCTCTCGGCCAGAAGTGACTGTTTCTCGAGCCATTCGCCGAGCACCTTCTCACCTTTCCTGGTGTTGAGAAGGTTGTCGTTATTACCGCATGAGCCCTCGAACTTGCAGCCACAGAACAAGAAGAGCAGAGACCAGAGTACAACACGACCGCTTCGCATATCGGGCACCCTACGTCACCAGGAGAGTGGTGTAAAATACACCACGCCCCAACAGCTAGGAAGGGCCGCTCAAGACCTCAAGACGAATGCGGACTACGCCGGCCCGCTTCATTCCAATCATCTCTGCAGCTGCCTCGGAGAGGTCGACAATGCGTTCGCGACGCCCAAATGGCCCGCGGTCGGTAATGCGAACGACCACCGATTTCTGGTTGCTCAAGTTGGTTACGCGTACCTTAGTGCCAAAGGGCAGGGTGCGATGCGCTGCCGTGAGTGCGCGCTTGTCGAAGCGCTCCCCCGATGCGGTCTTGCGACCGTGATACTTGCCTCCATACCATGAGGCCTTGCCTGTGGCGCTGCTGCCTGGCGTCTTCGATATCGGGGCTTTGCCACCGCACGAGAGTGCCGAGATCAGACAAACTCCCAATATCCAGTAGAACTGTCGCATTGTTCTACTTCGGGCAGTTCTGGCCAATTGAGACACTGGCCTTTTCACGAGCCTCAGCTCGCAAGCTCTCGCCGGTCGCTCCTTCGCCAAGCTCGGTTCTGAAGTCGGCTCCGTGGCCAGGGCCGGTGATGTCGCGCAAGTACGCCTTGTACTCGAAAGTATCGCTGTGCTTTTTGGTATGGCATTGAGCACAAACCGATGCCTCGGGGCTGCGCGCCATCATTGCCCTCTTGTCTCCCTTTTTCGAGTCGGAATGAGCACTTCCTGGCCCATGACACTGCTCGCACTGCACGTCCCGCAAGGTATCGTTGAAGGCGATGTTCGAACCGCCAGGCTTCTCAAATCCGGTGACGTGGCAGCCAATGCAATCGAAATCGAATTCCTTTCCGAGCCCCTCAAGAGTCTCCCAGGCTTTTGCGTGCATGGTGCCCTGCCAAAATTCGAAGGCCTCCTCGTGACACATCTCGCAAATCTCGGATCCAACGTAGGAGGCCTCACCCTTGGGCACCGCCACGGGCTTCTTGCCTACTGCAGCCTTCACATTGGCGAGGCCTGATTCCCGGTCGTAGGCACGCTTGGCCTCGACAAGATTTGTTTGGCAATCGAGCCCCTTGTGGATCTTGAGTTGGGCCAGCGTGAAGTAGTTGCCATCGCTAGGTGGCCGCAGAGGCGATTTTCTTAGCTCCGCGATCTCCTGAGCCGTGGTCACGGCCTCGGCCCTCTTCTTTGCGATGAATGCCGCGTCGGCACCGGGCTCATTGCTCCACTTCTCGATACTCGCTTTGAGGTCACTCAGCTCAACTACAAGTCGCTCCGCGTCTTCAGCCGCCCGAACTTCGCCCAGCGCATCGGCAAACGCACCATTGGTTCGGCGGTTCAGTCTGAGACGGCTTATGACCTGGCCTCGGTTTGCAGGCATGAAGAGCCAGGTATCTCGCACCCGCATAGGCTCGGAGCGAACTCTATTCGGCTTCGGGAGATTCTGGGAAATCAGGACAAAGTCCATACCCTCGACTGTCTTCGCGAGGTCGCGAGCTTCATCCTTGCCCATGTGGGCAAGGGCGATAGTCACCTGTGCGCCGCGGGCTTTCAGGTCGGTGATGGCCTTGGTGGCTGCCTCGGCTGGATCGGTTGCGGAAATATTGAAGGAGGACAGTGCATCCGGGGATAGGACGCCGAAGACGCCTACCTTCATGCCACCCGCATCGATGATCTCCGGCGCCTGTAGTGCTACGCCTGAGCCCTCTGCCAGATTGACCGCGTGTCTTGGGGGCGAGACCTTGTCCGCGCCCTGCCCAAAGTCATAGGGCCCAAGACCCATGGCACTCACCAGCAAGTCGTCTCGAAATGCCGTCTCGATGAGTTGAGACTTCAGAACTTCTTGTGCCCTTGTATTATCGGTGAGATGGACCTGCGTATATAAGGTCGAGCCGCCGTCTAATACCAAGACTGGCCCCGCGGCACGAGCCCGCTTGATGAGTTCGCTAGTGCGCGCCAAATCACCGAGAGGGTCTGAGGTACAGCCACATGGTTCGGTGCTCCCCTTCATTTCTGCCGTGAGAAAGATGGTGAGGTCTGGGCTGGCCTTGGGCGTTGGCTGTGTCGGCGTCGGTTTGGAAGACGTGCCGCTTGTCGAGCTTGAAGAGCACGCTCCCCATAGGCTCGCTGAGACAAAAACGGCAATCGCCTGCTGGGCCACGTGACGCATGCCATGCATATAGCACTGCAAAGCTAGGCCGGCGAATGGCGCTTGCAGGGGGGGCTCCCCACTGCTTTCGCTTCGCGTAAACCCCGATTGCTCCCTGGGTACTTGCCTTCAGGCAAGCGCCCTACATACGAGGCTTGACACCCAACAGGCCCCCGAGTAGATTGCCGCGTCCTAACCACTCGAACCTCGAGATTTCACACCTTTGAGTGATCGTCGGGCTAGAGATATCGAGAAAAAAGAGAACAATCCAATGGCAGTTGCTATCCGAATGGCCCGTGGCGGCTCAAAAAAGCGTCCTTTCTACCGCATCGTTGCAACCAACTCTCGCGATCCCCGCGATGGTCGTTTCATCGAGCAGCTCGGACACTACAACCCCGCCAACAAGGCGCTTGAGCTCAACCTTGAGCGTTACGACTACTGGACCAGCGTTGGTGCTCAGCCGTCGGCAACCATGCATCGCCTGGCCAAGAGCGCAAAGAAGAGCGTTCCTGCTACCCCAGCCTCCTAGGTCTTCCCATGGAGAACCAAGGAAAGGCGGATATCGAAGGGCTTCTGCGCTTCGTCACTACTAAGATCGTCTCGGATCAGGACGTCGTCGAGGTCACGCTTGTCGAAGAGCGCGAGGCCAACATCTATGAAATCGAAGTCGGCGATGATGATCTCGGAAAGATCATCGGGCGCGGCGGCAAGACGGCTCAAGCTATTCGGAGCCTCGTCAATGTCGCAACTCCAAGACCAGGCAAACGAACCCTGGTCGAAATTCTCGAATAGGACTGACATGGCCAGCGAAGGCCAAGTCGAAATCGGAATCGTCGCGCGCCCCCATGGGGTGCGCGGTGAGCTTCGCGTGCATCTGCACAACCCCGAATCTACGGCAATCGATGTTGTTGCGGCGATCTTCGTGGGGGAGCGGGGCTACGAGATAGCGAAAACTCGTATCGTGAAGGGCGCTGCGCTTGTCTGCCTAAAAGGTCTCGACGATCGAGATGCGGCACAGCTCCTCGTTGGCAAGCCCGTCAGTGTTCTCCGCAATGAGCTCGAACTAGAAGACGACGAGCTTCTTCTCAGTGATTTTCTGGGGTGCGAGCTATCGCTGCCCGACGGAAGCCCCTGGGGCAAGGTCGTCGAGGTTGTGGCTGGCACCCAAGACAGGCTCGTCATTCATCAGGGTGATATCGAGCGCTACCTACCGCTAGTCGATGTCTTCATTCAGTCATTCGATCTCAAGGGCAAGAGTGCCATCGTGACTCCGCCCGAAGAACTACCAGAGTGGGAGCGCGAGTAGTCGCTCGTTTCTGCCTTCCAAGTCGTAGTCCATGCGCTTCACTGTCGTCACGCTGTTTGCGGGAATGTTCGAACAGGTGCTGTCCACATCCGTTCTGGGCAAGGCGCGTGCAGCTGGGCTCGTCGAGATCGACTTCGTCAATCCGCGAGACTTCGCAACGGATAAGCACCGCAGTGTCGATGATTCCCCCTATGGCGGAGGCCCCGGCATGGTGATGAAGTGCGATTCTCTCGTGGCCGCCATAGAAACTGCAGGGAAGAGTTCCTCCCCACATCGCGTTCTCCTATCGCCAGTTGGCAAAACACTTACTCACTCTCGCGCCGTGGCTTTGGCAAAGATGGATCACATCGTCGTGGTCTGCGGCCGCTACGAGGGGGTCGACGAGCGAGTCGTAGACATGGGTATCGACGAGAGTCTCAGTATCGGTGACTACGTACTCACTGGCGGCGAGCTTGGAGCGATGGTCATCATCGACGCCGTGGCCCGTTTTGTTCCGGGAGTACTGGGTCATGCCGATTCTGCCGATGATGAGAGTTTCTCTGGTGGGCTGCTCGAACACCCGCAGTACACCCGCCCTGCTGAGTTTCGCGGGCAAGCGGTTCCTGCAACTCTGCTGTCTGGCAATCACGCCAAAATAGATGCGTGGCGCCGAGAACAATCCCTGTCGAGGACAGCAATGCACAGGCCTGAGTTGATTCGCCAAGACACTGTGCTCACTCAGGCTCTAGCGGCGCGCACCTACGTCCTACTTGCGCACCATCCTGTGCTCGATCGAAATGGCGAGACCGTCACGACCTCCGTGACGAATTTCGATATTCACGACATTGCACGTAGCTGCGCGACCTATGGAGTCGCCGGCTACTTCCCCGTGTCTCCAGTACGTCTGCAGCGCGAGAAAATTGCTCGCATCATCGAGATTTGGCAGCGCGAGATCGCCCAGGCTGGTTCGGATGATCGAGGGCAGGCTCTGAGCACGGTCGCCGTGTCCGAGTCGATATCCTCAGCGATAGAGACCATCCGGCGCCGGACGAAGGCGGAACCGTGGGTTGTCACTACGTCCGCTCAGGCAGCCCCGGGCGGCCTGCACGTCGGCTACAGTGAACTCGTAGCCCAGCGTGTCGCCGACGGCTCCAGGCCCCTAGTGCTCGTCCTAGGCACCGGCTGGGGATTGCATTCCGGCATCTTGGCAGGTGCAGATCAGCAGTTGGCCCCAATCAGGGGAACAGGAGATTTCAACCACTTGAGTGTTCGAAGCGCCGCTTCGTCGATTCTGGACCGACTATTCGGCCAATGATCCCACTCGACTGCACGCTAAACCTTGACGACCACCGGTGCTTTCTGGCAGAAATCGCTTCTTCTCTCCAAAGGCAAGACGATGTCCAACTCGGTACCACTAATCCAATCCATCGAAAACCAGTTCAAGCGGTCTGAGCCGCTCCCAGAATTTCGCGCCGGTGACACTATCCGTGTCCAAGTGAAGATTCGCGAGGGGGACAAGCACCGCCTCCAGGCTTTTGAGGGAGTCTGTATCGGACGCTCCTCGGCTGGCAATCGATCGACCTTCACGGTTCGCAAGATTTCCTACACCGTCGGTGTTGAGCGTGTCTTCGCAGACAACTCACCGAACATCGATTCCATCGAAGTTCTAGCTCGTGGCAAGGTCCGCCAAGCTCGCCTCTACTACCTACGCGAGCTCACCGGCAAAGCTGCCCGCATCAAAGAGCGCGCCTACGACAAGTCGTCCACCGACGAGAAGAAGGGGCGCAACAAGAAGCGTGGTGCGCACCGCAAGGCCGCTACAACGCCAGAGACAGGAGCAGGAGCAGGAGCAGGAGCAGGAGCAGGAGCAGGAGCAGGAGCAGGAGCAGGCAAGCCTGAGCTCAAGGGCAAGGCTCGCAAGAAGGCCAAGAAGAAGGCCAAGAAGGTTGCACCAGCAGCAACGCCGGCTAAGACCGAAGAGTAGCTCCGATCTCAGGTGGGCGGAAAGCACGAGGCCACGCTGCTGAAGAGGCAGCCGTGGCCTTGCTGCGTTCCAAGGGCTTCTCAATTGTTCACACGAACTTCGTTTGCGAGCAGGGGGAGCTGGACATTGTCGCCCGCGATGGAGACGAGCTCGTCTTTGTCGAGGTCCGAAGCCGGGCTGACGATGAGCACGGTGATGCGCTAGATGCCATTGGGCCCCGCAAGCAGAAGCAGGTGGCCCGGGTCGCGCAGGCCTATATTAGTATCGAGCGACCGATATTCGTAACGAGTCGCTTCGACGTGGTGGCTCAGACCGGCGCAGAGCTGGTGCATCTCGTGGATGCGTTTCGGCCTCACGGCCCATAGACCTTCTCTCGGCATTCGTCTTGCCCCGAGTACCGGGGGCTGAGATGGTTACCTGGTGCTCGTCGGCCCTGGGATCTCCCAGGACTCGGGATTCCCATGGGGACTGATGTGGGTGCCGGGCTCCTATACTCGATGTTGTCTCTAAGTGCTGGGAATTGCAAGTGTTTGGGGCCAAGGGTCGTGGACAAACCGGAAAGTCCAGTTGCCATAGCGGATCGACCGAGTGAATTGGCCTGCGCGCAAGTGCGCGAACGCAAGCGGATTTGGCAATTCCGAGTATTTGGCACAACTGCTGCATCGAGGGATGGCAAGTCAGCGCTATCCAATCGGCTGATGAAGGAATCCAACTCCATGACCACCCAGAAGAACACCAAGAACTCAACAATCCTCTTCGCCCTAGCCCTAGCCATCGGCGCCGCAGCATGCGGCAGCGACGCTTCGGTTGGCGACACCGAAGGCGCCTACCTCACAATTCAAGGCGACGCCCAACTCTTCCTAGAGCCAGGCTACCAGCGCAACCTCGCAGTCCAATACACGGATGGCCAAGGCAACGCCCTCACCGGCGAAGTGAGCTTCGAGATTCTTGGTGAAGCACGCGGCACCACCATCGACAGAGACTACGGTGCTACGAACGCACAAGGCGAAGCTAGCCTTACCCTCTATGCTGGCGAGCAAGAGACGGTTATTCGCGTCAAAGCCTCAGCCGACTACGCAGCTTCTGTTGAGTGGACGGTTTCAGTCACCGAAGGCGCCACTCCTCTCGAGATGGACATTCGCGGCAAGTACGAGCTCGACAGTGACTTTGACATCATCAACGGTCTCCCCGGAAGCGTCGGTTCTGTCGCCAACACATTTGCCGACCTCACCGATGGTCCAAACGACCCAGCGACCTACATCCTTGACGAGCTTCTCGAAGGACAGACCAGCTTTGTTGCCACCGCAGTCAACGCTCTTCGCCCAGCCATCGACGGCATGGTAAACGACGTCATCATCGACAACGCTCCTGGTGTCGTCGACGACCTGCTCGAGCTCGGAAACGCCTTCGGCCAAGTCTCTCGCCAGTTCGGCATCGTCTCCACGATGGACATCAAAGGTGATAGCATCGAAGCCAACAACATGGTCGCTATCCACACGACCCAAGCATTCAGCTTCCAGCTCGATGGTGAGACTTTCATCTTCACTATGGATGAGCTCGGCGTCGACGAAGAGACCATCGAGAACATCACGGTTGGATACGATAGCGCCACCGGTAAGGTCGACTTCGCTCAGCACACGGTTCCTGTCCACTACGGCGGATTCCTTGCCCTTGCTCTTGAAGAAGTCATCATCCCACGCATCGATTCCTCTGCTAGCAGCCTCCAAGAGCTTCTCGCCAACAAGATTGACTGTGAAGGTGTTGGCGTCTCCCTTGAAGAAAACGTTGGTATCTTCGGAGAGAGCTTCTACGAAGGTGCCTGCGAGATTGCCATCGAAGCAGTCGCCAGCATCGTGATGGAAGAACTTCGCGAGATTGACGAGCACGCTCCTGTCAACATGCTCATCGACGGAATCGCTACTGTTAAAGACCCAAGCGGCGACGGCAAAGCCGACAGCATGACTAAGGGCAACTGGAGCGGCGCAATGGAGTACGACGGAACAATGGGCGACCTTGCAGATAACGCCAACCCATTCGCTGGCGCTCGCATGGCTTCCCCAAACTAGAACGACACCCCTGATTGGATTCGCCGTCGGAGCTTTGCTCCGGCGGCCTTTTTTTTGCGTGTAGAGTGTGGGGCAATGAGGTCCCTCACCCGATCGTAGCCCACGCCACTTCTCGGCGTCTTGGCTGTGCTGCTCTACGCGCGCAACCTCTTTGGTGGGGCTACCTTCTACCTGCGTGACCATCTGAGCGTGGTTGTCCCGGCTCGCCAGTGTCTCGGTGAATCGCTAAGGTCTGGGCGTTTCCCCGAATGGTGGGATGCGGTCGGCATGTGAGTGCCCTTTGCCGCCAACCCTATGCACGGCGCGCTCTATCCACTGGCGTGGCTGGCTGCTCTGGCGCCAGGCTCAGTCGGCGCAGACCTCGTTATCATTCTCCATATCGGGCTCTTGGGGCTCGGCACCAAAGCCCTTTCCAATCGCCTCGGAGCAGGGGCGGTGGGCTCTTTCGTCGCCGGAGCGATAGTCATGGCGAATGCTCGAGTGGGTTTGGCCGCAGATGCTTGGCGATGCGACCTCACCGGAGTTACATCTTGCGCGGGCCTATGCCAATGCTAGCGGTGATGCCTCCATGGGGCCGAGCTGGTCTCTCAGTGTTTTTCTTGGTGCACCAGCTCTCGCATTTTCGTTCTTGTCGAGACAGCGATGGCTCCTGCTCGCTTCTCTCGTCTTTGTGGTGTTGGCACTAGGCAGCTACACACCACTCTACGAACTCTACCGCGCGGTGGTCTTGCCCGAGCAGGCCATTCGCTTTCCAGAACGCCACTTGGCTGGGGCGATTATCCTCTGGAGCGCGCTCGCAGGCGTGGGGCTTACGGGCTGGCTAGCCCTGCTGCTCGGTTTTCTCGCTCTCAGGTTTGCGGGCCTGGAGACGCGGCCAGCCCTGCCAGAAGAAGAGTGTAGCGAGAATGCATAGGTAGGCAAAAATGTCACCGAAGCGGGCGAAGAAGGTGTGGCCGCCTTCCATGAGCTTGACCTCGGCGAGAAGGCCGTCGACAGGCTTCGGCGTGATCTTGGGATCGACTGCATAGGTCTTGGCGTAAACCCGGCCGTTGGCGTCGACGAAGGCAGAAACGCCGGTGTTGACGGCTCGCACGAGGTCAGTGCGCATCTCTACCGCGCGGTAGACCGAGAGAGCTAGATGCTCCCACGGCTCGGAGGTATCACCGAACCATGAGTCGTTGGTGATGTTCACAAGGAGGTGTGGCTTATTGGCAGCGAGCTTGCGCCCGAAGTCGGTGAGGATGTCTTCGTAGCAAATCATCGGGCCAAGCCTGTAGCTCTCACCATCGTGCTCTAGCGGGAAGGTGACGATTTCTTTGCCGCGGGAGAAGTGGGACGCGTTCCTAGGCAGGATGTCTTCGAGCGCAGGGAAGGTCTCAAGCAGAGGAATGTACTCACCGAACATCAGCAGGAAGATCTTGTCAAAGCGAGCCAGGAATTGGTCGTCCGAGGCCAGCATGAGAGCACTGTTGAACGGGCGCGCATCCGAATCATGCCTGTCGAAGGTAAGTGCGCCGAGCATGATTGGCGCCTCAAATCCTCGTCGGATACGACGTCGGTTGTTCATGGCAAAGTCGCCCTTCAAATCCCTGGGCACGCCATAGGGATAGGACGACTCGGTCCACATCAAGAAATCCGCGCCCTCGGACTCGAGCTTCGCGGACATGGCCTGCAAGTCTTGAAGCTGCTTGGCGGCGAGTTCAGCGCGGTTGATACCTTTCTCGTCAAAGGGAATGTTGCCTTGCACGACGCCAACCTGGAGAGCTACTGCCTTATTGCGAGCCGCGTCAACTTGAGACATGCGCACGAAGCCGTAGCCCAAGACGAGGGCGGTTGCGGCGGCGGCGGCGATGATGCTCCGAGTCCTCCGCCTACCACTGCAGGTGATAACGTCGTAGATGGCGCCATTTATCAGCATGAGGAAGCCGCTCACGCCAAGGGGGCCCGCGAGGTCTGCTATCTGAATGACGGGAACAACCCAGGCCTGGGTGATGGCCAGGTACCAGGGAAATAGGAAGGGCACGAGGTACTCAAAACTCACCATGAGTAGGGGGGCAAGGAGGACCATTGGGAGTGACTGGCCTGTGAGTTCCTTTGAACGCCTTCGAATCACTCTGAGAAGCATGAAGAAGAGCCAGAAGGCGACCGCCTGATAGGCGGCCAGTAGCAGGAGGCCTAGGATTGCAACCGGCATGGGCAGGTGACCAAATCGCTCGAGCAGCATCGTTATCCAGTAGAAACCGCCAGCGTTGGCAACGAGGCCTGCAAGCCATCCGTAGAACAGTGCTTTGCGGCGGGTTGGCGCATTCTCAAACGCAAAGAAGACCGGAACCATGGCGAAGTACGCAAAGGGCCAAATATCGAAATCGGCGCAGGCTAGAAACCACAGGCATCCACTTAGGAGCGAGAGCCCGATGCGCTGCCAATGCGCCTTCCGCTCTTCGGGGCTCGGCTTCTCTGCCGCCGGCTTCTTCAGCTTCTGGGCGGGAGACTTCGTTTGCTTCTTCTTCGTCATGGAATACCTCTTAGGGGGCAATCAGAGAGAGTGCCTCTGGCATCACGGTGAAGGTCGCAGGCAAGACGCCGGGGGTTTCCCCGTCTACGTCGAGCACGACTTCTTGCCCATCTGCGGACTCGGCATAGACACTCGTAGCCCTGCGCTCGCTCACGTTGTCGAGGTTGAGGTGGGTCCCCGAATACAGATGGCGCCCCTTCCAGATCGATTCGAAGGTGCCCATGTTGCCAATGGAGACGACGTCGAAGCGACCGTCATCAATCGCAGCGTTTGGCGCCACTTGCATGCCGCCACCAAAAAACTGTCCATTGGCGACGGCGATGGTACTGATTGTGGTGTCAAGGCTGGTGTCCTCGTCCCCGTCGAAGACAATCCGCACTCTCTTGCCTTTGAAGCGCATACCGACCTTGGCGGTTGCGAGCATGAAAGTGAGCTTGCCGCCCAAGCGCTTTGAAGAGCTGTTGACCTCCTCGTCGATTTTCCCCGACATGCCAAACGAGGCGATGTTCACAAAGATGCGCTGCTCCTTGGCGCCGTCCCGCGTTGTGTACGCAAGCTTGCCAAGGTCGATGCGCTTGCTCTGAAAGCGACTCAAGATCTCCGCAGCCTTGTCCAGGTCTTTGGGAAGGCCGATGGTCTTGCGGAAGTCGCCTCCGGTGCCAATGGGCAAAATCCCCATCGAGGCGTTTGGGGCTACTGGCTCACCATTCTCGAAGAAGCCATTGGCCACTTCATTGATGGTGCCGTCGCCACCGATGGCAACGACGACGTCAACGCCGTCCTTCAGAGCTTCCGTGGCGATGCGGGTCGCATCTTCTGGCCCCTCAGTGAATGCCTCTTCGAACGAGCCCAGGTGGCGTCTGACGCGCTGGCTAAGCTGGGGCCAACGTTTGCCCAATGTGCCATTTTGGGATCGGGGGTTGACGACCAAGAGGGTTCGGGGAGAGGCCATGTGGCGGTAAGTATACGCTAGCCTGGGGGCGTGTCACTCTCGATGCCCGGCCTCAACGCACTAAGTCGCGGACTCGCGAGAGACGGCCGCGAACTCGGGCCAGACGCCGCACAGCCCCACTCCACGCGCCGGGCTCAGGGGGCCTTCTTCACGCCGCAGCGATTGGTCTCCTTCGTTGTGAGGCACGCTGTCGATCTGCGTATGGCCCGCGGCGATGTGAAATGGCATGAAGATGGCTACCCCTTGCTTCGCATTCTGGACCCGGCCGCAGGCGACGGTCGTTTCCTGGTCGAGACGACACGCGAGCTGGTTCGGCGCGGGCAAGAACTTGGGCATTCAACGTGCGCCAGAGAAATTCGCAAACACTGCCTCATCGCAATCGAGCGAGATGCAACCTACGCTGCTGTCGCTAGCGAGAACCTCGAGGGGCAAGCAACTGTGCACTGTACCGAGGCGCTCTTCTCCGAGCTTGTGGCGGACGGCAGCATCGACATCGTATTGGGAAATCCTCCCTACCTCCGATCTATCGCTCTTGGGCGGGTCGATGAGGTGCTGCGTACCCGTCTCCGAGGACGCTATTCGGCCACAAGCTACGGTGAATGGGATCTCTATGCTGCGTTCTTGGAGCAGGGCATCGAGTGGCTCAGCTCTGGCGGGATACTCGGAATGGTTGTGCCATCGCGATGGTGGACCGCCAAGTGGGCTGGGCCTCTTCGCGAAACTCTGGCATCGCGAGGTGCGCTTTCTGCGCTTGTGGACTTTGGCGACCATCAGGTTTTCTCTGATGCGACGGTCTACACTTCTCTTTGCTTCGCGGGTGCTCAGATCTGCGAAGAGGTTCAAGTTGCGAGGCTTGCCGAGGGTGCTTGGGAACTCGGGCAGGTAATGCGCGAAGACTTGCAGGGGCGAGAGCCTTGGGATCTCGCTGTAGGGGCCAGCCGAGAGATCGTGCAGCACTTGCGGAAGAGAGGTCGACCGCTTGGCGAGTTGGCCCACATCGCCAAAGGTACGGGGACGAATGCTGACTCCGTTTTTGTGATTGAGTCACCTGCACGCGAGATCGAGAGCGAGCTCTTGCATTCGGTGCTGCGAGGAAGAGACGTCTCGCCACTCGGGGGCGTTCCCGAGTGGCCTCGTCTTCTCTTGCCCTATGACAGTGAAGGTTTGCTCATTGCCCCGGAGGTCATGCGGGATCGCTATCCCAAAGCCCACTGTTACCTCCTGGAACACCGAGAACATCTGGAGGCGCGCGAACGGGGCCGCTTCGCGGGGGCCGGATTCTATTGCTTTGGTCGGCCTCAGAACCTCGCCTTCTTGCGCGCTTCCGAGCCGAAGGTGGTTGTGCCCGATATCACCCGCGGGGGACGTGCCCTAGTCGATCGAGAGGCAGCCATGGTGCTGGATTCGGCGTATGCCATACGCCTGCATCCCGATGCGGGGCTGTCACACGAGACGCTGTGCGGAATCTTGTGTTCGCGTATGGTGGGGCTGTGGCTTCGTTCACAGGGAATGCCGCTTCGCGGTGGTTACACGCGAATGAAGACAGCGTATTTGAAAGGTATCCCCATACCCGCCAGTGGATCCGAGCCACAAGCGATAGGAGAGCTGGTAGCTGCGGGGGCAGAGCTTCACGAAATCGACGAACAAGTTCGGATCGCATGTGACATGCCAATGGCACTTTGGAACCATGGCTGCGACTCCGGGTGAAGTTTTGGCCGTCGCACTAAGATAGCTTCCGATTGCATGGCCTATGCATCGGAATACGCTTCGAGTGGGGGTGGGGCTTGGCAGATTTGAGCACTGTGCTTCTAGAACGAACGTTGGGCGAGCTTGGTGCCGAGGCTACCAGCACCTGCGTAGATCTCGGAACCAATACTACGGTTCCCCGGAACTACTCCCGCCATGACATCGCCGTGGTGGAGAGCCACGGAGCAGGGGTTGGTAGTCTTCGTGTCAGGCTCGCCCTTGCACGGGCAAGAACTACAGCGCTCCACACCGTCGAATCCCACCCCCATTCGAAGCGTACTCCTACGCATCGGAGAGCCGGCGGAACTCTTTTAAAGGTGATCGATAGGATCGCCAGCCGGCTCCATATGCACGGTTACATCGACGATGCGCGCATCGTCTTCGTATAGGGCGTTCTCAATACGATGAGCTAGCACGTGAGATTCGTGCAGACTTAAGTCGCCGTCGGCATGGGCGTGCAGGTCGACGATGATGGCGTCGGGAGTGCCGTGAGAGCGAATACGGTGACAGCCCTCCACTCCGGGCTGGGCCATAGTCACAGCTTCGATTCGTTCTACGTCTCCTTGAACAACGTCGACAAGCACGCTCAGGTTACTGCTGATGACACCCCATGCAACACGGAGGATTACGATCGTGACTAGAAGCGCTCCGACGCCGTCAGCCCAGTCAATGCCAATATGACTGGCGCCATAGCTCACCAAGACCGCGAGGGTGACCAGGACATCACTCGCGGTGTGGGCCGCGTCCGCTTCCAAGTACTTGCTCTCGAGTTCTCTAGCTTTTCGAGCCTCGTAGGTCGCAACGAAGATATTGACGAGGAGCGTTCCAACGATGACTACGACACCCAGTAGCTCTGTCTCTGGTGGCTCTCCACCGGCGAGTATGTCTCGCACCGATTCCAAACCGAGATTGACGCCAACCGTGCCGATGGCCAGCCCCAACCCCACTGCACCCAGCACCTCGAATTTGTGATGGCCATAGGGGTGTTTGGAGTCGGGAGACTCACTGCTTTGCTTGAGTACGAAGATGCCGAGAATATTTGCGCCCGCGTCCACTACCGAGTGCATGGCATCGGCGGTGATGGTGAGCGAGCCGGTCATTAGCCCGTATCCCCCCTTGGCCGCTGCGACCAGTAGATTTAGAAATAGCTCGATGATGAGCACGCGCCGTACTGCCACATCTCTCTCGGGGCCGTGCGGTGCGACTCTGGACGGTTTCTCAGACACAGCTTGCGTGTGCTCCTGCATGTTCGCGCTCTCAGCCTATGACCGAGTTAGCCTGCCTCGATAGCGTCGGCGACGAAGGCAGCTAGGTCGCGGACCTTCACACCCGGGGGAACATTGCTACGCAGCATGTAGGTGCAGGTTGCGCACGCTGTCACGATAGTGCCACCACCACGGTGTGCTACTTCGCGCATTCTTCTTCGCGCCATGCTGTCTGCGGTATCCGGATCTGTCTTGGGAAGCAATCCTGCGCCCCCACAGCATTCGGAGTCGGCGTGCGACCAGTCGAAGTCTCGAAGTTCGGCTATGCGCGAGAGAACCAGGCGAGGCTCTTCTATGATGCCGCTGTAGCGAGCAAGGTGGCAGGGGTCGTGGTAGTAGACCGGCTCTTTTCGCCTAGCCTTTGGTAGGGCCTGGATCATCGTTGCAAGGAACTCGGGGACACTGATGATGTCGATGTCCAGGTCGATGCCTTCGGCGGCGTATTGTCTTTGA
>JAAEPE010000002.1 GCA_024222395.1 Myxococcales bacterium
ACGCGGCGATCTCCGACCCAATCACGTAGAGGGCATCTTCCCTGGAGACCATACCGCGCCTAGTCCGCACGGTTACGCTTGCTAGCCTCCGGTGGGGGCATTGGCGAGATAGATCCGAGTATTCGACCCAAGACTCAGCATGACGAAAGCACCTCGAGCACCATCGCAAGAGAGTTTCGATCGAGGCCACCGGCCATCCGAAGTTCGTGACCGCCGCAGGTCACCGCCCAAAGCTCGCCTTCCTCGGTTGCCCTTGGGCGCCGAGCGCCCTAGCCTCCGAGACTAAGGAGCGTTTCCGGCCAGGACGAGCAGAACTTTTTGCTAGTCCTTTGCCTTTTCGCGTCACTCGCGCGAGGCTCCGCGCATGCCTCGAAGTGTCACTCTGCTTCAAGTCGTCGCTGTCGCTAGCTTGTTCGCGTGCTCGGGCGGGAGCGGGGATAGTTCGCCCCGGCCCCAAGACGCCGCTGTTGGAGGCCCCAATTGCAACAACGGAAGAATTGACCCAGATGAAGCCTGCGAAGGTTTCGAATTGCGGGGAAAGACCTGTGAGAGCGAAGGCTTTGAGCGGGGAACGCTGACTTGTTCTACTGCCTGCACCATCGACACCACGAATTGTTCAACTTGTGGAGATCGAGTGATAAGTGGCCTGGAGACCTGTGATACCGACGATCTTGGTTCCAGGAACTGCGAGACCGAGGCTGGCGAGAGTTTCGGTGAGCTAATCTGCGGCGGCGATTGCATCGCTTCAAGTGAGAATTGCAGATCCAATGTTTTTGGGATTCGGTGCCAAACGCACGACGATTGCAGTGGTGACGATGACGTGTGTGTGAACGTTGGGAATGACCTGAACACAAATGAGCCCTTCCAATACTGCACTCGAAGGTGCCCCGCCCCCGGATCCCCGGTTGGCTGCGAAACTCTCTTTCCTTCTGCGATATGCAGGCAAGCCAACCCCGATTCGCTTTGTTCGCTAGAATGCGAGTCTCAAGACGCCTTCTGCCCGAGCGGCCTTCTGTGCCTTCAGGGCTCTTGCTACGGCGACCCGCCGTAAGCCGAAGAGGACATTCGAAGCTAGGGATTGTTCCGATGGCGACGCCGTCTAGTGTCTGATCCATTGGAATTGGTTTTCGATCGCGACGGGAGTTCGTCTTCTGACAAGGCGCGAACGACGACCTTGCTGTGGCAAGGGAGGAGTTGAGCAACGATGAGCCGAAGGCGTCCATAAGGCGAAGAACCGAGCGACGGGAATCTATGTCAAGGAATCAGACACTAGCACCCCGACAGTCGGTAAGCGCTTCTGAGTGCTTGGATAAGACTACCGGTGTTCTCCGCAATGAAGAACTCTCCGTGGCAGCGGACGCGAGATGCATCGTCGATGAATACGATGAGCCTGGCTTGCGTGTGCCTTCCAGCGCTTCGTACAAGTGGCCTTTGGTTTGAAGTTCGCGAGAATGTTGTTTCGCGATGTAGAGCACCAGCGTGCTTACCGTGAGGGAAGCAACGCGGTGATGCTCGAAGATGCTGTTCGCGACATTCGCTATAGCAACTTCGGAGTTCCCATTCGCGTACTCTTCCGACTCACGCCAGTCATCGCGCCATATCTCCAGCTCGACTGGAACATGCTGGGCATCACAGGAAACGGGAGGCTAGGTAGAATAAACCTGTGTTTCTGATTTGCGCCTTACAGTGGGCGATTCTCTCAATTACTCCTAGCCTCGCAGCAGCTCTTTGTGTCCCCTTCGCAGAGGCCCTCCAGCGTCGAGCCCCCAACAGACTCCTCGAACGCATCAACCCTCGTCGTCGCTGGCAGCAAACCGAACCTGGCCGGTATGCCACAGACAGGGACATCCGGACGCTAGA
>JAAEPE010000003.1 GCA_024222395.1 Myxococcales bacterium
AAGCTTGGTTTGGGAACATCGTTGCTACTCGGGTTCGTCGCCCAATTTCTTTGTTGAGCCTCTCGAGCAAATTGCTGGTTCTCATTTTCTTCTGGTGAGCCTCTGGCAGCGCGAAAACGGTGAAGCCCTCTGCAATTGCAGTTTCGGCCCATTTGACCAGGCCTGGGGCTCTCTTGGCATATCGCCGAATGAAACTCTGCAATAGTTCCTCGGCTTCGGTCTTGGTAGAAGCATAGAAGATCTTGCGAATTTCCCCTGCGACCTTCTTCTTCAGGTCAGCTCGTGGCACGTAGCTTTGCGCATTCTGCTGCAAATGAAATGAGCGCGGCTCTTTTCGGGGACATCATGAGACAAGTCTGAGCGCGGGCCTCGTAGAGGATGTCGTGATTGCTCAATTGCTCACGGGATTCGTGAAACTGCCAATAAGCATCAAAGTCGCCGCTGGCCAGTAGTGCTCGGAGTCGAAGTACAGCTTCGGCGCCGTCCAGACTCCAGCGAGCGCCGGTGATGTCCATTCGGTGCTTGACCCAATACCGGCATGCCCCCTCGATGACACCGGTAGCGATGGGTAGTCCGTCGGCCAGGTAGATCTGGTACTGGACGAGCATCTTGTATTTGAGGAGATAGGCCGCTGCCTTGTCTATGTCTTTGCGAGCTGGCGTTTGGATACCTCGTTTGGTGGCGCTTCGTCGCATACCAGCAGCAACCCCGCTACACTTGCCATGCAAAAGCCTGAGTAGGCGCTCTTCCACCCACTCTTCTCCGGCAGGATCGGTGTCGGTATGCAGCACTCTGGCCGCTTTTCAGAGGTATTCGGTGACGTGAATCACGTCGAGAATGATCGTCAGTTTGACGCCGTGGCGCTTCGCCGCTTTCCTCAGTAACTCGATCTGGGTTCTGTTGCCATCGGCTAGCGCGATCCACTGCTTTGGACGGTCTGGGTCACGCCGTAGAGCCTCTTCGAAGGCGTGCTCAATGACGGAACCCTGGCCACTCAGCACGTCGCGGATGTCAGCTACGGAGTGCTATGCCGGGGGCGGCACAGCTTCGACGTCGAAAACCAGCTCCGGGTTATTTAGCCCGGCCCCCACAAAGGTCTCGTAGACGGACTCATAGACGGTTGCCCCCTCGGAGCTGAGACCCTCCACCATGAAGGTTGCCGGCCCAAAAGGTACTGTCAGAGCTTTTTGCGGGAACTCATCGTCTAGCGAGACGCAGCTAGAAGCAGAGCTGCCATCGAGGGTGGCCCCGTCCGTGGTGGTCCCAGTGAAGGTCTGTCCTCCAGCAACCAGCGTGAGCCGCTGCTCGGCCACCGCCGGATTCGCCACAGTGCAATCTCCACCAGCCCACGCCAATCGAAAGTTGAAGGTACCATCGTGAGTACCGCTCCACGCATCGTGGGGAATCACGACCTCAACGCTGTCGATGCCACCATCAAATGGCAACGCCTGCTCGACGATGCTGCTCGTTAGCATGCGCCCCTCGGAGTCGAGAACCTTCACCCACAGCTGATAGTCCTCCGCCGGGATGTCCACGAAGACAGCTTGGTAAAATGAACAACGACCCGAGAGCATGAGCGGCTCTGGCCCGCCCAATAGCTCGACTTCCACCGTACTTGCGCCCATGTCGATGCACGAGTCGCTAGTGAAACCATCGGCCCCGTCCTTGTTGAACTGCCACGTAATTGTTAGCTGCGACAGTTGGCGAGCCTTGCAAGTAGATAGGCAGACGTCGGTGTCGTCGCTATTGCCGTCGTCGCACTCCTCCCCCATATCCAAGTTCTTGTCACCGCAATATGGACTATCCTCGCCGCAAGCCGCGACGGAGAAGACCGTCGCAGCCCCGAACACCAGGTATTTCGCACTTGTTAGCATTTGGTTCACTGCGCTTGGGCGTCGATGCCGAGCCCCAAGTGCTTGCGTACCGCGAAGTACTCTTCGGACACGGAGTAGGCCAATAGGTCGCGGAGGCGGTCCTTCGCACTTAGCGTACTTTGGGTAGATTTCTCAGTCGCAACCGAGCGTGCGGCGATCTGAAGATCGTTACACAGGATGAGACCAACACGATTCGCCGTGAGGTCGATTGCAGACCGCCAACCAGAGATGACGCCGTTGCTTGGTTCGATGTGCATCTTCGATGCAACCACACCAACCTGCTCGAGCACTGCGGTGGGCACGCTCTTGCGAAGCTGGGCAGACATCGCCCCGTTTCCGTGTCCCTCTACACTCTTGCCCGCAGCGTCGAGTGCACCGTAGAAGGCACCTTCGAGCTTGGGCAGGGTTTGCAAAGCGAAGTTCAAGTAGCGCTCGGGGCGGAAGTACGCCATTCGCTTGCCGAGTTCGAATGCCAGTTCGGACTCGCTGCCATTTGCCGCATGCGGCTTGCCGGCGACCAGTGTTGGCCGAAGCTTGCCCTCCGCGATGGTGTTGGCAACACGAAGCCCCTCAGCACTTTCCGGCTCCACGAAGAGCGTTGGCTCTGGTGACAACCCAAGCACGCCGCTCGCATAGCGGAAGACTCGGAAAATCGTGGAACCATCGTCGGAAACGCTCTTGCCTTCGAAGTTGAAGGCACTAAGCGGTTGCGACGTCGTGGCAGCAACTTGCCCAATGATAGAAGAGAAGATGGCGTTGACATGCCGATCCTCACGATTGTGGATGACGGCCTTTTGCCAGAGTTCCTCAGTCAGGCGTCTCTTGGCAGCAACAAAACTCTGCGGCTTGCCCGAGCTATAGAGAGTGCCTTCGTCCTCGTTTGCAGCCTTTAAGAAGACCAGAGCCTGGGCAACGCAATATGCCTTGTCCATCTCGCCTTGTGCCCGATACTGCTCGCTGAGAACCTTGTAGAATTCCACACGATCCGGATCGTCCGAGATCAACGCTTGAAGCCCCTCGATAACGTCTTCGCGACGGTCGCCAACTTCAAGATAGAGGTTCACCAATTGCTCAAGACGCTTCATGTCGCTTGGGTCGAGAGAGGTGGCAACCTCGAGGGCCGTGATAGCTGTCTCGGTATCGCCCAAGTGCTCGGAGCAGATGTCTCCCAGCCGAGTCCACAGACGAAGCTGCAACTCTTCAGGGCTTTGCTCACCTATGGCCTTGAGCATTTTCCTGTGCGTACGCGCAAGGGCCTTCCAGTCACCTTTCGACGAGAGTAGCGAATCGATAGCTTCGAAGGCCTTGTCGGTCTCCGGGTTGTCGTCGAGAGCACGAGTGAAGAACTCCACTGCTAGATCGACGTCTTCGAGTTCATCGCGGCAAATGACCGCTGCGGTGTAGTGGAACTTGGCCCGGCGAGTCGGAGTCTTTTCGGACTTCGAGAGAGCATCGAGTACATCCACGGCTTGGCGCCACTGCTTCTGCGCCGTGAGCAGCTCGAGAGCCTTGTGCAAGAGAGTTCGAGAGCCCGGCCTAAGATGGCTTGCTTCCAAATAGGCGCCCAGGGCGGTCTCGGTATCGCCAAGCTTCTGCTGGCACAAATCGCCGATTTCCTCGAGCATCGTGCAGCGCTCGTCTTCGCCGAGAGAGTCAAGTAGGTCGCGCTTGCACGCCACCATAGTCTTCCAGTCCTCTTTGCCTGCGGCGAGTTCGGCCAGACTTCGGAGAGTCGACTCATGACCGGAATCGCGCTCCAGCGCGCGGCGCAGAGCAGCTTCGGCCTTGCCAGTTTCACCGAGATGTTGAGCTGTAACACCAAGCCTGTGCCAAAGGTCCACGACCTGGCTATCGGCGAGACCGGAACGGTGACGAGCCAGCATCGAGCGGTAGTGTTTGTCGACTCGCAGCCAACGCTCGCTCTCCTTGTGGAGAAGCGCCGCTGCGAAAAGTGCATCCCCAAGAGCCAAGGCGGCGTCCAAGGATTGAGCGTCTAGCTCAACAGCCTTGCTGAGATGCTCCTCTGCTTTGTCGTGCTCTCCCAGTCGAGTGCAGATGCGTCCAACTTCCATGCTACGCGCCGACAACTCGATGCGATCTTCTGGATCCGTGCGTCGCACGATCATCTCGAGCACCGGCAGAGCTTCACGCCACTGCTCGGCAGCCACGAGACTCTCAGCAATTTGCAACCCAGCTTCGATATTCTCTGGGTCGACTTCCAAGACTCGGCGCAGCAGGTTGAGGCCACGCTTGGCGTCACCTAGTTTGCTCTCACAGAGAGCTGAGGCCTGCTGCAGCATGCCGACTCGGTCCAGGCGATTGGCACTGGCGTCCGCGGCATCAACCAGACGGTTAACCGCACTCTCCCAGGCACCCTCGCTCTTGTGCAGCCTGGCGAGACAAGTAAGAGCTTCGAGGTTGTGCGCGCTGAGTTCCAGAGCCTTCTCTAGATACTGGCGAGCGGTCTCGACGTCTTGGAGGTTGTCGAATGCGATGTGACCGGCGTGAGCCCACTGAGCTGCGCCGGCTTTGCCGAGGTGCTCTGCGTGTTGTGCGTACATATCCGCAGCCTGCTGCCAGGCCTCGGTACGCTTGTACATTCGAGAGAGAGAGCTCATGGCATCGACATTGTCCGGGCTATCGGAGATGGCATTCTCCAAGGCCTCGACAGCGCGATGTGGATCCGCAAGCTCTGCTTCTTGCACGTCGGCGATCTTGATATTGATCGCCGTTCGCTCACTCGGCGATTTCTCAACAAAGGCGTGGCGTTCAAGAATTGCGACCAGGCCTTCCCAGTCTTTGGCGTCGCGATGCAATCGTTCCAGTGAGCGATATGCATCTTGCGCCTCGACGTCGACGTCGAGGAGCTGGCTCAGAGCGGCAATAGCGGCCTCCTGTCCATCCTCTTGCTCCTCGAGTTCCATGGCGAGACGGCGCAGCAAGGCCGGTCGCTCTTCATCCGGGGATACCTCGGCAAGCGTGGTGAGCACCTTGAGGTAGTCCTCAGTGCGACCGAGCTTGTCATATAGCTCTTCGAGTGCCTGCAAAGCCTCGATGTCGTTTGGATCGTTTTGAAGAGCAGTTTCGTGCTTGCCAATCGAGCCTTCGAGGTCGCCGAGTTTATCGGCTCGCATCGAAGTGATATCGCGACGAACCTGAGTTGCCTGCGCACTGTTCCCGGACTTCTCGAGGAAGTCGGCTTTGCGCTCAAGCACCTTGGCAAGCTTGCCCCAATGCTCACTCTGACGGAAGAGACGCTCGAGGGCGACGAAGGCATCCTCGACATTCGTGTCCAGGGCAAGGGCACTCTCGTAGGCATCAATTGCCCGTGGCGTAGATGCCAATTGAGATTCGCAAATGTCCGCGATGGCCAGATGGAGGTCGAATTTCGCGTCGACATCCTCTGTGTGTTCGAGTCGCGCGTCGATCAGATCAGCAAGCTCGCCCCAGCGTTGCTGGACGCGGTAGGCCTCCCCCAACCCCTCATAGGCGTCGAGTAGTTCCGAGTCGCGACGGAGTGCTTCGCGGTAGCTCGCGATTCCATAGTCGATGTGATCTAGTTTGCGGTGGTACCAGCGGCCAAGGCGCGCGTAATAAACAGCAGCAAGCTTCTTGTCTTCGATTTCTCCTGCTAGAGAGCCAACATCAGCAACGAGTTCGGTCCATCCATCGACCTCACCAGCGAGACGTTCAGCAGAATCAAGTGCACTGATCTCGCTAGGATCTTCGCCAAGAGCCGCGATATAGGCGGTGAAAGCTCCAGAAGCATCTGATGCCAGGGTCTCGAAGACGCTGGCAACCTCGCGCAGAAGCGCTGCCCGGTCTTCGCTATCTCCTGTCAGCTCGATACGGAGCATCAGAACTTCTACAAGGCGCTCGGAGTCTTCTGCATCGCGAGCTTGCGTCTCGATGACGGAAACCATTTCGAGGGCCTCCTGATCAAACTCATTTTCGTGAAGGATGCCTATCCAACCCTCGAGATCATCTGCCTCGGGTCGCATCTTGGCGAGGCTTAGGCCACTCTCAGCGCATTGAGCCTTGAGATCACCCAAGAGCTCGAGAAGTGCCGAATTGGCTTCCTCATCAATGCCCTTGCCTGGAAGGTTGAGCACGGTGATGTGGTGGTCGGAAGCGAGTTCATCTACTGTCACCGGACCGACGCCGGCACAGGCCATGAAGTGCTCGCTCTCGGTGGGCTCGAAAGAACCGAAAACCCGGTCTAGTAGAGCTGCCAGGTCGGGATCTCCGTAGCGAAATCCGATGAAGAGCAGTGAGCCCTCTGCGTAATACGGTCTTACGAATTCGCGCAGCTCGTCTGCACCGGAGAGCGCTTGACGAATTGATTTTGGTGTTGCGATGAACGAGTCGAAGTCGCCAAGTACCTTCAGAACGGTACGGCGGCGTTTGTCGATTTCGCCAGCTTGCTTGTAGGTTAGGACTGTCGGCAATGGCCAGTCGTCGGGCAGATTCTGCCCCATGGCTCTTTCCAGTACATCCCCCGGAAAGGTCGTCCACATCTGGCGCAGTGGAAGTCCAGCGAGGGCCTTGGCGATTTCGGGTGCTTCCCCGCTGCTCGCCCAAGTCTCAGCAACGACCTTGTCGCAGACCTCGCTTCCGAGCTGCCGCCCCAAAAAGGCTGCTGCCCTGACCATGTTGCCTTTGTGCAGCAACTTGTCGACGTCTTTCGCCGATGCCTCGTCGCCTGCGGCTCCCCTGCCGCGAAGCTCGGCGTTCATTTCTTCTAGTAGTTGTTTCCAAGACGCTACGCCGATACCTGCGCCAACAATGATTGCGGCGCGTCCATTACAGATATTCTCGACGAGTGAATTGGGAATTGTGTGCTCTGGCATCCTAAACTCCCTTATCCTCAGATGTTTTAAGAGTTGATGGAAACTACAGATAGCGACATGTCAGTGCAAGCAGAAAATCTGAGCATTCCTCAGTCGGTCTAGAAGAATATGAGCGAAATCGCTGAAATCTATCGGTCCTGCAAGAAGAAGAAGGACATCAATTGGTTCACCGAGTGGCTCTGCCGCCCCGTGGCAGCCGTATTGGTGTTCTTTCTGCGGCGCACGCCGATAACTCCCAACCAGGTCTCCTTCCTCTCCTTACTAATCGCAGGGGGGGCGGGTGCGCTGTTTGCCGGTGGTACCAGCTACACATTTCTATTGGCAGCGGTGGTCGTGAACCACATCAGCTTCATCTTTGACTGCAGCGACGGAATGCTCGCTCGCTGCAAGAATGTGGCGTCACACTTGGGCCACCTTCTCGACTTCTTGATGGATGAGCTCAAAGCCATGCTCATCTTTGCCTGCGTAACGGTACGCATGTGGCGAGCAACGGGCGATGAGCACTACCTCCTCTATGGCATCGGCTTTCTCTTTGCTCTCGCCACAGGCCTCACTCTCACTTCCTTCGTGCGCCGTCCGGAGTACAGCGGGGAGAAGCCAACCAAGGACGGACAGCCTGCAGTCATCGCCAAACGCACGGGTGTAGTAGGCAAGAGTATTAGCCTGTTCGAGCACGCCGCACGGTCGGTGGTGCACTACCCGCAGTACATTTGGATCCTAGCCATATGCGATCGCATAGACATCTATTTTTGGGCCTATGGAGCGGTTAATGTGCTCTACATCGGTCGAGTGGGACTAGCCATTGCCTGGCGCTTGGGTCGCTTTCGCTCGTAGTAAGGCGTAGGCTTGGAAACATGAACGCTCGTATTTCTCGCGCCCTCCCTCTCGTGTTAGCCCTTGGCCTTGGAACGGCCGGCATGGGTCTGGGCTGCAAGGCCAAGCCGTCCGAGAAAGCCTGTGGGGAGGCCATTGAGAACATTCGCGACATCACAAAACAAGGCGCCAATGATGTTGGTGCGGACCCCGTAGCAGCAATTCGCAGTTGCCGAGGCAACTCTAGCAAAGAGGCTGTTGAGTGTATGCGCGTCGCGAAGACGCTCGCAGATCTTGAGAAGTGCGAAGGCCAGGCAGGTGGCTTAACTCCGGCCCCCGGCGCAGGCGAAGCCGAACCCGCAAAGACGGAACCTACAAGCCCGTAAGAGATGTTCCGAGCCCAGCTCCCCAAGCTCGTGACGTGCTCGCTCGCAGTCCTCGCACTGACCGCGGGTGCGAGCAGCCTGCTCGATGCCCAACCCACGCCAGCTATCGACGCGGGGCCGAGCGGAGCCGGGCCGAGTGATGCCTTTGCTGCGACAGATGCGGGCGGGCCGCAGATGGATGCTGCGCCGACCTCAGATCCTCTCCCCTCGGTTCCCACATTCGACGCCCAACTCGCAACGACGCTGCGAAGCAGGACTGGTAATCTCACCCTGATAGGAAGATCCGGGCAACTCTACGAATCAACTGGAGACCTCGAGTGGCAACGCACTGATACGGGTGGCGTCTCGGCAACAGTTACGGCCATGTACCGAAGCGGCTCCGGAAAGCTATATGCGGTCGGCGCCCGCGCGCCGCTCTTCGCTCGCAAGGATGGACTCTGGGCGGCGTACCCACTGGCTAGAAAAGGCAGCTCCGCCGCAAGCACGGGGCAACGTCCCATCATCGCACTGCGGCACCAACTATACGAGCTCGGCACCACTGGATGGCGTGCCCTCACGCTTGCACCGGCGGTCGTGAAACATCTCTGGGCAGCCTCCCCTACTCGCATCTTCCTCGCCGACCGAGATGGGCAACTATGGTCGGGCCGAGGTGCGGGATGGCAACGAATCAGCGTCACTCTGGCCCCGGGCGAAGGTATCGCTAGCCTCCATGGGGTGCCGGGGAAACTCGCGGTAGCGCTCACCACCCAAGGGCGACTCTTCTCCCTAGGCAAGAGGGTTGCCAGGCCAATTCGCAGCGGTAGCCTTGGAGGTGAACTTCGGATTCAGACCGTAGGCGTCGTTGGGGGTGTCCTTCTCGCAGCCGCTCAACTAGCGGAGAGAAGCCTCCTGCTCGAGGTTGAGGCCAAGACAATGAAACGGCTCGACGATTTGTGGCCCCTGTCTGAGGGAGATCGATTTGCAATCGTCGCTGAGCACCCAAGTGGGATTCTGGTCGCGACCGAGCGAGGTCAGGCTCGCATTGGCAAACAAGACCACACTTGGCGGAATGCTACCGTGAAGGCAGAATTCCACGGGGCACCCGAGACCTTTCCAAACTCAGGCCCCGCAAGAGCCCGCTAAAGGCTAACCCAGCGTAACGTCAGAGGCATTTTGTTGGAGGATTTCCCAGGCAAGAAAATGCGGTTCGAGGGATCGACTCGGATCGCAGAATATACTCAAAGCAACGGCTCCTCAGCAGAATCTGTGGGTCATCGGCTTCTCCGGTAGCTGCCCCATGGTGTGATAGAGGGCTATTTCGGTGGCTTTGAGGGTTCTAAAGCCGTAGCTTTTCTTAAAGGTCAGTTTCAACCGGTTGTTTTGCCCCTCGACGGCCCCCAGCGATACGCTGTCTCTGGCCTTGATCCAGTTGAGCAGCAACTGCCGGTGTCGTCGTAGTTGACGAGCCATCTTCTTCATGGGCTCGATGCGCGAGCGCATGGCCCGGGTACACC
>JAAEPE010000004.1 GCA_024222395.1 Myxococcales bacterium
CGATTTCAAGCTGCCTGGCATCACAGACCCGCTCCCCGCCTCGTAACCCTCGCGGAAAGCTAGGTCGGTTTCTGGTCCAGACCCGACCGCGGTCAACTTTGGACGCATGGTCAAGCTTGCCTTCATTTACCGCTATTTCAGGATCCTAGGCCTTTGAAGGGAAACCGGACGGAGCCTAAACCTTCAGCGTTGTCATGTATTACCCGGCCAGGATGCCGCGAAAACTACCGACAGTCTGTAGCTGTTACGCTCGCTTACAATTGCGATCGGGGCTATTTGACGGATCTAACGTGGTTTTCCTGCATCGGACTGAGCACCTGGGCTCCGCGCCTAGAATTCGGCACCGAGGTCGAGAGTGAGCCTCTGCATGGACTCGGAGTCGAAAAACTCGCCTAGTTGGCCTTCTCTGCGGTGTTCGCCGAAACGGGCCTCCGCGTAGTAATTTTCGTAGACCTTTGCTCGGACCCAGCCTTCCAAATCAAGGAAGCTGCTGTTGCCGCGAACCTCGTAGGCAAGCTCATCGCGAATGCGATCGTAGCCTTCAATGGAATAGTACTGCCCAACAAAGACGCTGCCGCCCAATGTGACGTGGGGCAATTCTAGCTCGGCCATCGCGCTACCAGACGCACCCATGGCGTAGTAGTAGCCGTTGTTGAGGAGGATTGACTTACCGATTTCTCCGTTCTCCTCGTCGAGGTGGGCGTCTTGCCATCGGTCCGATGATTGGGCGTTTACACCCATGAGATCTAAGTGCACTCGCGTGCGCATTCGGAGCTTCCATGAATCTCCAAAGACTTGTCCTTCCGCAGCGAAACCCGGAGCGTGCAGTCCACCCAGGCTATCCTCCCAAGCGCCAAAGTCCTCACGGTGGAAACGATAGGCAATGGAGGTGCCGATGTTGAAGGCTGTACCGATTCCACCCTCGCCCTCTTCTGGAATGTCTTCACTGCGATAGCCTGCGAGAAACGTATCACCGTAGACGTCGGTAGCATCACCACCGCCTCGCGATAGCCTCAGCCGAAAGCTCGTGAAGTTGGCGTTCCGGAAGAACCCCGAGCGAGCACCGGGCTGCATGTAGTTCTCGAGAACGACAAAGCTCCCGTCCATCGCAAGGCTGTGGATCAGGTGTCTTTCGCTTTGCTCAGAGGCGCCCGGGCCGTCTTGCTGGGTTACCCCAGCGGTGCTGAGCCCATAGGAGAAGCGGAAGCTAGGCCGAATCTTGGGTTGCTCTTGCAGGCTCTTGTCCCAGACGGCGTGCACGCTGTGCGGCACCCCAAGGGTCCATCGCAGTACGTCCCAGCCCAGCCCGTCATCTTGAACTCGGGCGTACTGGCCAAGACGGTGGAAGAACTCGCCAACCGCGAGACCTGTTGTATTGGTCATCAACAGGTCGTTGAGACTGATGAGTTCTCGCGATTCGATGCCGTACTCCCAGACCAGCGATGCGCCTGTGCCCAGTGCGAATGACCCAAGCATCCCGAGCCCATTTGCGCGCCCCAAGACATGGGATGCGCTGCCAGCAAAGGTGTGCCAGCTGTAGTTCACCATGAAAGGGTTGTTGTCGAAGATGAAGATTTCCTTCTTGAAAGTAGCCTTGGCCTGCCAGCCCGGATAGTCCCAGTCGGCGACTTGACGTTCGCGGTCGAGCCAGTACCACGCTGTGCCGCCGAGAATGACGGTCGTGAGTTGTAGGGACGTAAGCCACGGATGGCTATTGTTTGACGCGGGTATAAGCCATGGATCTTGCTCAGCGTCACTCTCACCGATGCCGGTTTCAACCGAATCCGACTCATTGGTCTCCGGCTCAGCTGGAGAGGTGTTATCCGAGTACACGGGCATCCCGAGTGCCGCTATGAGCGAGACCGTGAGTGAGAGTTGTAGTGATTTGCGTTTGAACATAATCTTCAAGAACCGTTGGGGCCCAAGTCTATGAGGCTTGATTGCAGCAGATGCAAGTGTGAAGCGCATCGAGTTTGCATTATTGACGTTTTGCCTACTATTGTCCGTGCTGTGGCTAGTGACAATTTGAGAAGAAGAAGCTGCCCCTGACTGTGTGACCGCCCGCGCTGCAATCTGCTTCACCCTTACCCTCGACGTTCTTCACGTTGTTGATAGTGCTGCTCTGGGTTTCGACCTCGAATGTACCACAGGAGCCGAGTTCCACACTGGTGCTCTCTCCTTTGGGCAAGTAGAAGGCCACGCCCTCGCCCGTCGGGGTGCTCTCCGGTGATCGGTGAAACAATCTGCGAGTCGCTGGCTCAGGCGCAAACGCTGATCAGCTGAGCGAACAACAATTCCGCCGCCATCGAGGCTAACTTGGCCGGCACTGAAATCTACGTCCAATCGCCGGCGACCAGCCACTTCCAATTTGATCTTCGGCAATGCACACATGAAACAACAACACCTTCCACCTTGCCGAAATTCCCACTACAGACTGTTTGGGAGAGTTTCTTCTCTCGCCAACCACAAACACTCATAACCTCTGACGCTTTGGCGTCACCTAGCCTGAATCTCTCACCGAAGGTGAGCGATTCAGGCTAGGTGACTGGTGTAGAACACCAGACCAAAGCGTCGAAGGCGCGCAATACCCGCGTTCTGTGAAGCAGAGCGCGTTGAAAACTGGCCCCAACTGCGGCGTTTGCGAAGCAGAACGCCCGGTTTGGCACCCGTTTTCTAGGGCGTCTCGGCCCCTGGCAGAATGATGCGCTCTTCAACTTCTTGGTGCACATTCCGAACTACAAACTCGACACGGCGATTGGTTTGCATAGCTTCTTCGCTTTCGCCTTCGACCAGAGGCACGGTCTCACCAAGACCTTTGCTTGTGATCTTATCCGCTAGCATGCCAAGGTCGATCATCTCGTGGCGAACCCGGTCTGCACGTCGCCGGCTCAGACTCATGTTGAAGTCGCTCGGCCCGCGGGTGTCGGCGTGTCCTTCGACGCTCATCTCCCCCCATTCCGGGTGTTGCATGTAGAGCGTGATGATGGCCTGAAGGGCCCTCCGCCCCTTGCGCTTCACCCTAGCGCGGTTCTTGTCGAAGAGCACGGTTTCTCCGAGCACGATCCGATCTTCTACCAATGTGATGATTCCCTCGTCGGGGCAGCCGTCCTCGTCGTTGATGCCATTGACGATCTCAGCCCTGAGCGGACACGCGTCGTCGCCATCGAGGATGCCGTCGCCATCGTTGTCTGGGTCTGGGCAGCCATCTTCATCTTCGAAGCCATCCATATCCTCTGGATCGTCTGGGCAGCCATCCTCGGGATCATTGATGCCATCCTTGTCTGAGTCGAGAGGCTCAGCCTTCGGCGGCTCAGGCTCCGCGGCCTTGGCAATGACCGGCTCAGGGAGCACTTGTGAGACTTTGGTTGGCTTCGCCTGAGGTCGGTAGAAGACTCCTAGGAGCCCACGAGCAGCTGGAGCGCCATAGCCGCGCCCCATTCCTACACCACCAGCCGCCTGCAGTTGATAGGCACCCCAAAGGGCAACCCGGACGCCTAAAAGTGCTTCCGCTGGAGAGTTCTCCGCTGTCGCATCTTCTAGTGCGCTGCGGGTATAGGCTTCGCCGACAAGCCACGCGCGACGGCGCAAGACTTCAATTTGCGCCCCGATTCCGGCGGTCAATTCATTACCAATAGCCAAGTCGCCTATCATGGTGGTCTCTCGGAGGTGCACGCCCGCACTTAGCGCAATACTCGCGCGGCCTCGTTGCCAACCGACAATAAGCTGTGGCGCAGCACTCAGGCCTTCTTCCCCGAAGAGTGCCTCGTTATCACCAGCGGGCAGAGTGGCGGCCGCGGAAGCGGCCAAGCGTATATTGTCTTTGCGCCAGAGGGCGGCTTTGACTGTGAGCCTCGGGTCTCCAAAGCTCGCTGAGTTTAGATCTGGCGAGTTCTCCAGCAGGGTTCCCTGGCCGTCTTGGCTGAGGACCATGGGCAGAGCAAGGCCGACTTCGAACCGACCGAAGAGGCCAACACCCGCAGAGAGATAGGCTCCTCGGCGATCCGAAACCACCACTCCACCCATGAGCGCTTCGCCTGTCTGCGGGTCACGCAGCACAAGAGGGTCGCTTGCTAGATTTAGAGAGGCTCCCGCGTTCCACTGCCACTCGGGCAAGACAGCTGCGCTCTCCTGACTCAGGTAGCTAGTCGAGGAGGTTCCTGGTTTGAATATTTCAGTATCGAAGCCTTGAGTTCGACCCGTCTGAGAAAAACTCGCAACTGCGACGAGCGCTGTGAGAACGCTTGCTTCCCGTCGCCTCCTCCGAGCAAGCACGGCAACCGCCAATAGGAGCAGAACAACACTTCCCGTGCTGCCGCGTCCAGAAGTGTTGCAACCTCCGCCACCGAGAACGCCCTCTGGGCCTGCATCGCCGCCCAAACCTGCATCCCCCTCTGGGCCTGCATCATCATTGAACGGGCCCGCATCATTGAATGGACCCGCATCGGGAACTCCGGCATCGGGGTCCATACCGCAACCCTCGATTGCGATATTGAAGCAGCCGGTGACTTCGTCGCAACCATCCGCCGTGCACGGGTCGCCGTCGTAGCAGTTGCGAGGATAGCCCTCACACAGACCGCCTACGCAGACATCGGTGATTGTGCAGACGTTGTTGTCGTCACACACAGTGTTGTTGGGAAGCAGTGCACCGCCCATGCAATTGCCATCGGTACAGGTGCCGCCGGCGACACAGCCGCCAGCGCTTCCGCAGCTCGTGCCGTTGGTGACCGGCGAACCGATACAGTCGCCGAGTGCGTCACAGCCATCGCTCTCGGTGCACGCATTGCCGTCATCACAGAGCTCTGCAGGCGTGATCACATTGCTGCAGCTGTCTCCTAGCTCGTCGCAGCTATCGGTTGTGCATGGATTGCTATCGGTGCAATTCGCCTCGCCTTCGCAGTTGCCATCTATGGTGCAGGCTTCGGCAATCGTGCAAAAGAAGTCATCGTTGCAGGGGCTGTCTTCGAGAATCGTGAAGATGCAACCAAGGGCTCCGTCGCAAGCATCGGCGGTGCATTCACTGCCGTCGTCGCAGTCCAGGGGATCGCTGTCTACGCAAATGCCACCTGCATTGCAGGTGCTGCTCGCGGTGCAAGCATCTAGATCGTCACAGGCGGAACCTGGGGCGAGGGTTACGCTATCGCAGGTGTTGGCGCCCTCGTCGCAGGTATCCGCCGTACAAGCGTTGCCGTCGTCGCAGTTGGGAGTGCCACCGCCGCACACCCCTGTCACATCACAAGTGGTGCCAGTGGTGCAGAAGAGACCGTCGTTGCAAAGAGTGTCCGTTGGGAGAGGGGTGTTCTCGCAGACTCCTAACTGGCACGTATCAGAGGTGCAGGCATTGCCATCCGAGAGGCAAGGCGTCCCGTCCGCGGCCAGGGCTTGCAGCGTGCACTCGACGTCCTGTCCAACCTGGACACAGAGCTCTTGGGTGCATCGATCGTCGTCGGTATCGCAGGCGAGGCCGATGCTCCCGCCATTACATTCGATGATGGCCTGTTGGACCTCGCCGGTCTCAGCCGGCGGGGGGCTGCAGCCGGCTGCGAAGAGCCAGCTGAGTACAGCGAGTAGCAAAGTGGGGCGGGCCATAGTCCTGCTCCAAGGGTACTCCGAGAGCTACGGCGCGGGAAGTAGAGGAGGGGGACGCAAGCCGTACTTGCTCGCTTTGAGATCCAATTCACGAAAGAGCAGGTTAGGAGTAGTTATAGAACTCTCGATACCTGCGGAAGGCACGCGCCCGGGGCCGGCGCCGGCGATCAGCTTTAAGAAGGGACTTTCGGTCGTTGCCAGGAAGTTCTTCAGGGTATTCCGTTTTCCCACTCCCATCACATCTCGCCATGCTCGCATGTCCACAGGCTCAAGTTGCACACCTCGCACAAGCTCCTCCCTGCCATCCCAATAGAGCTTGTAGGCAAGAGTCGCCGGTGGTGGTGAAAGGGGATTCATGGACTGCAGCAGTTGAACTTTTGCTAGCCGACTAATCTCCGTATTGGAAGTGGCCGAGGCATCGTCAAACTGCTTGATGATGATGGCGTAGGGAAGTCCCTGTTCCTTGGCTTCGGCGAGCAGTTTCTTGCGCAGCAGCTTGGGGCTCTGGCCTTTCTTGCCAGTGACGGCGAGATTGGTTGCGCTGCCTCGGTAGACGCCACCGGGCATTTGCAGTCGAGCATGCCCGTTGCTGGCGCCCTGATCCGAATTCGGCGTGCGACTCATTAAGAGTTCTTCTAGCTTGCCATCTTTGATGACTTGCACGCGCTGGGGAGCGACGCCCTCGTCGTCAAACTTGTATCCGCCGATAACAAAACGGTTTCCGACAAAGCTCGTGGTCGGATCATCGACCACCGAGAGCAAATCGGAGACGACCCGGAGGCCTTTGCGACCTGCGAGTTTTCCCGCAATGAGCGCATCTGTGCTCGATATGCCGAGGGGGGGAGGTGTTCCCGAGAGGTGGGGCGCGAGTGAGTGGCGCACTATGCCAACGGCTCCTTGGCCCTCGAAGAGAACTGGCCCTGTGTAGTTGGAAACGAGTGGCGCGCTTCGCATGGCGAAAAGTTGCTTGCTCATCGCTTCGATTTGCGCTTCGATTTCGGCATCGCTCGGGAGGCCACGGCGGCTTCGAGCGTAGTGGCTGTAGTAGAGAGTTATTTCCTGGCCGTCATTGGCCTGCGCTGTAGCAACAATGAGAATGCCCTCCACACGGCGAGTGTCGGTTGCATTGGTGCCCTCGCTATTTAGGTACCAACGGTTTTCGAGAAAGCTGGTGAAACCGACGTGGGAGTCTCGAACAAAGTCGTATTTTCGAAATGCAGCGCTGAGCTTCTTCGCTCGATTCCCCAATGCCTGGTTGCTTTCGAGCTGTGGCACCTTGACCGGCGCTTCCGTGACCACGGGGGTTGCCTTGGTGTAACTAGCGATCTGGTTGTTGCCTGCGGAAACACCTGAAGCTAGCGCTTCGTTCTTTGATTGCCACATGGCGATGGCTTCTTTGTAGGCGTTGTCGGTCGCAAGCCATGCCGAGCGTCTAGCCCGAGCAGGCGAAGCCTCGAGGGCTAGCTGGGCGGTGAACGTTCCGTCGAGGCTCTCTCGCTGGGAGGGAACAAAATTTGTATTGTCCCTGGCGTACGAGCCGACATGTACGTGGGCTTCCAGGGAGGTTGAGTCGCGGTTCTGATCGTCGGTAATCGAGCCGAGGCTTGCGACCACGTCGTGCACATCAACTTCTGTGAGCTTGTAGCCAATGAAGTACGGAGCGGGCGCGCCGGGAATGCGCATGTTTGACATCGCGCGTTCGAGCTCGGTGCCGACCGCGTCGAGGATCTCTGGCGTTACTGATGTGGAGGCCGGGGCAGTTGGTGGTGGCGCCATGCGCTTGGCATTGGCGGTGGGGCTAGCCGCAAGCGATAGCAGTGCAATCGCAGGGATGCATGATACGAGGCGATTCATTACTCGGCTCCTGGAGTGGTTGAAGTGAAGGCAGTAGGTGGTGGTGGCAGCACCGGGTCCGAACCATCTGGCTCATAACCTCGCTCGACCTCCAGTGTCTTTACCAAGAGGCTCGGGGCTGAGGCGGAGACTGGAACCCAGCCAGATTCGGCGCCGCACATGCCGTTGAAGGTTTCGAGAGGCCGGCCTGCGGCCATAACGCTATCGAGAACAGAGAGCGGCAAACCGCTGATATCGACACCGCGCACGAGCTCTTTGCGACCATCCGCATAGACGCGATACGCCATGATGGGCTGCACTTTGAAGCTCTGAGCCGAGAAAGTCGAAGTATTTGTGAAGCCTCCGGAGATGTCAGTGAAGACCATGCCGAACTCCTTGCCCTGTGCCTTCACCTCTTCGACGAGCTGCTTGTAGAGCTCCTCTTTCTCGACGGTCCGCGAGGCCTCTGCGACGAGATTGCCCTGTCTTGCCACGGCGGGCAGTCCGGCTTCAGCGCGGCCGTGGCCATTGGAGGATGGAAATCCGTCGATGGGCGAGCGGCCCATCACGAAGCCCTTGAGCACGCCTTTGTCCACCAGGGGCGCGCGCTGGGCCCGGACGCCTTCGTCGTCAAAATGAAAGAAGCCGTTTAGGTAGATGTCGTTGAGCTTGCGAATGCGTGGATCGTCGTAGACCGTGAGCCACTCGGGCATGATGCGCTTGCCGACCATCTCAGTGAATGTCTTGCCGAAGGTCGGGTTCTTCTGTCTGTGCCCCTCAATGCGATGGCCGAATACCTCGTGGAAGAAGACAGCGGCGGCTCGGCCCTCGAGAATCACTGGACCTGCCCATGGGGTCACGATGGGAGCCTTGTGCAGATCGTCTAGATCGGTGGTGATGCGCTCGATTAGCTTGTCTTGCTCTTCGACCCCGGGCAAGCCCGCGACGGTGGGGGCAAAGCTCTGCTCGAGACGACTGAGAGGCATACCATCATCGGCCTTTACTCCGACATTGAGCTCGAGACGCGAAGTCGTCCAGCTCTTCTGAATGACGCTGCCTTCGGAGTTCACATAGTAGATGGTGTTGAGCTCCGCATAGACCCGACAGGAAGCTCGGGTTGCAACGCCCTTGAGTGCCTGCTTTGAGCACTCGCGCATGCGCTCTTCCCAGTCGGAGCGGTTCCACTCGAGAGAGGCCACGGGCTGGATGAAGTTCTCGGGTTTCTCGTGTGAGAAATCGGGCGGCAAGTCTTTAGCGTTTCGGATTTGCCCCTCGGTCATGACGATGCGCGTGGTGAGTGCTGCTTCGCGGAAGCGCTTGTCAGTTTCGAGCCAGAGGTGGTGGGCGATAGCTTTTGGGTCTTGCCCCTTCGGAACGATTCCTAGCTGCTGATAGCCAGTGACGCGGGCTACCTGCTGATCTTGGATCGGGTGTCGATTGTCAATTTGTGGGTTGCCCACCCTTACTTCAACATCCAGAGCACGATGGGTCTCGTTCGCATCGACAGTCAGCGCCCCAGACTCCGCTCCAAGCACGATAATCTGTTTGTCGTGAATGCTGTAGGCGAGGTAATACGCCGGCGCTTGGGAGGCGCGGAACGTCTTCATCCAGCGGGCGTTCTCCGCAGTCATTACGTCGAGCAGCGGCGAGGCGGTGCTCGGATCATGGCCCGTGAGTGGCTCGGTGAGCACGGCCCGAATCTCCGCTGGCACTGCAGGCACAACGGGCTTCTCGGGCACTACGGGGGAAGGGGAGGCCACAGGCTTTGGACAGCCGGCTAGGAGCAGGCTGGGAAGCAGCGTTAATGCAGCCGCGCCGCCGATTTTGCTAAACATCCCCAAAGGATAGGTGAGCTTTTGGGGAGGCGCAACCAGGGGCTTGGGGCAGGTTGGGGCAGGCCCCCAAGCGCCAGCAACGAAGTAGGGCGCTTGGTCACAAGTGACCGTTTCCCCCAAGACGACACTCATGCAGATGGGGCCAATCTCGGGTATCCGAAATTCTCGCGTCGGCGCTCAAAGGTGCCCAGACCTGTCTTTGTCAAGACGGGAGCCACCAGCCATCAGCAGGCCCTAGCCTTGGAACATGCCAGCCCGGTACTCGACAATCTTGCCTGCGACCGCGGAAGCCGCAACCGTGAGTGGTGAGGCGAGGTAGAGGTTACCTGGGCCCGAGCGACCTTTGTAGTTGCGATTGATGGCCGAGACGCTGACTTGCTTCGAGTCGATTGAGACGCCGGGGCCACAACCAATGCAGGCGCCGCAGCCTGGGCTGATGATCTTTACGCCGGTGCGCTCAAAGACATCGAGATACCCCTTCTCTTTGGCGTACTCAGCAACCTCAGTAGAACCGAATTGCAGATAGAAGTTTACTGAGTCGGCGACCTTGCGCCCGGCCGTATCTGCTTCTTGCATGACCTGGGCGTAGAAGTCGATGTCGTCGCACTTGCCGGCTGTGCACGAGCCGCCGTAGGCGATGTCGATCTTGACGTCACCGATGTCTTCGATGTTGGCGCCATTCTTCGGATCCGATGCTTCGCCTGTCTCTGGATCGCCAGGGGTCGCAACCATGGGCGAGATGCTCGCCAGATCGATTGTGTGAATGCCGCCTGCGTGCTCTGCGCCTTCATCTGGCGTGACAATCTTTGCTTTCAGAGCATTGAAGTCTGCCTCCGGGCGACGGTCGACCATCCACTGGACCATCACATCGTCGCACTCTGCAACGGCTCCGCGCGCCGTGCACTCGGTCGCCATGTTGGTGAGGGTTGCGCGCTCATCCGGTGACAGTCCGAAGAGGCCTTCGCCACCGAACTCCATCACTCGATCGAGAGTCTCTTCGCGCTTGGCGTAGGTATTTAGGATGTGAAGAATGACGTCCTTGGCTGTGACACCCTCACGCATCGTGCCAGTGAATTCGAAGCGGATGGACTCGGGTACGTTGAGAGGAGTGACTCCCCAGTAGGCTAGAGCTGCGTATTCTGTAGCTCCCACGCCCCAGGCGAGGGCACCGTTGCCACCGCCCATGCAGGTGTGACTATCGGTTGCCTGGACGAAATCGCCTGGCTCTAGGAATTTCTCGCGAGCGATTTGGTGGCAGATGCCTGGGGAGATTTTGTCGACGGCATTGAAGTTGCGCACGCCGGTGTGAGCCTGAAACTCTCGCTGCATTTCGCGAAGCACTTCGATCTTGTCGGAGAACGGCGCGAACTTGGCAACGCCGTCTGCGTAGATGAGGTGGTCCTCGAAAACGGCAAAGTTCTCTGGGTTCTTGATTCTGTAATCTGCACCGTACTCGCTGCGCAAGAAGTGATGCACTTGAGCTGTGGTGAACTCGTGAGAGTAACCCCTATCCACTTTGACCATGACGGCATCACCGGGCTTTAGGTACTCTCCTTGGCCGGGCAAGAGTTTGTTTGCCAAGATCTTCTCCGTCATGTTCATCGGACGTTTCTCGGTGCCCGGGATGACAAGCTTGACCTCTTCCTTATCGAAACGCTCGCAGAATTTGAAGAGGCCGCCCGACTCGATTATGTGAGTCGTGATGGCGTCGTAGCCCTCCGTGAACTCTGTTATGGCGAGTTCTTCACCTGCGAGCAGGCGACCGAGGGTCTTGTGGTCGCACATCAGCTGGCCGATGTTGATGTTGTTGCGAGCGTGGATGGGAGCAAACGATGCTGCTACCGCGATGTGCACGCCGGAGTAGGCCTCGCATTGGGCGGCGGTCTCACGAGAGGAGCCGACGCCTTTTTGGTAGCCCGAGACGATGACATCGAATCCGCCCTTGGCCAGAGCATCTTGCCCAATGAGTCGCTCGTTGTCGACGATGAGACCGGCGTACGCATTGCGAGCGATTTTCTCCGGGTCCCAATCGAAGCAGACCCACGCGGGTGTCATGGCGTCTGTGTTGATGTTGTCTAGCAGGTCGTCTACGCCCACATCGCCCATGTTCAGGGTGAGTTCACCGCTGAGCTGTTGCCGGATCTTCTCCGGGTCCTTGGTGAGAAATAGGACTCTCTTGCTTGGGTCGAGCTTGATACTTCTGCCAACGAACATGCTTCGCTTGTACCACGGCGTAGGTGGCACACAGCTAGCCCGTCTGAGTGGTGAATCGACCTCGTCTGCGTTCAGGAATTGGACGAGCTGGTGAGCGTTTCCGAGGCTCGCCTTCGAAACAGAGACCGGTCGATGAACCATGTGACGACCGGGTAGACGGCAATCAGCGGGAGCAGATAGAAGGCGGGCGTATCGAGCTCCATCCCCCGAGGGCGGTAGACGCCGCCGTGCAGGATGCTGGCAATTGCATAGGTTGCCAGCACGGCCCATCCGCATCGGGCCCAGAGTTTCGAATCGACCAATTGCGGGCCGGGCGCTATGACTACGCTGCTTCCACTGCCTTCGGGCACGAAGATGCCACGCCACTTGTCGAGGTCCCACATGAGAAGCCCGAGGGTTCCAAGGCCCATGAGGGTGACCGTGATGAGGGTGGGCGTGCCCACTCCCGTACCCCAACATAGGGCAGAGATCGCGACGAGCACCGGCATCATGATGACGGCTCCGAGAAATGCGAAGCGCTGCGTCATGAGAAGACAGGCGGCGGTGAGTTGCAGCACGCCAACGAATTGGTAGAAGGGGCCGGTCGCGAGGAAGGCGTGCAGAAACTCGTGGAAGACGCCCACTTTGTCCGCATCGGTGAACGGCTGGCCAAGCACCTTCTTGAGGCCGGCTGGCAGAAAGGCGAATCCGATGAGCAGCCTGAGATTGACCGTGCAGAGCGCCAGGCAACGACGCTGGCGAGCGCTTGCCACTAGCGAGGCTATCGCGCCAAAGTGTTGCTTCTTAGCCACGGGCCGAATCTATCTAGAACCGTCTCCAAACCTCAAATCGATAACTTCGATGGAGGCTGGCGAGGCGTATCGAAACGGCGCTAGCGAAAATCCTATGCCCGCCGTTACGATGACCTCGGTGCGCTTGCTCAGGCGATAGCGCCCTTCAACGTGCTCGGTCTCAATGCGAGCAAGTGGGACGTGCCAGAGGCCAACGACAGGATTGACTTGCCCGCCATGGGTGTGGCCCGCGAGAACGAGATCAACCTCGTCGACCGCTAACGCGACGAGGGGGGCGTCGAATTGATGGGTGACGAGGATGCAGTAGTCGGCTCCCGCTCCCTTGGCAAGGAGGGCACGTATCTCGGCCTCGGGGGGCCGATAGATGTAGTTGTAGGCCAGGAAGATGGCCGCGATGCGCCGCCCCTCGTGCTCGAACCAGCGAACCTCATTGTGAACGAGTTCGACTTGGTTGTGGGCTAGGCCCTCTCGTACTTCTCGCATGCTGCGCTCGTGATCTCGGTACGCAAAGTTCTCATGGTCGCCTTCCGCGGAGAAGGTGCCGAGGCGACTTTGAATTCTGCCGGCGGAGGCGGTTGCTTCATCGATATAATCGGGACCGGTATTGATCCAGTCGCCAGCGGAGAGCACGAGATCAGCCTGCTGGGCGTTTGCCAGGGCGATGAATTCTTCGGCTCTCTCGGGGCCCGTCATATGGTCTTGCTGCAAGTCGCCCACAAAGACGATGCGAAATGAAGAGTCTCCGCCTCCGATGGTGTAGTGATGCAGGTTGAGATCGTTTCGATCCATGAGGATTCGAGCTGGGGTGTAGATGAGGAAGACCAGGAGAGGCAGTACGGTGGCAAGGGCTCGCCACCGCCTTGGAAACTGAGAGCCATGGAACCTGCGCGCGCACCGGTTCGCAACACCGACCAGGAGCAGGTAGGGCAGGGCTTGCAACATGACCAGCATCGAGACCCAGAAGGGCATGGCGAGGAGCCAGGTGAGCCACGTGGAGACCGGCGGCACTACCGCCTCTCTGCCGGCTACGAGAGAGACGATAACGAAGAGAATGAAGAGCTGCGGATAGCCGAAGAGAAACCATCGAATGCCGTGGCCAACGCGTCTGATCAGCCGCTCGGACGCCCCAAGGTCGCGCAGCGCGGCCTGGACTCTTCGCCCGGTGTAAATGCCTCCGACTGCGACGATAAGGAGTGTTGTGCCTGCGAGTACGAACCACATACGAACGATCTACGGTAGCCAGGGTTCCCCGGTTACGCAGTCGATGTGGCGAATGCTCGATTGACCGGGGCCAAACTCTAGCAGACCGAAGGTGATGGGCAAGGGATGTCTTCTCGGCCCAATGGACCCCGGGTTGAATGCAATGAGTTTGCCCTCCTGTCCGAGGAAGGGAACGTGTGAGTGGCCGCAGATTAGTAGGTGGGCGTCGTACTTTTGCGCCAACGCTTTGGCGTCGCGACGAATACGTGGGCCGTAGAGCGCAATGTGCTTCATGACGATGCGGATTGCGTACCCATCGTCTCCGCTTAGCGTGATGGTAATGACGTCGGGGCCCGCGTCCTTGCCATCGATATTGCCGCGCACGGCCAGTGTTTCTGCGACCTCTTCGAAGGGCTCCAGGACGCTCGACTCACCAATATCACCCGCGTGCAGAATGAGGTGTGGTGAGGCCTTGGCCACATGGGCGATGGCATTCGGGTGTGCACTGCTGTGGGTGTCGGAAATGACGGCGATGCGGATCGGCTCGCCTGAGGGAAGCGCTATTTCTCTGTGCAACGTCACGGCTGTTAGCACTATAGGCTCGTGATCCCCGGCGGCGAGTGCTGCTACCCTCCCAATCGCCATGGCCGAACTAGAAATTCGCAGAGAAGAGAATGTCGCCTGGCTGACACTAAATCGCCCGGCCGCCCGCAACTCTCTCTCGCCAGCTCTCTTGAGGCTGCTCGCACAAGCGTGCAACGAACTGGCTGAGGATGAAGACGTGCGCGCTGTGGTGCTACGAGCTCAAGGAGGCGTGTTCTCGGCCGGCGCGGATCTCATGGGCTTCATGGCAGGCATGCACGGGGATGATCCGGAAGCCGCGGCCGACATCGGGCGCAAGGCTGCCGAAGCTCTGCTGGCCCTACCACAAGTCACCATCGCCGCCATCGAAGGGCATTGCGTTGGTGGTGGCCTCGTACTGGCTGCATCCTGCGACTTGCGATGGGCCGAAAGTCGGTCCTGGTTTTCAGCTCCCGAACTCGACCTAGGAGTTCCTCTGGCATGGGGAGGCATGGAGCGCCTCGTTGCATTGTTGGGCGATACCATGGCCTGCGAGCTAGTCTTCACATGCCGACGCTTGGGAGTCGAGGAGGCCTTGGGCCACGGCCTAATCTCACAGCGCATTGATGGAGACTTCGACTCGATTATTGGCGAGCAAGTTGCGCAGATTGTTGCTAAGCCTCTCGGCGTATTGCGAACCACCAAGAGACAGCTGCAAGGGATTCGCTCTGGGAGCTTCTGTGCATCTGCGGATGCCGCAGCGCTTCTGGCCGCCCTGCGGGCCCCTGAGAGTCAGCGTGCCGCTCAGCAATACTTCGCGCGTCGAGCCGCCAAGGCCGCGCGCAGAAACGTCGAAGATACAGCCCCCACCAACAAGGAAATAGCAGAATGAGTGATAGAGACGTCGAGCGAGATTGTAGTGTAGAGAGCTTTGTAGACACCTTGCGCAGGCTGGCCGACAGTCTCGAGAAGAAGGAGTCGTTTCGCATCCAAGTCGTGAACAAGCGCTTCACGGTTCCGGGCAACGCCACCCTATCGATCGAGCACGAAGCTGAGGACGGCGAAGAAGAACTCGAACTTCAGCTTCGCTGGAAGTCGTAGAAGGCTTCCAAGGAGAGCGTCCTGGGGCGCTTTGCGAACGCCACCAGGACGAAGCTTCGTATTGCCCGAATCTCTAGCCGACGAAGCGGCCCAGCGCCCGATTGTAGAACTCGGCGTGAGTTTCTTCGTGGGCGAGAGCTCGCTCGATGATTGCGATCGCCTCGGCAGGAAGCAGGTGAGCGTGTAGCGCCTCGCGAAAGGCCGAAGCCATTTCCTCTTCATTCTTGGCCATAGCGCGGAGTACTCCCTCATCACCGTGCAGCTCTCCGAGAACGACCCGTCCGCGTTCCAACATGCCGTGCAAATCGCCCTTCTCGGCCGGCGTGTGCCCCAAGGCGGTGACACACTCGGCTAGCTCAATTCGGTATCTATCGTGGGACGTGTCGAGTTCGCCCATTGTTTCAAGGAGGGCTGGATCCGAGATGCGCCGACGAGCCGTGCCGTATGCAAGGCAGAGATCATTGGCGAGGTGGAGCAAGTGATTGAGCGCGTGCGCTTGATCGTCTTCGATCTTCTTCACGACGCTACCGCCACCTCCTCCTCCGCTTGCGCCGATCTGTGTTGCCCCAATGTGTTTCTCGTTCGACATAATACTCATCTCCGGCTTGGCCAAACTAGGCTCAAGCAGCAAGTGTGCCACGTTTCGGGCCATTCTCGTCCAAAGCTAGGATGTCATTGCGCAATCCTTGCGGTGCACTCGCCTACGCTCGCAGGTTCTTCTCGCCAGCAAGGTCACTCGCATTGGCAAAGATCGAAATGCTCTATGGTGCGTCTACAATCGTTGTATGAAAACGATTGGTGCATTGTGTGTCTTGGCTCTGTCTGCCCAAGCTTGCTCCACGTCACAGCGGGCGGAGGCGGATCCGCCAGAACCTGTTGGAATTAGGGGGAGAGAGGCCAAGCCTCTCAAGACCCCGGCCCCGGAAAAGAGCCTCGGGGTGACGGATCTTGGCGTCTTTTCCGATTTGGATGAGCGGGTGCAGCTGCGTTTGCCCGACGGGCTTGGGAAGTCTGGTCTGCGCGCCATTCACGATGCAGAGCGATCTCAGCTGGTGCTATTCGACGGAGATTGGCCTTTGAAAATCTATCCCACCAATGGTGAGAAGACGCTCCGAGTAGGGGAGGCGCAGCTCAGCCTTCGCCCCGGTGACGCCGGTGAGCTTGCTCCACTACTCCGCAGCGCCCACCTCAAGGTTGGTGCCATCAAGGCGGCCAACGATCGCGATGGTGATGGCATTCCCGATGTGCTCGACCTCTTGCTTGGCGCCACGAAGACCGTGCACAACGGCGCCTCCTATGGCGGTGGCTACAAGCGAATCGATTTTCCCGGCGGCGACATTCCCAGAGAGGATGGCGTGTGCACCGACGTCGTGGTTCGTGCTGTCCGCAATGCAGGGCTCGACATTCAGGCCGAGCTTCAACGCGACATAAGGCGATCACCCAGATCGTTTCCGATGGTGAAGAAGCGAAATCCAAACATCGACCATCGCCGAGTAAAGACCCTGCTCCCATATTTCGTGAGACAGTGGGAGGCGCATGTGACGGAGCTTGAGAGTGCGGAAGACCCGCTGCGCCCCGGCGACATTATCTTCATGGATACCTTTCCAAAGCGCCGTGGCCCCGACCACATCGGTGTGCTTTCCAACCGCGTTGGCGCCAGCGGTCACCTTCTAGTGATCAACAATTGGACCAATGGTTTTAAGACATCGGAGATGGATCTGCTTGAGTTTGTTCCAGTCACCCACCGGTTCCGAGTTTCCTCACGGTAGGGCTCGTGTTCTGCTCTCTTTGGGCTTTTGCAAGCGCAACTCCGCAAGCATGCGCACGCGGCCGCAAACACGCGATCCACCGAAGTTCTCGCTCGTGCTAGGGTCGGCGTCGAGGCCACCGAATGATCTCCGAGCAAGCACTTCCATTCTCTTCGCTGTCTTTCTTTTCACCGCTTGCGGCGGCGGCGGCGGTGACGGTGCTAGCGACGCGTCGAACTTGGTCGCGGACGCAGATCCCAACTCACCAGATGCGGATCCAAGTGCTCCGGATGCGCGTGAATGGGGCACCAAACGCAAGCCTCGTGAGTAACGCCAGTGCTGGAGCTGCAGATGCGGCGCAATCAACTGTTGGTATCGACTGCGGAGAGGAAACCTGCAACGAGGCGACACAAGAGTGTTGCTTCACCTCAGGCTCCGTCGCTTGCGTTGCTCAGAATTCTTGCACCAGCACTCCGTCGACATGCGATGGACCCGAAGACTGCGGTGGCGACATCTGCTGTGGCTTTCTCAGTGGAGCTTCGTGCTCACTCACTTGCGAAGGCAACGTGGCAGAGCTTTGTCACACTCCGGCTGATTGCAGCACCACAGGTGATATGTGCTGCCCTATCTTCGGCCCTCTCTCGGCATGCGCGCCCACCTGCAGCGGTGGCGGCTTCTAAGTCCCGCCGTTCGCTTGGCTCACGGGATATGCAAACTCTGAAGCTCTGCGACGCCGTGTGCACAGCTCTGGCTACGACCAGAAAAGCTCTGATTTGTGGGCGTGTTCCCTCTGAAATTGGGGTGAGTGAGAATGGAACAGGGCCGATTTCGACGCATGACCTGAAGTAGAGGAGGGCATTCCCATGGAGGCGTCTGCACAGCGCGCGCGGCGTGGAGCCTCGGTAGGCATACAACTCCGAGGTGCTCCCTCTGCATCGGTTGCCAACCTACCGATTTCTCGCTATCTAGTACTTCGGGGCATCCACACACGCGCCTCACTCTAATATGGAGTTTGCCGGCGGCGCGGGATGGGGAAATATCAGGTCAGTGAGTGTATTGGGCGGGGCGGAATGGCAGAGGTCTTTCTGGCGCGACAAGTGGGAATGGGCTGCCTTGAGAAGCTCGTCTCTCTCAAACGCATCTATCCGCATCTAACCCGCGACCAGGACTTCGTTGAGATGTTCCTCAGCGAGGCTCGAATCGCTGCGTCTCTAGAACACCCAAAGATCGTCCAGATCTTCGACGTCGAGCGTCACGACGAAGGCCTCTTCATCGCTATGGAGTACCGGCCGGCGAGTCGATCAGTCAAATACTCCAGATGCTCGTCAAGCGAAGAGAGTACATGCCACCGCGCGTGGTCTGCCGCATTGCATATGATGTCGCAACCGGGATGCACATTGCCCACACCACCTCGGATACGGATGGCATGATTCGGCCAGTGGTGCACAGGGACGTCACTCCCAGCAACATCCTCATCACGTTTGGCGGGGCCGTCCAAAATTCTCGACTTCGGCGTAGCCAAGGCGGTCAATCATCACGTAACAACCGACAGGGGTGTGCTCAAGGGAAAGACTCCCTACCTCACGCCAGAACAATTGCAGGGACACTCTGTTGAAGCGCGAGCCGACATTTCTCAGCTGGGCATCGTGATTCACGAGATGCTCACCGGAAGACGATTCTTCGAAGGCGATAGTTGTGAGACGTTCTTTAGGGCCATCGCGGAGATGTAGATACCCGCTCGCAGTCTCGTGAATGCTGAATCGACGACGGCTCTTGATGCGATTGTGCTCAAGGCCCTGAGTCGAGATCCTGTCGATCGCTTTCAGACGGCAGATGAGCTGGCAACGGAATTGGATGCGGTAGCCGCCGACTTTGGCGAGCCAATTGCCGAGAGAACTCTAGCCGAGTGGATGCGTAGCTTGTTTCCCGAAGCACAAGAGAACAAACGCCAACTGAAGAAGGCTGCACTGGAATCTCGCGGCTCCGGGCAAGTTCGGTATGGCGAAGCGCTCGCCTCAGCGATTGCCCAATGCCTGGCGCAATTGCGCGATGCTGGTGCCTCGTGGAAGGAATGCAGACAGCGCCTTGGGGTTTCTAACAGATCGCTTCACGCTTTGAGTGAGAAGTATTCGGAATCCAAAAGAACTGAGATGGTTCGGGTGCGTATCACCGAGGACAGCCCTGGAAAACCATCATCCCCAGGCTTGCTTCTTTGCACGCCCAATGGCCACAGGCTCTCGGGATTTACCCTCGGCGAGGCCACGCAGCTCTTGCTAGCGCTCGGGTGATTGGCAGTACGCGCAGCATTCGGGTCTTTGCGTATGCCAAGCCAGCGGATCTGAGGCGCTCGTACGATGGCTTGTTTGCCATTGCCACTCAGCAAATGAACCAAGACGTGCTTGCAGGCGACTTGTTCCTCCTTGTGAACAATCGCCGAAATCGTGCAAGAGTCTTGCTTTTCGATGGCACAGGCCTATGCATCTATATCAAGAGGATGGACAAAGGGCGTTTTGCTGCGATGTGGCGACGAAGCAGTGATGATATCGAGATGACGATGAGCGAACTATCACTCTTCCTAGAGGGAGCACTTCTCTTATAAGCAGTTTCATTGTCACCGAAGCAGATTGCGCCATCAGACCTTGCGATGGGCGCTGGATCATCTTGTTTATAGGGAGTGCCCTTTTCTGCCATTCGTGATTTGAGGACAGCGAAACAAGCGCTAGTTCCTCGGCAGATAGGATTTGATCCAGTGCTTGCTTCGTAGATCCCGCTGTGATCTACAAGGGACATGAAGTCTCGACGTCGTCGCAAGGATGGAACGGTTCGGCTTGGCAAGGCTTATCGACACAAGCTTGGAGGACTCGTCGCGAGTAATGACGTAACAGCGCGAGTGCGTGCTCGGGCGCAAATCCTGTTGTTGTCGGATCGCAGGCTCGAGGCGCCCGCGATCACCCAGCCGGTCAGTCGATAGTCACGTCGGCATGAAGCAACAGGTCGTTCGATCTGTCCCAATCCAGAGCAAGCG
>JAAEPE010000005.1 GCA_024222395.1 Myxococcales bacterium
CCTTGTCGAGGTCGATGACGTACCCCGACTCGAAGTTCGTACTTGAGGATGTGTTGGGGAGCTTCTAGAAGCCTTCATAATCGTGAGGGGGTTTTGCTTACCCCTTGCCGGACTCGAAAAGTGTCTCAGTTGGACGAAGGGATCAAGCCATCGAACGCGGTGTCCTCGAGCATCTTGGACAGACTCTTCTTTAACGTCTTCGGATCGGAAAAGGCGTGTTCCCGATAGAGCGCAGGATAGTCGTGCTCCAGCTTCTCGGAGACCACCCCAGCGTCGCGCGGTGCCGCTTCTGCGATTGATGCAATACGGTCGCGTTGGAACTTGAGGTCGTCCCGATTCAGGTGACCGGACTCGATGAAAGCTCGGGTCTTGCGTGCGCAGCGACAGGAGTTGCTCTCGTTGATGAGCCCGCAGTGGTTGTGCATGAAGTTGTGCAGGTCTGCGCGGGATCGCTGTAGGCGCTTGCGGAAGGTGGCGGGTGGGATGTCTAGGATTCCGGCCGCCTGCGCGTCGGACAGCTCGAAGACCGAGCCAACGAGATAGGCCAGCCGCTGCTCACGGCTCAGGCAGAGCA
>JAAEPE010000006.1 GCA_024222395.1 Myxococcales bacterium
CCCAAGCCTTCCAATAGGGGCCGAGTAAATGCGATCACCTCGAAAGATCCAGCACTTACATGGGCCTAGAGGAACCGAAGTCGCTGCGCTCTTTTACTCCCTCATCGGAACGTGCCGAATGCTCGACGTCAATCCCACCGAATATCTGCTCGCCGCCGCGACAGTCGCGATCGAGAGCCTTGGCGAAGAGGCTAACTCACAATGCAGGCAGCTACTTTCTTGGTATGCACGAATATTGGAACAATCAAGCTGATTGGAATGCTGTGGCCCTTGAGGATGGGCTTGACCCCTTTCCCTAAGAGACCGTCTACTCCTCTCTCCCGACATCGCACATCAACCAAGATACGATGGCCGCACGAGAGAAGACAAAGCGTTTCCCAATACGCCTGTGTGGAATCTCAGACCTTCCGCAAGCATCATAGAGTGCGTTCGTGCTAACCCTTAGGAACTTGGCCGCTTCGCTCGCAGTGAGCACATCGGCAACGCCCTAGCGGATGAGCGTGAGGTTTGGCAGCGCGGCCTGGAGCTTCTTTGCTTCGCTGTCAGAGACTTGGGTGTTGTTGAGCCAGAGAGTCTTCAATGAGGTCAGGCCCGCAATCGGCGTGAGGTCGGTTGTTTTGGTGAAGTCGAGGTTGAGTCCAATCAATGCCG
>JAAEPE010000007.1 GCA_024222395.1 Myxococcales bacterium
GGAGCACCGTCGCAATCACGCCGAGCGCTACGAGAATGCCACCCCGCCACGCACCGCTCCGGAACCGTCACCGCGTCGCGGCCGAACGGCGTTGCGAGTCGTCAAGTGAGCCAAACCGTCGTCGCAGAGGAGCCGCACCCGTTTTCTTTCCCCTCTGCCAGAGCTTCGCCTGGCGCAATGAACGGCTACTTCCTCGCTGGCGTGGTGGGGTGCTTTTAGGCTCCCCAGTGTTTGCTTCGCAGAACCCCGACTAGTCTGTCGTCGCAATCGCTACGCGATAGCGCCGTCTATCGTTCGCGGTAGACGATGAAGCCGCGAGCCGGATCGTAGGGAGACACAGCCACAGTCACTCGATCCCCCAGAACGACACGAATACGGTATCGACGAGTACGACCGGAGAGCTTGGCCAATACTTCGTGGCCATTTTCACATTGAACGCGGAAGTTCCCGCCCTTTCCAACGTGAACCACTTCACCTTGGAGTTGTATTAGATCTTCCTTACTCATAGCGCTGTCTCAGACTTTCGGGCGCGTTGTATCAAGCCCAGCGAGATACCGCTACGGGCAATGCAGAAAACCAGGCAGTTGGCGCGGCTCAGACTAGGGGAAGTCACCTTGGGACTCTTGGCAATCTGGTCCGACCTATTTTTCTACTTTTGTCTGGGCATCCGGCCAGCCCTAGAGGTGAACCGTGCTCACGGCGCCCTGAATGCCTCCTATCGGGGTGATTTCCTGCGAACTGTGTCAAGGGCCGGCCAAACTGACCGCGGCGGGGCGGCCCAAAGTGATCGCAAATCTCCAGTGTTCACAGCGGGTTGATCTGGAGTGAACTCCAGGAGGTTCTCGGGACGGCCCGAAGTGATCATGAGCAGCATGCTCAAAGTCGTCATTGCTTCTTCTCCTTGGCTTGACAGCCTTCTTCTTGGCGTCACGCTTGTTCTTTGGCGGATTTCGAAAGGAATCTCCTTCGATCGTGATGATGTGAGCGGCGTCAAGAAGATGATCCATGGCGGCGCTTGCTAGTAATTCGTCGCCGAAGAGTTCGCCTACTTCCGCGAGGTCGCGGTTCGATGTCATGACGATCGCGCCTCGTTGATAGCGTTGTCGGATAATCTCGTAGAGGTCGAATGGCGCTTCGTGTTTGAGAGGGTGAAGTCCGATGTCGTCGATAATGTGAAGGTCTGGCGCTGTGAACTTTAGGAGTCGGCGATCGTAGGTACCGTCGCCTCTTGCTGCGCGAAGTTGCTGCATCATGTCGTTTGCCGAGGCGTAGATTACTTTGTAGCCCTGCAAGCAGGCTCTGTGGCCCAATGCTTGCGCGATGTGGCTCTTGCCCACTCCAGACTTGCCCGCGAGCAAGACGTTGCGATGCTCTCTAACGAATCCCAAGGTGGCGAGATCGATGACTTTGTTCTTGGGCACGGATGGGTTGAAGTGAAAGTCAAAATCATCCAGCGTCTTACGATGTTCGAAGTTGGCTTTCCGAATACGCTGCATGAGCAGTTTCGAATCACAACGCTCGACCTCATCTGTAAGCAATCGCAGTGGGAACTCTTCGTAAGAGGAGTCTCCGTCCACGGCTTGATCTCTTCGCAACTCAAGAGTGTCGAGCACTCCGCTCAGTCGGAGCTTCTTCAAGGCTGGAACCAGTTCATCAATTGGGCTCATGATTGGCCTCCACAGATGCGTCGAGTAGCTCGCGAAGGTTGCGAGCATGAGTGTGAGATACCGCCCTTGGTGTGGTCGTCACGATCGGCAAGGGCTCCAAGTCGAGGGCCTTGGTGAGGATCGACTTCACGCCTCGACATGTGAGTGTGCCGAAGTAGAGAGCGCGTTGCGCAGCCGCCTCGGCACGCTTCTCTGGAAAGCCCTCCAAGTAGGTAACGATTGCTTGAGCATTGCGCAGATGGCTGAGGTTGGCGTCTTACTCGAGTACTTCCTCTACGAGTTCGTTTACGGCGGCTCCCATCGCCATCGCTCGCTCTTGCCAATAGCCTTCGCTGCGATGCGCAAGCTCTCGACGATGTTCGGGCAAGTGCTCCGGGTTTGTAGAGCGACTGCCCTTGAAATGCCTTGGATGCCTCGCTATGCGCATATCCTCGAATAGCGCCATGACTGTGTCGTGGTGCAACGCAACCAAACCGTCTTGCCGACGAACCGCCAAGGGGTTCACTTGGCAACGATATGGGCGTGTGAAGACGCGAGCTTCAATCGTCTCAGCGATGCGAGGCTAAAGACCACGTACACGAGGGCTACCTCGTGCTGTGGCCCGCGATACCAACATAGAGCGGGATATCGCCCCGAGGCAGTTGTAGCTCCTCGGCCAGCTGCTCCTCGTAGAAACCACCTAGTGGAACAGTCACGGCCCCAACGCTCGTAGACAGAAGACACAACCTCTGCATCAGGTGTCCTGCCTCGAGGCCGAGGAAGTTCACTGCGCGGTCGCCGTACTTCTTTCGCGCTCGATCGGCGTCACCAACGATAATCCAAAGAAGTGAGCCACCCGAAACGGTGAGCAAACTAGGGAGCCAGTCTTGCTCAATTGCAATGCGGTCCGCTCCACTGGAGATTTGGCTCAGGCAATGGCCGGGCCTATCGTAATGATAGTAACCCGGCGCCAACCAGCCATCGCTCAAGCTTGCTAAATACAGTTCGATAGACTGCAAGCCACCCGCAGAAGGCGTTGGGCCCCGACCATGCTCTCCTGTGTGGCCGTGGGCCGCACTAAGCATTTCACTGAGTAGTGATGCCTTGAGTTGTTGGCAACCAAGCTCAGTTTCGCATCGCCTGCGTCTAAGAGCCGAAGATAGAGACATCGCCAGAAGTCGGCTCCTTGGTGACGGCAATGGCACGGTTGGATAGCCTGGATAGCGCCTTGGCGGCTCCAGAGTTCTGCTGGACGCTGCGATCAAACGCTGCCATGCGGGATAGTTCGTTGAATCTAGGCGGTGCATGATTCGAGGTGCCCTAGGCGAAGGGATGCGGGAGCCTGCTAGCCCAATCCTTCGGTGATTGATCCCACATAGGGCCTCCCTGGGTGCAGATCCTGAAAGTGGGGGCTGAGGGCTTAGAGGACAGCGACTTCACACAGCGTGAACGGAAAAGGATCGTGGGACTGTAACTACGGGTAGGGAACTTTGGTTGCGTGGAAATGCGGGGTATTCGGAATTTTGCAAAAAACCACCCGGCAACGACCGGAGAAAGATACCCCGCGAAATGAATAGTGTGTAGCTCTGACTGTGACAGCGGCTTCGTAGTGATTCCATGGGCCTAGAAAGGCACTGGTGCGCAGAACGAAGCACGTCGAGGCAACGCCGCTAGAAATTGGGCTAATCTCACCGTTGCACACCAGGATTAGGCTCCTCGTAGGAGCCTGCGAGGCTGAGAGTGTCATAGTCAGAGTTACACCCTTACGATTGGCGCGGTCGTCTGCGCCTGTTCCGCCCCCCCAAAACGCAGACTCTACCATGTGCGCCAAACGCCAATGCTCGGGCCGGCAACGCCTCGCTCGTCAGGTCGCGATGAGGCGGGACGAGCCAGGCTATCAAGTAATCACTGACCCTGAGCTGCGATCTAGCAGTGTAGCTCTCTCAACGAGGACGTTACAGGTCGGTTTCACCCACAGATTCTCCCGAGGAGCCGAATAATCAGAACTCACCATCCTCAGTCATTCTTTTCGCTCGACGGTCTAGGGCTGCAGCGGTTTCTCCCAAATAGAAGTGGTCGCCAACGATGCCAACCGCTGTGGCGAGCACCATAGAGAGCCGGGGGATGAGTGCGCGGGAGGCGGGCCCCAATTCGCGAACCTTGAGGCTTGAGAAGAACGCCAGACCAATTGCGGTGGCAATGAGTCCTGGGACCAAGTGGTGGAACGCCGTCTCTGACGTCGGTGAGTGGTACTGCAGCTGATTGTCCCAGGACGTGGGAATGGGCCGGACGAACGGCTTGAGAATGCCTGCAATGCCCATGAGCACAAGCCCAAGCGCTGCTGGTATGCGAAAGCTCATGAAGCCAATCACAAGGAAGAGCAGTCCCACGATCATGGCTAGTGTTCCCTCGTAAGAGGACCAGAGAAAATCTCTGAAGGCGTAGAAGCCAGCACATCCTAGAAGTGGCCCGACGATGTAAGGCGCGACTATGGCGCCAACGCGTCGTTCGGCTTTGAGCTCGGCTTGAGCTTCCGTCTTGGTGCAGACAACCCGGTGGTCACTGCCGCAGTAGCGACAGCGCAGAATCTCATCGCGCGCCCTTTCGAGCGCAAGCGGTGCCCCGCATGTCGAACACTGATAACTCTTGGTCCGCGTATCCCCCCACGGGTGCATTCTACACCCGTGAGTTGGTTTGCGTTGTCGTGGCCTTAGGGGGCGACGAGGTCGGCGGCCACGCGCGGCTGGATGCGCCGCTTATCGAAGCGGTAGCTCATGACCCCGGTAATATCTATATTGCCTTTGCGCGCGTCCCAGTCTGCATCGCCGTAGGCACGGTCGTAGACGACAATGCTGCTGTTGACTTCCCACAGACCGGAATCCATACAGATGGCATTGTCGACAGCGCAGTCATAGTCGAGATTGCTCACGGTCGCATCGGTGAGCGTCACCAGCATGCTCTCGTAGGGCTCGGTGGCTGCATCGGCGACGGTAACAGCGACAGGGACGATGGGAGTGCCAGCACCGTTGTTGACAACGACTGCATTGGTGAGCTGAGTGTCATCGAAGTACTCGGCGATCGTTCCGTCGATGTCCACTTGGTCTCCGATAGTGACGCCCGGGGCTGAATTGGTGAAGACATGCACGCCAGCGTGAGTGCCATTGTTCGTCGGATCTTGCATCCAGAATCCGCTGTCGGAGACTGCAGTGACGATGGATCCCGTGACGGCGACTCTGTCATCTTCTTCGAACGTGCCGTCTTGTACTTCTGCTATTGTTGCCGCCTCCCCAGGCGCCACGACTTCTTGGCAGATCGAGTCGGGATTGGCGGTTTCAGGACAGATGTCGCAGACGTCTCCCTTGCTATCGCTATCCGAATCGCCTTGGTCAGCGTTCGAATCGAATGGGCAATTGTCGGTGAGGTTGTCTTCGCCATCGGCATCGAGGTCGGCGAGGAGGGGAGTGTCGTCGCACGCGTTTCCGGTACTGTCACCGTCGTTGTCGAGCTGAGTTCCATTGTCGATTGGGCGAATGGGGTTGAATACGTCGGGGCAGTTATCGCTTTCGTTGGCAATGCCGTCGCCGTCGTTATCGGTATCGCTAGCGTTGCCGGTGAACTCATTTGGGCGCGAGGGGTGGCAGGTGGGCTCGCCCGTTGGCAGACCGCAGAAGAACGCGGGATAGGCGCCCGTGACGCTGCCCTGGAGTCCAGCGTAGGCCTGGCCATATTCTTCGTTGGCACAAACCGTCTTGGCATTGCCGCAGACATCCAACGGATCGCAGCTCTTGCCGAGTCCTGCCATGAGGGGCTCATCGCCGTAGAGTGGGTTGCCAGCGGAAACCACCAAGGCGACGTTCTCGTTCTCGGCGCCGATGACGGCTCTGTAGTAGCGGCCAGTGCCGCCATAGATAGCGATATCAGCGAGCTTGCCTACGGCCAGGCTACCGATGAGGCTGTCCGAAGCGGTGGCGAGAGCTGCATTGACGGTGGCCATCTCAAAGAGGTCGCGGTCGCTGAAGTAGGAGTTGAGGTGGTTGCTATTGAATTCGTCGGCGCAAGCCAACTCGCGTGTCATGTTCGCTGAACCAGAGTAGGTCCAGTCGGTGCCGAGGGCGATATCTCCGCCGAGACGGTGAAACGTCTGCACTTCGGCTGTCATGCCGTAGAGGGCGATGTTGGAGCGAGGCGACCAAATGATCTTCGCACCGTCGCGCGCCATGTTGAAGTAGTCGGGTGCCTTCAGGCCAATCGAGTGGATGTGGGCGGCGTTGCTCTCAGTGAAGTCTTCTGCGTCACCGAAGGAGGTTGACTGGCATTTGAATTCTTCGGCGGCATAGTCGTTAATGCCCTCAGCGACGTGAGGCAAGAACGCATCCATCTCCCCGACTTCGGTATCGGTGTCGCTGTAGTTCCAACCGCAGTCTGCTCGAAAACTCTCGTTGCTATCGCCGAGTGAGAAGGTGGCATTGTCCACGCCCACAAATCCGAGATCCCGATCTTCTGACTGAAGCCTATCAAGGTTGCGAACTAAGCCAGGCGTTCCACCAGAGCCCACGATGGCAGTGACGCCACTCATGAGCATTCGAAGCTCGCCCCACTTGACCCCGTCCTCTCCGTGGTCGTTACTAGGAGTGCTCAACTCTCCGCGCCAGTCGTGACGATGGTCGTAGCGCTTTGCGCCCGTGTTGATTGGCGAGCCTTCGGTGAAGGTAATGTGATCGTGCGGATTGATGAGGCCGGGTGATATCGCGGCGCCAGCACAGCTAAGGATGGTCGCATCGGCGAAGCCGGCGGTGCTCCCGCAGTCGCAACCCACACAAGTGATTTCCGTGCCGCCATATACAACGGTGCCGTTCTCGTAGACGACTCCCTCTCCGAGCACGTCACCATGAATAACGGTGGCTGTGCCATTGCCAGGCGCGACGTCACACGTCCCAGTCGTCGGCGCCGCAAGCTCCTGCGCGCATACCTCGATGTTGAGTGGTGGAGTACCTCCTCCATCGCCGCCACCAGGGCCGGCGTCAGTTCCGCTGGAACTATCGCTGCGACATGCGGAGAGGCTGGCCACGAGGATGAGAGTCATTCTTAATACGCGGGGGAGCATAAGTGGGGCGCTTATAGCAGGGGCGTGCCGCTATCCTTGGAGAAATCTCTGCGAAATTTGCGTCCCGCGAGGGGCCAAACCCTCAAAATCCTGAAGCCGTTCCGCGTAGTTTCAGTCTGTTAGGCTATGGCACTAGCCTTGCTCTAGCTGCCTGCGTGCTTCGCCTCCTCCCCATCGCCCTCATGCTCGCTGCCTGTGACCCCGGCGACGGCGGCTCTGCGCCAGATGCCGGTGCATACGACGCAGCGCCCCGGGGCCAGGGCAGTGAAGCGAGCGGAGCTCTCATCGTGAACGAGGTAGCGGCCAAACCAGCGAGCGGAGATGACTGGCTTGAGATTCTCAATCGCTCAAACGATCCCATCGACCTCTGTGGCTTCTTCGTGACCGACTCCTTGGATCGGCTCGACCACTATCACCACCTGGGTGGTGCTCCACCGCCAGCGGTCTGTACTCCGTCCTATCTCGGCGCCGGTGAGTATCTTCTCATCTACGCCGACGACGACGTCTCCGCAGGTCCTGGGCATGCGCCATTCAAGTTGGGATTGGCGGACGAGGCCCACGTGGTCTCTACCGAGGGCGAAGCCGTGGACAGTTTAGTCTTCTTGCACGCGCGGGGTGACGAGGGCTTGAGCTTGGCGCGTCTGCCAGATGGCGAGGGGCTATTCTGGGCCAGCGAACCCACCCAGGGCGGGGCGAATCTATGAGAAGTATTCTTGCTATCGCCCTGCTGTTGGTCACGGCGTGTTCGAGCCCTGGCGGGCGAGAGTGCACCGTGCCGGAAGGAGTATCCCCAGACTGGATTCGCGTGATTCGCTGTGACAGTGACTACGAACTTCTCGTAACGGAGCGCGATGATGCCATCTTCTCGCGAACCGAAACTCTCAACTGGATTGTAGATAGAGAAGACGGCGATCGCATCTATTTCATCAACTCGCGCGAGTGGGCTTTGCACTACTTCTTCGCCGTCGCCTACCTCAACAAGGAAGGGCTCACGCCTGTCGGAACACATGCTGAGTTCAATATCCTGAACTACCGCCGCGAGAATCGACGATTCTTGCTAGGCAAGGTGATTCGCTATCTAGACCAGGACTTGCTGACGATTGAATTCTCGGCAGGGGATACCGCTAGCGCCGATATGATCATCGAAGGCTACGGCTTGGTTTATTCGGCTCTGCACGATGGTGATGACTTGCTGTACCGGCCTGTTTCGAACGACCACGAGCAAATGCTCGATGAAATTGCCGCAGAGATTCCCGTTATCCGAACGGAGGACGTCTTTCTTGGGCAGACCTATCAACCGCTGAACCCGGTACTTGGCTATGGGACACTGCAGTTTCGAAAAGTCGCGGAGCTCGCGGGACTGCCGGTTGGTCCCACTGACATCGTCGTGCTCGATCGAGTTCCAAACGACATTTCACTCGTATCGGGGGTAATTACCGACGAGTTCCAAACGCCGCTCTCTCACGTCAACCTGCTATCAAAGAACCGCGGAACTCCAAATATGGGGCTTCGAAATGCCTTCTCAGATCCCGAGCTAAGGGCGCTGGAAGGACAATTGGTGAGGCTCGATGTCGGCCCACAGGAATTCACAGTAGAGCCCGCAGAGCTTTCTGACGCTCAGAACTATTGGGGCTCGCTGCGCCCAGCCGAGCCACTCGTGCCGCAATTTGATCTCTCTGTGGACGCATTGCAATCCATCGAGGATATGCAGCTTGGCGACTCCATTCGCATCGGTGCAAAAGCGGCAAATATGGGAGAGATGCATCGCATCTCAGGTGTGGCAATCCCATTGCCCGAGTCGGCCTTTGCGATTCCATTCTCCTTCTACCAGCGTCACCTCGAAGCCAACGCGCTCTTGCCAGTTATCAACTCGCTACTCTCAGACTACGCGGCGGGCCTACTCACTGCTGACGAGGCTCGCGCCCGGCTCTTTGACCTGCGGTGGCGCATCTTCGTTTCCCCGATGGATCCGGACGATCTGGCAGAGATCACTGCGGCGATGGGGGCCCGTTGGCCCGCCGATACCCGTCTGCGGTTTCGCTCCTCGACCAATGTTGAAGACCTCGCGGAATTCTCGGGTGCAGGCCTCTACACGTCCGCCGGAGCAACCGTGGATGAAGGAGATACCAAGGTCGCCGACGCCATTCGTGTGGTGTGGGCTTCCGCTTGGAATCACCAAGCATTTATTGAGCGAGAATTCTACCGTGTCTTGCACGATGGCGTTCGTATGGGAGTCTTAGTGCACCCAGCGTTCGAAGATGAAGAAGCCAATGGCGTCGCTATCACGATCAACGAGTTCGCCAGCAATTGGCCCGCGTTCTTCATCAACTCTCAACTAGGCGAAGTCTCAGTCACAAACCCTACAGGACAAGCAGTGCCAGAGCAGATTCTCTATTACACTTGGTACGAAGAGCCTGAGTACGAGGTCATTACTCGTTCTTCCTTGGTAGCGGAGCTTGAGGATTGGCCGGGTGGGCAGGGGGTTCTAACGGAGGTTGAGCTTGCAGAGCTCGCCGACATGCTTGAGCGCATTCACAATCACTTCCGACCGCTCTATCCGCCGAGGCAAGACTTCGCGATGGATGTTGAGTTTAAGCTCGCTCCAGGGCGTGAACTTGTGATTAAGCAGGCCCGCCCACTGGCTACGAAGTAGCTCGCTTCCCTACATATAGGCTGCTCGGAGGCTCGTCGGATTTCTTGGATGACGATGGTTCTCCCGCTTCAAAAATGGGTAACATTCGCCCCTCTATGTTTGTCGTCTTTGAAGGAATTGACGGCAGTGGCAAGACGACCGTCTCAAATCTGGTCGCCAAGGCGCTGCGCGAACGCGGTATCGACGTTGACCATATCCGCGAAGGCGGGGAGTTCATCTCGCCGCTAGTGTCTCGAATGCGCGAGTTCGGAAAGGACACGCGCAACATCGATCTGCAGCCACTGCCCGAGTTTCTTATGTACGTCGCGAGAGACGCTCAGCTGCTCGCCGAGTGTATTAACCCCGCTCTCAGTCGCGGTGGATTGGTCTTCGCCGACCGCTATCTCTACTCTTACGAAGTACTTGGGCACTATGGGCGTGGGCTTGAGGTGGAACAGGTTCGCCCAATCATCGACTCGGTTGCCGCAGGAGTGTGGCCCGACTTGGTTGTGCTGATGGACGTCGATCCTCACATGGCTCGGGCTCGTCGCAGGTCGAGCAAGCTGCGACAGAAGTCGAAAGGCGAGAAGAGCAGCAGTGGTGGGAGTCGAAAAGGGCTTGGCGGCGTTGGGATGATGCACCGCCTTCGCGACGGCTACCTAAAGCTCGCCGAGCGGGAGCCCAAGCGGTGGCTTGTCATCGACAACTGCAACACGGATCTCGACGTCGTCGTCGAGAGAGTCACAGAAGCGATTGCAAGCCTCTATGAGGGCGCGTCCACCGCTCAGGTCGTCACCGGAACCAAGGTTGCCCCTAGAGCTGCCACCGCGGCAGAGGCACCGACTCTTGAGTCTGCTCGTGAAGCCTTCTATGAGATGATTGCAGTGCGACGCAAGAACGAACCTGCCGTCGCAGCGTACTTCCTCGCCGGCCTGGTGGGCCAAGATGCGCATGAATGGCGCAAGGAACTCGCCGAAGAAGCCCCGCACGTTGTCGCCTACGGATTGCGCGGATTGGGCGACGAATGCGCGTGGGAACTACGAGAAACTCTTAGGAGCGTGTCGCCCCGCTACGTAGCAATATCGCTGGTCGGCGCTGCTGTCGAAGGAGAACGTGCGGATGCCATGCGTCGCGATCTCTTTGCCGACGTTCCGATAGCGATCCTCGATACCCTAAGCGGTGTCGACTCCGAACGCGCCTGGGAATTCCGCGAAGGAGCTGTCGTGCGAGAACCTCGGGCTGTGGTTTCATCGCTTCGTCGCCTAGAGGATGAGCGCGCGTGGTCTTGGCGAGACCGATACATTAAAGAGATGGGTGGCGACGTTGTCTACGAGGATTCTACCCTCGGCCGGCCACTCCTAGGCAGTATTAGAGGGCTCTCTGATGAGCGTTCATGGCAGATTCGAGAACGTTGCGTGACGGAGTCTCCCGTTCAGGTTCTCAAGTCTCTCGACGGGTTGGTGTGTGAGCGCAGTTGGAGTCTGCGCGAGCAATATGCCGCACTGGCTCCGAAAGTCGTCCTACGAACCTTCGATGGCCAAGATTCCGACGTGGCCTGGGCCATGCGTCGGCGGTTTGCCTCGCGCGCCAAAGAAGCTCTCGACTCTATGCAAGGCATGGACGAGGACGCCGCCTGGGGGATTCGAGACGCGCTCATTGATGTATGGCCATCGACGGTTGCGAGCTCGCTCGGAGCACTCGGTGGCTGCGAGCGCGGCCTTGCCCTCGTCGAGAAGCTGCTCTCCGCGTTCCCTCGAAATCTCAGCCTACTCAAGCACGTAACCCAAATCGCGGCGACTGAAGCGACCGGAGGAGCGGCTCGTCGCAGTGTTCTTGATGCGGTTTAGCTTCGCACTCACAAGTTCCGCGTTGTTCCCAGCGCTCATGGCTGTGGGCGTTCTGTTCTCGGGCGGCATTGCCCTAGCGGACGGGGCTGCGCCCGAGGAGAAGCCAAGCGAATTGCGCTGGAGCGGTCGCGTCTTTGTCGGCGATACAGCTACGCGGCAGAGACTCGCCGGAGAGACATACTGGCGAAACAAGCAATTCGTTGGAAGTGCTCGTGTGGGTATGCGCTACAGCCACAAGAGCGGCGCTCTCGCGGTTATCAAACTCGAATTCGAGGATGATGATCCGGAACTCAAGGATGCCTACATTCGATTGAACCCGCTCTCCTCGCTGAGGGTATCTGCTGGGCGATTCAAGCGGCCGATGGGCAGCATTGGGCTCGCTTCTCGTTGGGACTTGCCAAGCATCGAGCGCGGGCTCCTCGACTCGCTCCGCGTCGAAGGCCAGGAGCTGCCCTTTGTTGGCGGTCGTGGTGACGGGGTGATGACGGAATACAAGCCCGAGGTTTTGTCCAAGCTGGTGATTTCTGCTGGAATCTTTCAAAACGCGTTGGGCAGCGGCACCGTGTCTCTCGACGCAGCCGATCACTTCGCACAGGATGTCTATCTCCGAGCCTCTCTAGATCCTATAGACGATCTGAGTTTCGCAACGTCTTTTGGGCTCTTCGGCTACTTGGGGCAAACCGGTGATCCGGACTCCTTCAACCACGCCCCGGTCGGAAGTGTTGAGCTTTCCTATCAGCCAAGATTTCTCAAAGTCTGGGCTGAGGGCTTCGCCGGCAAGAGCATGTTCGCCAAAGCTGATGGCAGTACCTCTGGCAACTTCTTAGGAGTGCGGGCACTTCTAGCCGCCAATCTGCGCACCAATACCCCTAGGCGACTGCAGCCATTCATAGGTGCCTCGTACTTCGATCCAAGGCAGAGCGAGTCCGACAACGCCAATACGGAGCTTCAAGGTGGCGTTAACCTCGCTTTCACCAAGATCTGGCGACTTCAGTTCGAAGTTGATCACACCCTTGCCCAGGGAATTTCTTCGTCAGCGACCGCTGGCACAGCATTTCGTGTGCAACTTGGGGCAAGATTCAAAGAATAACTATGAGCCATACCGTATTCACGTCCCGATTGCTTCCTCGTCTTCTACTCACCGTTACCCTCTGTGGAGGTTCGCTAGCTGCATGCGGGGGCGATGACGATGGCGATGGCAGCGACGCTGGGCCAGGTCCGGACGCTGGAGCCGAGGGGCCATGCGGTTTTGAAGACCGCTACCTTCCGTACCAAGAGGGCTACCAGTGGACCTACCGAGTTACAGACCTGGGCAGCCCTGCCACAACTTCCAAGACCCAAGCTCTGGCTACCGCGGACGATCCAGATCTCGGTGCGGTCATTGTGCAGACAACGACAAAGGCAACGGGCACTACCGTGAGCGCTCTCAAGCGCGTGGCCGACTCTGTTGTGCGGCTCCGCCAAGAAGATAGGGACGAGCTGGGAACTCTGGAGCGAACTACCGTATACGATCCCGGACAGAACCGTTTGGATGAAGTCGCTGAACACCTCGTTCTCGGAGCGGAGTGGGATGATGTGTACACCGTCACGGTGACTGATGAAACCGGAGCACCGGTGAGTAGTGGCGAGCGAACCGACCATTGGGAAGTGCTCGGCGTGGACGTTGAGTGCTCTTCTCCACTAGGAGACTTCACCTGTCTCCACCTAAGGCGTCAGCGCACGGCGGGCGGAGTCTCTGATAAGCAGTTCTTCTTCGCCAAAGGTATCGGCAAAGTCAAAGAGATCAACGCGAATCAGGTCGAAGAGCTCATTGGCTGCGAGTAGCTGCGCAGGCTGCGAGTCGTTCGTGTCGTACGTACGAGGCTAGCTCTTCTCGTCGTCGCTGAGTGCGAAGAGTATCGATAGCCCTCGGGTGACGATGGCGTCGACGAGTTCGGAGGAGTAGCCTGTCTCCTCCATCTGTTCTTGCATGTCCGCTACGACTTGATAGAGGTTGGTGGTTTGCGCGCTCTGTGTTGCACTCATATTGGTCCTAACGCATGGTCCTAGGTTTGGGTTTGAAACTCTTTGGGTTTGGTTAGATAACCTCCGAGCGGCGCTTCGCATTCCCTGTGGTGGAGACTTTGTTAGGGTTGCCCACAACTTGAGAAGACCAAGCATTAGTTTCGTTCTACTCGCCTACAACGAGCAGGACTGCATCGCACAAGCGATCTCCGACTGTAGGCAGGTCGGGCGCTCTCTCAAAGCTGACTACGAAGTGCTGGTTGTCGACGATGGCAGCTCGGACCGCACCAAGGAGTGGGCCGAGCAGGCCTCTGAGGGAGATGTGCGGGTGATCGCACACTCGACAAACCTCGGAATGGGAGCCTCGATGCGCGATGGCTACTTGGCTGCGCGATGCGACTACATAGCTCACCTTCCTGGTGACCGGCAGGTGAGGGCGGAGGTTCTTGCAGGAATGCTCTCAGACTGCAGTCCGCAGAACATTGTGCTAACGAAGTTTCTCAATCCCCCATCGGGGCGCCGACGCGCGATCATGTCTGTTGCGTTTCGTCTGCTCACCCACCACATCGGTGGCCTCGAAGTGGACTTTGCCGGCACCTATCTCTTTCACAGAGACTGGTTAGAGAGGGTGGACGTAGCTGCCGCCAGCTCCGACACGTTTCTATTCAGCTTTCAGCTGCTAGAACTCTTCCGCCGCGCTGGGGCGAATTTCTCCGTTGTGCGAATCCAGACCCACCTGCGCGAGATGGGGGCCAGTAGGGTCGCGACGCCCTCACGCATTGCACGCATGTTTCTCGAGATCGGGAAGTCTCGAATGCGGTCCTAATCACCTGGCTCCGTCAGGTTTCCCTTCAAAGGCCTAGGATCCTGAAATAGCGGTGAATGAAGGCAAATTTGACCATGCCTCCAAAGTTGATCACGGTCTTCTCAAATCTGGTTGCGATGCGTCGCGACTCTTTGAGCCAACCTATCAGGCACTCGACAGTGCTTCGCCTGTGATAGGATCGCTTGTCGAATGTTACCGGTCTAACGTCGCGAGCTTCATTGGTTTTGCTTGGGA
>JAAEPE010000008.1 GCA_024222395.1 Myxococcales bacterium
CTAGCCTCGGTCAACCTCATTGTCGATCACCTCGAACCACTCCCCATGCTCAAGCAAGCACCTGCCCCCGCCTCGCGAGATTTTCGTTAGTCCTTGCTACAATCAACACGATGCGTCTCGGCGAAATTCTAGTTGCAGCCAACGCTTGCGATGAAGCGGCAATCGAGAAAGGGCTCGCACACTCCCAATTCTCGAACAATCGCTTGGGTTCGGCTCTCATCGAACTCGGTCTAGTTTCGAGTGACATCATCGCCGCCGCCCTGGGCAAACAACATGGGATCTCTCCGGCGCGAGAGGCCAACTTCAAGAGCATCGAAAAGGACACACTGGACCTCCTCACCGGCCCCCAAGCACACGCGCGCCGTGCACTGCCATTGGGAATTCAGCGTTCCACAGGGGAGTTGGCTGTGGCCATGTGTGACCCGAAGGATCTCTCGGGTATCGACGCTCTTCGCGAAGCTACGGGCAAAGAAATCATCGTTGCCGCTGCCAGTGACCATCGGATTCATCAGGCACTTATCGAGCACTACGGTCCCGCCGACTCCCTTCCCATCGTGCCCGAAGAGGAGATGCTCGATCTCGAACTCGCCCCGTCGCCAGTACTCGCAAAGAAAGCACTTTCGCCTGCAGACGAAGATCACGTCTCGAATGTCGCACTCTCAAATCCCCCGGCACCATCAGAGATTCCTAAAGCGAAGGTCGCCAACCCAGAACCCACCTTTGACTACCGTGCATTCCTCGGCACAGGTCGCGGTATCGTCGCCGCCGCTGTAGC
>JAAEPE010000009.1 GCA_024222395.1 Myxococcales bacterium
CGTCGAGCGAAAAGAATGACCGAGGATGGTGAGTTCTGATTCTTCGAGTGCAAGGCGCGAATGAGGATTTTGCCGGGGCAAATGACGAAATGAGCAACGCTGCAATCGGGAAAGCAGGACCATTAGACCGATCATTGTTTACGCTCGGCGGTCTAGTTGTCGATTGGGCGAGCGACAATTTCCCACGGGTGTCGCTTGATGTAGCGTCCGACCTTTTTGGCATCGTCGGAAAACTCCTTATCGTTCATGAGCGCTCCCACCGTCCCTATGCCGCTCGCGACTTCTTCGACAAGTTCATCGGCCTTGCTTGCGGTGGCTTCGAGTCGCGCAACCGTCGCTCTAGCGTCGGCAGTTGCCGATTCGACTTTGGTCCAAAGACCCGTGGGAACTCGATTCTTGACAGTCGCCAATCGGTCGTTGAGGGCGTCGAGAGCGCGTGTGATGGTAGATACGTCTTTGCGAGCCTCGGCTGCGAGCCTCCTACTTTGCCGCTGCAACTGAGATACGGACGGCAAGCTCTCGGAGGAAACCTTCTCGCCCAGAGTGCCCAACTCCGAGCGAACAACTCCGATGGACTCACCAAAGGGAGGGGCCGCTTCCTCCTGCATCAGGCTAGCCAGGGTGCGACCGAGCGCCTCTAGATCCGATCGGAGTGCATTTCGACTGGGCTCGAGTTCGCGTAGCAGTGCGCCGAAGCGTTTGGCGTTGAGGAAGCTCGTAACGATGATTTCCTCCATGCGTGCCGGATCGATGCCGCGGACTTTGTCGCCATCACGAAGAGGGCGAAGCATTTCTTCTGTCGCTGGCGGCGGTGCCACCTCCAGGTAGGATTCGCCGATGAGCCCCTTGGCATTCACGAAGAGCTCGCTGTTCGTGCGAACCCACGGCAGGTACTTCTTGCGGAGCAGCATGGAGAGCACCACACCCCCAGCTGGGTGCAAGAGGTGTTCTGGCGAGCGGGCCTGGTTGGCTGTGACCAGCGTGATGGAGTCGACACGGCCGATCTTGCGCCCGGCAAGCTGCACATCGGCCAAGGCCTTAAGAGGGCCAGGATGTTTTAGATAGATTCGAACCCGAATCGATGGGCCAAGATCCGCAAAGTCGACTCGCAAGACGATGACCACGGCTGCGATGAGCAGCACTGAGAGGGCTGCTCCGACGCGGATCGCGAATTTCTCACTGCCTTGCAACTATTCTTTCCAGAAGAACTTCCATGGGTTCTTCTTGAGGTCGCGGAGCATCTCGCGAAGGTCGGCGTATATCTCCTCTCGCACCAGGAGCGCTCCGACACTGCCTTTGCCTGCGCGTATGTCGGTGACCATGCCATCGACATTGCCGACGAGTCTTCCGGCTTTGCCGCCCAGAGCCACGGCTTCATCCGCCACCTTCAATGCCCGGCCTAGCTTCTTCTCGGTGAGCATGCCTGTGACGCGAGTCGCGTCGCCGAGCAGAACAGTGGCCTTGGGGGTGACCTTGCGAATGCTGGACTCTGCAGTGCTCATGAGGGATTCGGCTCCGCGCATCGTGTTGCGAATGCTATTTGCTGAGAGGCCCTCATTGACGGTTGCCAAGGTCTTGCCTGCTTCGTCAGCCAGGGTTCCTGTGGAGGTGATGAGCTCGCTCAGTTCCTCTCGGTTCTCAGACAAAAGGCCATTGAGTTTTCGAACTGTGCCTGCTCCGTCAACTAGGAGTTGGCGAATGTAGTCCCGGTCTTCGACGAGCACTTTGGAGAGGGAGTCGAGCACCATGAAGAGACGAGAGACGATGAGATCCGTCCGCGGCGGATCCATACCCCGAACGACCACGCCAGCACCGAGTTCCGCGTTTTCGTAGTCGTCGCCGGGCACGATTTCTAGGTACTGCTCGCCGAGAACACCCGAGGTGTTGATGAAGAACTCGGCGTCCTGGCGGATCGACTTCTTGACTCGGTCTTCGATCCAAAGGTCGACGCGCACCAGCACTCTCCTCCCTGTGGCCTCATCTATTTTGCCGTCCATGAGTCTGACGTCTTCGACTCGCCCAACCTTTATGCCAGCGAGCTTAACCGGTGCCCCTGGCTTCACGTTGCCGCTGAAATTGTAGTCGACCGCGATGGTGTATCCGCTGCGAAAAGAGAAACCACCAAGCACCACAACGAGCGCAACTGCCACAGCAATGGCAGAGACAATTAGCAGCCCCACCTTGTATTCAACGCCTCGATCGCTCATTTGCAACTCCTAAAACCCTGGTGTTTCCAAGGGGCCGTGGCTATCACCGGAAATGAACTGTCGCACGATCGCGTCGTCGCAACACTCAAACTCCTGGCGTGTCCCAGATTTGTACGCCTTGCCCTGATAAATAAAACTGATTCGATCCGCGATGCTGAAGATCGACGTGAGGTCATGAGAGACCACTATGGATGTCACACCGAGTTCGTCCGATAGCTCCCGTATGAGCCTGTCGATTCGGCGGGCATTGACAGGATCGAGCCCGGTGGTGGGCTCGTCGAAGAGTACAATCTGGGGCTCCATGGCCAGGGTCCGCGCGATTGCAGCCCGTTTGCGCATGCCATCGCTGAGGGCAGCCGGAGCGCTGTGTATGAAGTCCTGCATGTGGACCCGCTCGAGCAGTTCGTCAGCCTTGCCGAGCGCTTGATTCGGGCGCATGCCCTGGTGCTTGCGCAGAGGTAGAGCGACGTTTTCGCGAAGGCTCATTGAGTCGAAGAGGGTGGCGTGTTGAAAGACCATGCCAATGCGCTTTCGAATCGGATAGAAGTGCTTCTCGCTGAGATTGTCGATGCGCTTGCCATCGAAGTGAATCTCGCCTTCATCAATTCGCAGCAGGCCTATGAGGTGTTTGATCGTCACTGATTTGCCGACGCCAGAGGTTCCGATGATGAAGAATACCTCCTTCTTGCCAACGCCCATAGAAAGCCCACGAAGGATCTTCTTGGATCCGAACGCTTTGTGAATGTCACGGAATTCGATGAGCATGATTAGACGCCTCCTCCGAATATGGTGAGTCCAATGCCCGAGATGATGAAGTCGAGCAAGAGCACCGCGAAGGAAGAACCAATGACGGCGCTAGTTGTTGCAGTGCCGACGCCTTCGGAGCCGCCACGTGCCTCGAGGCCACAATAACCGGATATGATGGGGATGGCGGTGCTGTAGCAAATTGTCTTGATTGAGCCGATGGCGATGTCATAGCTACGCACCATGCTGGAATCGAAAAAGACCGTGGGATTCAGTCCGAAGACGCCCCAGGCCGAGACGCCTCCCGCGGAAAACGCGATAACGATGGCGATGACGGTGAGCACAAAGCCCATGAAGAGGCAGGCGATGAGCCTGGGCGCGATAAGGTAGGAGGTCGGTGTAATACCGGATAGCCTCAGGGCATCGATCTGCTCGGTTACCTTCATTGAGCCGACCTCTGCAGCAATGCCAGCACCGACCCGAGTAGCAAGCATGAGGGCAGTAATGGTTGGCGCGAACTCTTGGATGAAGAGCTTGAGGAACTGAGGACCAAGCTGAGAGAGGTCGCCGGTAACCCGATTGATTTGGCCGCCGCTCTGAATGACCATGACCATGCCGAGAAACCCCATGGTGATGGCGATGAAGAGCACGGACTTGTTGCCGACGATGTACATCTGCCTGGCTACTTCACCCTTGGGAGAATCCCGCGCGAAGACGCCGCTCATGCTCTTGGCGGCTATGATAGCCAAACGGCTGCCGGCACGCCCCGCGCCAGCGGCCTTGGAGCCCAGTGCTTCGATGTGAGTGGTGAGGCTCACGGAAGGACCGCCGTGAGTAGGAAGTCGAGCATGACAATCGAGATGGCTGCTGCTACCACCGCTGCGTTGACCGCCTTGCCGACGCCAACCGCACCGCCCCGAACGCTGATGCCGAAGTAGCAGCTCGTCATGGCAATCGAAGCGCCGAATACCGCTGCCTTGACGGCGCCGTGCACGAAGTCTAGCCAGTGAATATTGTCGACGAGGCTATAGTAGAGGGTGGAAAACTCTAGATCGAGTAGCACCATGGCGAAGAAGGCGCCGCCGTACAGTGCGATGAGATTACCGAGGACGGTCAGGCACAATAGGCAGACCGTCATTGCGACAACTCTGGGAACAACCAAGTACGGAATTGGATCGATGGCTAGGGCGCGGAGACCGTCGAGCTGCTCGGTCACAGTCATCGTTGCGAGCTCTGCTGTGTTGTTGGAACCGACCCTGCCCGAGAACATTAGCGCGATGAGCATCGGCCCCACTTCGCGGAATATGGCGTAGCCGGCTCCCCAACCAACAAGGCCTGCTGCGTTGAGTTGCTTCACGAGCACGCCGGCTTGGATGACCATGATGCCGCCGACGAAGAAGGCGGTAAGGGCGATAATGGGCAATGAGCGGTTGCCCATGCGGTACATGTTGCGGAGAAGCTCCGGAGCATCCATTCGCGGTGGCAGGAGCGCTCGCAGAACTTGGCCGGCGAGTATCGTCATGCCGCCGAGTTCGCGCCAAGCAAAGAGGGTACCTCGGCCTGCAGCGGAGATGGTGCGGTCGCCAAGCACCTAGAGGGGACCCTCATCCTTGCCGGATACGAACTGCCGGACCAGGGCGTCGTTGCTATCGCCAATCGCCTCACTCGGTCCTCGGTAGCGAATGCGTCCCTCATGCATGAGGGCGAGCTCAGTAGAAAATCCGCACAGGGCGCCCACATCAGACGATACAGCGAGCACGGTACAGCCGGTTTCCGCTTGGTCCGCTGCGATCAACTCATACATTTTCGACGTCGTAACCGGGTCGAGACCGGCTGTTGGCTCGTCGTAGAGCAAGAGGGCGGGGCGGGCGATGGTTGCTCGTGCGATACCTACGCGCTTCTTCATGCCACCGCTGAGTTCGGAGGGCATCTTTGTCTCAGAGCCTGCGAGCCCGACCGCTCGCAGCCTGAGCGACACACGTTCGGCGATTTCCCCTTCTTCGGTTTCGCCGAGACGGGCCAGCGGAAAGGCAACGTTCTCCCCGACTGTCATGAAATCGAAGAGAGCATAGTTCTGGAAGAGCATGCCGACATCGCGACGAACGCGCATGAGGGTCTTCTCTTTCCCCCTGCTGATATCCGTTCCGAGGATATGAACCGCGCCGTCGTCCGGTGCAACAAGCCCAACCAGGAGTTTGAGCAAGACGCTTTTTCCACCAGCTGCTGGACCCAGGATTCCGAGACGGCCTCCGCGCTCGAGCGAGAGGCTCAGAGAGCGAAGGACGGGGGAGCCGTCGAACGAGACATCGACGTCGCGCACAGAAATTGCTGCACGTGTTTCAGTCCCTGTTGCCACCAGGGAATTATAGAACGCAGCCCAACTCAGTTCGCAGTTTTGGCGCAAGCTCAAATTCGTATTTGCTATCCGGGTACTTCCTTCGCAGCTTCGATAAGTCCTTACATGCGCTTTCTTGGCGGCCGGCCCTGGCCTTCGTCGCTGCCCGCTCAAAGAGAGCATCATCACGAAGCAGCGATGCCGGATAGTCCGATGGCAGCCGCGCAAACGCAGATATCGCGCCGTCAAAGTCTTTCAGGTCGTCGCGCAGGACCAATCCAAGCTCAAACTGAGCATTGTCGAGCCATACAGAGAAATAGGACCCAGCGCCGATGGCTACAACTCGTGTGCTCAGTAGTTTTCTGAGCCGCTTGGCGGCGCCTCTACCATCCCCGAGATTGCGGCTAAGGCGTGCGCCGTGCCATAGGGCGTCGTCGAAGAATCCGGAATTTGGGTGTGCCCTCACGAGCATGTCGTAGTAGTGCAGGGCGGTCTTTGGTGATTTGAACTCGCTCTCTTCAAGCTGTGCCAGAGCTTCGAGAATATTGTCAGAAACCTGGGTGTGAGCCAGCGAGCCGCTCAAGACTTGCAGTTCATCACGCAGTTGCCTGGGAGCCCGTTTTCGACCGTCGCGCAACATGCGCTTCATGGCATCCGCGGCGAACCCCTCGTTGGGATAGTTGGTTACGGTCTTCCAAAGGTACTCGTAGCGCTTCTTGGTATCACCGCTGACGCCGTATAGCTCTGCTACCGCGTAGCAGGCCCGAGCCGCCGCCGCCTCGTTCTTTGCGAGCACTGCCTCGGCCTCGTGATAGGCCCCCATCGCGTCTTGCGTACGCCCCATGGTCACCAATAGTTCCGCATATTGCAGATGCGCTGCTGCACAGGACTGCCTTCGCATGCGGGGACTGTCAATGGAATGGCAGCTATCTTGGGCCGCTCGATAGTCTCTCAAGGCATCTTCGTGTCGTCCCGCTCTCTCGTTGCTCTCTGCATTCCGCAAATCGCGAATTTGTGCAGGCGCCGAGCACGCTAGGAGCGCTAGAGCTGCCAGAGAGAGGAATCTAATAGACACGGCCATCGCCTACTCGCCGCAAGTGTCTTTGAGAATGGACACGGCACGGTCGCAGTGCTCGCCGGTGACATCGAGATGCGTCACCAGCCGGAATCGCTGCGGGCCGGTTGGCCAGAAGAGCAGCCCCTTCGTCGCACATCTCTCTTGAAGGCGCGCGGCAGAGGTGAGTTCCGCTGCAACTTCGACGATCACAATATTGCTATCGACCTTATCGGTGGCGATGGAGAGCCCAGGGATGTTCTCAATCGCTTGGCCGAGTTGCTTCGCGTTCTCGTGATCTAGATGAAGACGCCCACGGCCGTTGTTTAGTGCATAGAGGCCAGCAGCAGCCAGGATTCCCGCCTGGCGCATGCCGCCGCCTAGCATCTTGCGCAGCCGGTGCGCCCTGTGAATGTGTTCCGAGCTGCCGGCGATAAGCGATCCTACCGGGGCGCCTAGGCCCTTGCTCAGACATACGGTAACCAAGTCGAAGCCCTCACTAAGCTCGGCCTCGCTGTGCCCGGTCGCCACAGCGGCATTCCAGAGGCGCGCACCATCGAGCATGGTATTCATGCCGAGTTCTCCGGCTGCACTGGCGACATCTCGAAGCTGCTCAAGAGGCCAAACCTGGCCTCCTCCCATGTTGTAGGTATTCTCTACTTCGACCAAGGTGGTGGGCGGATAGTGATGGTCGTTGTCGTGATACGCAGCTCGCACATCGTCCGCGCAGAAGAGCCCACGAGGCATAAACGAAAACTGCACGCCGCTTAGCATCGGTGTGGCTCCGGCTTCGTGAAAGGCGATGTGTGAGTCGGGGCTGGTCATAACGGCGTCGCCTGGGCGCGTAAGTATGCCCACGGCGATCTGATCTGCCATCGAGCCAGAAGGTGTGAAGAGCGCAGATTCTTTGCCCAAGAGCGTGGCTACCTTCTTTTGCAGCAAGTTCACTGTTGGGTCCTCGCCGTAGACGTCATCTCCGATCTCGGCTAGGGCCATTGCCTCTCGCATGGCCTGACATGGCTTGGTGACCGTATCGGAGCGAAGATCGATGGTCGTGCTCATGGCCAGAGTCTACTTGACCGTCTGTTCCGCCGTGGACGGGGAGGCCGGTTCTTCGTCTCTCTCCCCCTCCGTTTCGCCGTCGGAAACATCTGCGGGTGGATCCTTGGGTAAGCCCAGCTCCTTACGAATCTTGAGCAGCATGCGATCTAGGATTCCGTGCTCCATATAGCTAGGGCGATCCTTGATGGAGAGAATGAGCTCGACGGCTTCGCGATTGCTGGCGTCTTTGCGACGAATCAATTCTACCGAGGCCTGGAAGAGCTTGCCCTCCTCGGCAATCTCAAAGAGGAGGTAGCCGTTTTCCATGTCCTTCTCGAGAAGCTTGTGCCCTTCATCGATACGTAAGAAGCGCACTGCTGTCGGCCAGACTTTTTCGTAGGAGTGACTTACCTTTCGCGAAGTCTTTGCGTGAGCGCTCTGCGCTCCCAAGAATAGGAAACCGAGAACAACGCTAAGCAGGCTGAGTCGAAGACGCATCGTCTTCATTCTCCCCCAAGCTCCGCGCCGCGGCAACTTCTGCGAAGGTCACATGTTTGGAACTCATGGCGATGGCGCCCATGCTGAGGTACCAAATGACTTGTATGCCGTGCAGGGCAACAGCGAATACAAAGGCCGAGGCTTTGATTTCTTCGTTGCCAAGGTCCAAGTAGAGACCGAGGCCAAGTAGAGTGAAATATTGGTATTGGCCAACCAACCCTGGGGAGTTGGGAAGAGTGATGCCAACTGCAACGAGCCCCATCGTCGCAAATGCGCCGAGGACGCTCAGATCTAGGCCGAAGCCACGCGCCAGGAGCCAAAGGCTCATACCATTGGCGCCCCAATACGTAATGCTCCAGAGGGTGAAAATGATGAGGTTGCGTTTGTCCTTGAGGACGAGAAAGCCGCTGATGAGTTCGAGCAGCTTCTCCTCTAGCTTGCCCGCTACGCGTTCCGAGACAAATCGAATCATGCTGAGGTCCACCCAGAAGTGCACGGTCTTCTTTGGCCATCGGAGGGCGAAGGCGAGGAAGACGAGCGCAACACTGAAGATACCTAGGGCCGCGTAGGCGGTTGGCATCATCCACGTGGGCGATCCGGGAGCGCGGAGGGCGAAGAGGGCACCAAAGACAAAGAGTGAAACCAAGAGGCCATCAATGATTCGCTCGATGGCGATCGTACCTAGAGCCGCAGCAGCGGAGATTTCTCCCTTCTTGCGAATCAGTGCGGGCCTCACGAATTCGCCGAGACGCGCAGGGAGGGCGAGAATGGCCATGAAGCCCACCGACGAAGTCGCGAGGAGGCGCCCGGGGGATAGCCAGACTCCGATGGGGTGGAGGAGGTTGTTCCAGCGCCATGCCCGACAGAAATGCGTGACGCCCACAAGCGCTAAGTGCCCCACGAGATATGGTGCAAAGTCTGCGAAGTTAAGGGCGCGGGCTGCCTGCTCAATGTGCTTCTGCTGCTCGGCATCCGGCCAAACAAGCCAGACGCAAATTGCCAGCATGATGAGCGAAAGCAGAATGTTGATGGCGAGTTTCATAGATGTGGAATTGGCAGGGAACTGCGCAGCAGATTGCTGCTTCCTTGCGCGGCGCTGACCTTACCCGTCAGGGTGCTTGCCATCTAGAATCTTGGCCGGGTTGGTGCCGAGAAGTCTCTGCACGGCATCGCTCCCAGCTTTTTTGCGAATCCACTCGATGCCCGCTCGCGCACATTTGAGGTTCCCTGGGCTGTGCAAGTCCGAGGCGGCTGCATGGGCCGTTCCGCCAAGTACCATCTTGCGGGCCTGCTTTGCCTGCTTGCGTCCGTGGTGACCTGAGAGGGCACCAAGATCCACGACCATCGCGCAATCCCCTGCGAGCTTCTCGAGTAGGTCTGGAGCTTTCCACAGTGGGATGTAGCGTTCGGGGTGGGCGATTACCGGCAGGATGCCTCGGCAGCGGAGGTCAAAAATGCGCTCAAAGAGGCCTACTGGAAGCTGCGTCGGGATGAACTCCAGGAGGAAGACCCGGTTGCCGTCGTATCCAGGGATCTCATCGCTTTCCATGCGTTCGTAGAGGGTGCTGTCCCACATATTCTCTGCCGCGAGGGGAATTGTTACGTTCATTCCCCGCTCCGCCACGGCGGCCGTGGTTTCTCTGTGGGCACTGCCAATAGTCTCCAGGCTGGGCAAATACTGATCCGTTTTCTGATGGGGAGTGGCGCAGATAGTTGAAAAACCAAGGTCCATGAGCCCTGACACCATGGTCATCGACGTTTCGATATCCGGCGATCCGTCGTCGACCCCCGGCAAGATATGTGTGTGAAGATCAACGTACGACAAGACACTTACACTTATCTCAAAGATTTGGTTTCGGCAAGGTGTCCGACTTGGTGCAGAATAGATGTGCTTGAGCCGTGTTCAAAGTTTGTTGCTCCCAGTTCAAGTGCGTGGTACTTATGAGAAATCCTGCTTTCATCTTGAGTAGGTAAGCAACAGCGAGGTAGAACCCAGCCCATGTCTGAGCGTAAAGAGAGTTCAGTCCTTTTTTCCCTTCGAGAGCTCCAAACCATTGAGGAGGAGCGCGTTCAGGAAGAGGCCGATGCAGCAACCCGTGCAGAAGCATCTGCCCTACAAGCAAAAGCAGATGCCGAGCAGCAAGTCCGACAGGCTGAAGATGCTCGCCTTCAGGCTGCGGAGTTGGCGGAACGCCAGGCTCGTGAGGCCGCCGAGCAGCGCCAGCGCGAGGAGCAAATGCGCCTCGAAGAGAGCGAGCGACGAGCCCGAGTCGAGGCACAAGCTCAGATCGAGCAACAGCGCCTTGCCAAGGAGATGGAGCTTCGGCACATCGAGGCCAAGCGCAAGAAGCCCGCATGGATCATCGCAGCGGTGGGCGTGGCAATCCTCGTGATCGGTCTCGGATTCTTCTTTAAGAACCAGGCCGACGACAGAGCCCAAGCCAAGAAGGACAAGATCGCCGTCCAACAGGAAGTCGAGAAGATCAAAAAGGAGATGAAGCTCGCGCAGAACGACATCGACAACGCGCAGGCCAAGATGGATGAGGCTTTCGACAATCTCGAGGCAGCCAAGACGGAAGAGGCCAAAGCGGCTGCTCGCGCAGATCGTGAAGCTGCGAAGAACGAGCTCCAGGCCAAGCGCGATGAGCTTCAGCGACTTCGTGACAAGGCCGCCAACGCAGCCAAGGCCAAGGCCAAGGCCAAGCGGAGGAAAGACAAGGCAACAATCAAGCGCTGTGCGAAGTCCAATGACCCTCTCTGCGGTCTCTAGGAACTTTTCCTAAATCGAAAGACTATGGGCCGACGCAGTCACTGCGTCGGCCTTTGTCGTTTCGGAATCTCCATCGCAGTGCTTTCGTGAAACTCTCGCTCCAGGGCAGCGCATTCTTCGCAGCTGTGCGAACGTGAGGTCATGAGTTCCAGAGCCCTGTTCTTCATTGCCTCGGCGGGAATCCTGACGGCTTGCTCGGCCCCGCCGAGAGGCCAAGCAGAAAAGACGTCTCTTCCTGTTGGTCACGCCGCCGAGCCAGCCGCTGGTCGCGCGTCGGAAGTAGAGAGTTCTGGCATTTCTCCTCGCTCAACAAGAAGCACACGAAAGCCACCGCGCCGACATCAAACAGACCACTGAGCCTCAACTCGTGGCTTGGCAAGCTGACGATTCCTTGATTCCTTGATTCCTTGCTTTGCCCGACATCGTCGGGCGCTAGCCTGAATCCGGTGACGGATTCTGGCTAGACCGTCGAGCGAAAAGAATGACCGAGGATGGTGAGTTCTGATTTTTCGAGTGCTAGGCGCGAATGAGGATCTTGCGGGGGCAAATGACGAAATGAGCAACGCTGCAATCGGGAAAGCAGGGCCATCAGACCGATCATTATTTGCGCTCGACGGTCTAGTGGCATGCCTCTAGGAGATAGGCCGAAATGCAGCGAGGGAGGCCACGAATGTGGTCTCCCTCGAATTCTCGCTATCAGCGTAGGCGCTAGCGGTGGTCCTTCTTGCGATGGTCTCGGACCTTTGGGCCAGGGCGCTTGGCAGGGCCCTTGTCCTTCTTGCGATGGTCTCGGACGATGGGTGCTGGCGGAGGCGGCGCCGGAGCATCGACTTGTAGCCAAACCGAACTCATCGCTTGATTTTGGCCGTCGACCACCGTGAGTTGGCCCCTACCGGTGCAGCCCTGGGCAATAGTCACCCAGAGCTTGCGCCCGCGCCTATCGCTACGTGAGATCGGGAATTCAACATTGCCACAGTAGATACGCGCAACATTCAAACCGGCGCCGGTGAGCATGATGGTATCGCCGACGCGGCCGTGTCCCGGATTGATCCCAGTCACCTGAGCCCAACCGTCGACCTGGAAGCGCTTTCGAGCAACCGAGCGTAGGCCTCGATACTGAACGCTTACATCGTAGCTACCAGCGCTGAGGGCGGGCACTGCAACAACCGCGTTGCGGCCACGTGGGCCGACCCGAAGAACCTTGGTCGACATGCCGCCGATTTGCACCGTTGTATCCATCGCGAGACCGCTGCCGTTGATGGTCATTTCCATGCCGGGCTTGGCACTTCGCGGTGCCCAGCTCTTCACGGTCGGGGCGATGAGGAGGCCAAAGGGAGTTCCCGCTGTTGTGCCTCCGCCGGCATTCACGACGCTCAGGTAGTCACTCCTACGCGCGCTTCGTGGAATCTCTACCTTGAGTCGCCCCGGCTCCCACTGGGTGATGCGAGCTGGGCTATTGCCATACCGAACTCGTGTGCTCCGATCGAAGCCCTGGCCGACGATAGTGACCAATGTGCCGGATGCTCCTTCCATCGGGCTGTAGCTCGACAGGATTGGGGCGCGGAGTACGTCGTAGTTCCATCTCGTGGGTGTGTTCTTGCCATAGGCGGTCCAGCTGATGCGTCCGGAGAGGGCATTGGGGGGAACGCGAACCACGATTTGCCCCGAACCCGAGCGAGTGACGATTGGCATCTCAACATCGCCTAGGAATACCTGGCTGGCATTGGCGAGCATGTTGCCCTGCAGAGTGACAGTGCTTCCGACCGCACCGCGTGCGGGAGCGACTCGGCGAATACTGGGGAAGTTCCAAACTTGGAAGGGCACAGCCCAGCTCGCTTGTCCCGCGCGTCCCGCAATGCGGAAGTTGCCGCTGGTGGCTCTAGGCGGAATCGTGAATTGCCACTGATTATCCGTTCTAGACGTCGGGCGGATTTCGGTATTGCCGAGGTAGAGGCGCGCACCATCGAGGTACTGTCCCGTCATTATGACGCGGGTACCTGGAGTGCCGGCCATCGCGCTGAAGTTCGAGATGATCGGGGTGTAGGCAACGTCGAAGCGGCTTGCAGCCTTGATGCTCTGATTGTCACGATGAATGGCAAATGCACCGGATCTGGCATTGGGCGGTATCTCGACGATGATTCGGTTGCCAGTGAGTTGGATGATGCGGCAGCTCGCGCCGCCCAGGGTAACTCGGTCGTTGGCGGTGAAGTTTGCGCCATTGAGTGTGACTTGGGTGCCGACCGAGCCCCATGCAGGTGAATAGCTTCCCATGACCGGAGGCAGGGAGAGGGCGAATGGAGAGGCACTGCGTACATTGCCGCGACGGCTGCGAATGCTGATTGCTTTGCTGCGGCGAGCCTTTGTCGGGATCACGACGTCAATCCAACCGGCGCCTGTGGCAGTGATTCGCATTGGCTGGCGGCCATAGCTAACGGCGATGTCGTTGCCGTAGTTGCCGCCGCGAATGCGAAGCACGCTGCCCGGCTCACCGCTAAGAGGGGCGAAGTCTGTAATGAAAGGGGCTGGCTGCACGACGCGAAATTGCTGTCGGCTGCGAGATTCTGCATTGCGTGCGCTTCGAACTGTGAAGAACCCGCTGGTTGCACCGTTTGGAATCGTGACTACCAGAGAGGTCTCGTTCCAGCTTTCGATGGCTAGTGGCTGTTGCCCGAGCATGACCTGATCGCTCTGGCTGAAGTTGCGGCCGCGAATCGCGACGCGTGTTCCGTAGGTCCCCGACGCCGGGCCGAAGTTAGCCACGTTGGGATCTGCCCAGAGATCGAAGTTGCCGACGACATAGTCGTTTGCGACGCCAGATTTGCGAAGCACGATTCGTCCATCACCAGCGTTGGCCGGCATCCGAAAGGAAATTGAGCGTGCTCCCATCTTCGTGGGACGAACGGGCCGACCATCCACAAGCACCCTGGTGGAGCGAGTGAATCCCGTACCAGAGAGGGTCACCAAGGTGCCAGGCGCGCCTTCATGGGGCGTCCAGCTGTCCACCCTCATGGTGACAACGACGCGCTCGTTCCGGCGTTGGGCGTTGGCGATGCCAGGGGCCGCCGTGGATAGCGCTAGGACGGCTGTTAATACTAGGCTGTTTCTCATAGTGGATCTCCTGTGCCGGCAAGGCACGAATCGATTGCAGAGGATCGACTCACCAATGCGACGATAGATTCAATGCACAGTGTGGAAATTACCACAAAGGGTGAGAATGAGCGCTCAGCCGCGGACCCTACCTGCTCCGAGGTCTTTGGCAATCTTCACCAGCGCACCCACATCCTCTGAGCGCAGGTGCCTGCGATCGTGCTCTGGCGCAAAAAAGCCCGCATCAGCCAATGCGGCCAGCTGGGGTTGGCTGACTTTCTCTCGATCACAGGCGGATACGATCTCAGCCTCGTCGATCAGTACCTCGGGCATCTGGGTTGGTGCCCTTGGGTTGCCCGCTTCTAGTCGCTCGAGATCGATGAAGTCCAGAAGGTTCGGAGCCCAGGCAACGCGTTCCGTGAGAGGAGAGAGACCATAGAGGTCGGTAATATGGCTGAGCACGCTGCAGTGGTCGCGTACCTCGGAGCTCACATAACCCTCCTTAATGTAGGGCCCAGCGATGAAGGCGGGAACTCGGAAACCGAGCTGGTCAAAGCCAACGCTCGCCAAGGCATCGGGAGCCTTTGGGGGCGGAACATGGTCAAAGAAGCCTCCGTGCTCGTCGTACATGACCACGAGCATGCAGTTGTTCCAAAGCGGGCTTTGAGCCATGGCTTGATACACGGAGGCCATGAAGAGTTGACCGAGTATTGGGTGACGGGGCGGATGGTCGTCGTTCAGATCAAAATTCGGCTCTAGCCACGTAACCGGTGCGAGGTTACCGTCTCTCGCGTCTTCGAAAAAGTCGTTGACCACCCGGTGAATCTTGCCCTCGGTGTCCAGATCCTTGAAGAGGGGGACGAAGGGGAGATCTTGGAAGTAGTAGGCCCAGTCGACGCCCGCATCATTGAGTTGATGGTGAATCGACCGCCAATTGATACCGCCGTTTGTAGGTAAGACATTTTCTGTGATACCGCCGCTCTGTCCGGAATGCAGGTACATGCGATTGGGCCAGGTTGGTCCGAGAACCGAGGAGAACCAACGATCGCTGGTGGCGTAGGCATCGGCAAGCGCCCAGCTAAATGGGAGGTCCTCGCGGCCAAAGTAGCCCATGACGTGGGGAGGAATCTGGCTTCCCACAATGCGCTGGTATTCGCGAACGAAGCCATCATTTTGCCCACTGTTGAACTGAGAGCGACTCTGTCTCCAAGAGTGAGGCGGATCGGGGACGCGGCCGACGGTCTCTTTGTAGATCTGCGCGCTGCCGCCTGAGAGAGTGGGGTTCTGCATGCCTGGAGTAAGACCATCGCCGCCCAGGCCCTCGAGCGCGCGTGCGCCGAGGTAGTGGTCGTAGCTGCGGTTCTCCATGCAGAGAACCACCAGGTGGGTGATTCCTGTTGTCTCCGAGCCGGCCTCATTCCATCCGCATCCGCTGAGAAGGCGGGGCAGGGTAGCGGCCGCTCCGAGAGCACCCATGCGCTTGAGCGCTTCGCGTCGTTTCATGAGCCAAGCTTAGCCTAGCTTGGTCTTGCGCCTTGGCTTTCCTTTGCGGTAAAGATGCCCTGCACAAGTCGCAATGGGTGCCATGGCCAAGTGGTAAGGCAATGGTCTGCAAAACCATGTATCCCCGGTTCAAATCCGGGTGGCACCTCTA
>JAAEPE010000010.1 GCA_024222395.1 Myxococcales bacterium
AGTGACTCTTGCATTACAGTGGATCCAGTCCACAATCGCCCGCATGAAACGCTCTACCACTCTTGTGTTGGGAATACTCGTTGCTGCAGGCCTTGTGGCCAGTGCCTGCGGACCGACAACTCCTCAATTCAAAATTAAGTACGCTGAAAAGCGAGCTGTCCTTGAGTCCAATGGACTCAAGCTCGTCGTCATCCCTGACAAGAGCACACCGATGGTTCAGGTTGACGTTCGCTACGAAGTGGGCACCAACGAGGATCCGGTGGGCAAGTCTGGCGTCGCTCACTATGTCGAGCACATGATGTTTCAGTTCAAGCTCTTTGGTGAGGATGGCCCGGCGCTGTTCAGTGTTTTGCCGCAGATCGCCACGTCATTGAATGCCTACACAATGCCGGATCGTACGCACTACCAACTGGCAGCCAACAAGGAGAGCCTGGAAAAGCTCATCGCTGTTGAAGCCCTGCGCATGCAAGCGGCGACCACTGCTTGCGAGAGCATCTCCGAAGATGAATTCGCACGTGAACTCGACGTGGTTCGCAATGAGATTCGCCGCCGGTACGGAACTGCAGAGGGACTGGTCCTGCTGACCCTCATGAAGGAACTCTTCGACCAGAGTCATCCCTATGCACGCATGAGTAACGATGAAGAGTTGGTGCGCATTACCAAAGCAGATGTTTGTACGTTCATGAAAGAGTACTACCACCCGTCACGAGCAACCGTCCTGGTCGCCGGCAACGTCGACCCTGATGAAGTTGGCCAATTGGTTACTAAGCACTTTGGCCAAATCCCTCGTGGGAATCCGAAAGCACGCAAGCCCGTGCCACCGATTCAAACAAAGAAGAGAAAAGTCGTAACCGAGCTAGCTACCGAAAGGCCCTCGGTCGCAATTGCCTGGAGTCTGCCGCCAATGACATCAGATGATTTCGTCAAAGGGAGGATCGCAGCCTCATCCCTATCTAGCAGAGCCGCTCGTCTGGCCGATGATTGGGAGTTTGCCTCAGGATGTGGTGCCTTTGTGCTTGGTGCAAATACGCGCAACGGTATCGGTGGGCCAGAGGCACCGGTTCTATTGCTGCAATGCGAACTCTACAAGAACAAGGATATCGATACAGCACTTGGATATATGTGGAAAGCAGCCAGAGGTGCCCACCGAGGGCTAAAGTACGTTGAGCTGAACAACAAAGAGCAGATTGCTCGTGCGAAGGCCAACTATATTCTGGGGCTTGAGCGACTGGGAACACGGACAGAAGAAGTGGCGAATCTGATGCAATTTGGGAAAGGCGTCGAGTTCACCGGGGATGGTGAGTACTTCATCAACCAGCTAAAGAACTTGGACAAGACGGACGCTGACGACTTTTCATCCTTTGTTTCCAAGAACCTCTCCAAATCAAAGGGATTGGTTTTTGTTTTCAAGAGCAGTGAAACCGGTCTCAAATCAGATAGGCGTGCAGCGGGAAAACTAGCCGCCTCAGCTGAGCATTACGCTCATGTCGATCCGCTCATTGACCCGAAAGAAGCTCACCAACCACTCACCTACCCGCTAAGCGCCGGCATTCTTGCGAAAGCAGAGCGGTATTCCCTTAGCAACGGTATGCAAGTTGTGCTGCTGCCCTACGAGACCATGCCACTCATGATGGCCAGCGCGTCTTTTGCGGTCGGCGATGTGCACGAATCCCCGAAGAAAGCAGGCCTGGCGTCGTTGGCTGGGAACTTTCTCAATCCGCCCAATGGAGCCGAAGCGATGTATAGGCTCGGCATTAACCAGTGGAGCAATGTCGGCAGTGACCACACCTCTTTCTTTACCAATGGCATCAACATCTATCAGTCCCAAATGATCGAGGCTCTTGAGCGCACCATCAAGGTGGGGTCCTACAGCCAAAGGGGTATCGAATCCTGGCAAAAGAGAATGAAAGACCGGTTCAGGCTTTCGAGCGGCATACAAAGTCGAAAGTACTCTGATGAGGTCAAGACAGCACTCTACGGGCCGGAGCATCCCTACACATTGAACGGCTCCGTGACGGCGAAGACCTACTCAAAGATGGGAAAGGACGCGCTCGAAGCATTTCGCCGAAAGCACTATTCAGCAAAGAACGGAACCATCTTTGTCGTCGGAAATTTTGATGTTGATGTAGTCAAGAGTTCCATCGCGAGAAATTTTGGCTCATGGGACAGTGGTCACGGCGACAAGGAAGTAAGCGAGCCCGGAAAGGGCGCCGGCAAGAGGATCAATATAGGAGTTGTCGGTCGAGACGTTGCGAACTCGACAATTCGAATATTCTATCCTGGCCCGGTCGGCTACGATGACGATCAGGGTTTGCGAATGCTCGGTTCTGCGATGCTTCACGATCGCATGAGCAGGATGCGCACTCAACTTGGTTCGACCTACGGGATTGGCGCACAATGGTCGCCACGGCTTGGTCCATCCAGCTACGGAATGGGAGGAATCATTGAATCTGCCCGTGCCCCGGAATCTCTCAAGTTCATGCGCGACGCGGTGACGGACCTGGTAGCAGGCAATAACTTTGACGTCGACTTTGTGCGTGCGCGCCGAGTTCTCATGAAGCAATTGTTGTCGCAATCAACAGCCACCGATTCGATCATGAGAAATTTGCAACAAATAGTAAATTCGAAACGCCCGCTCGACGCGCGCTGGAAGCTCATCAAACAGATTGCCACCGCGAAGCCAGCAGATGTTCTGGCGATACTGAAAACCGATTTGAATCCTTCGAAAGAAATCATCGCGATCATGGCAGACAAGGCCACGATCGAGAAGACCTTCGAGTTCATCGGCGCAACGGATGTGAAGCTGTACGAGCTGCCTAGCGAGTAACAAGCCGCAGGATCACGCCTGGTGTGCTTGAGACCGAATTTCTAATGAACGCCCGCCGCTCTCTGGAGTTGGCGGGCGTTTGGGCTTCGGCGCTACGAGCGTGGGGCAGAGCCGTCCGCTACGCTCTACCGATGACAACGAGATGGCACGACAGTTGGCGTGAGGGCCGTACCAGATTTCATCAGAGCGATGTTCATAGCGACCTTGTGAGGCACGCGGAGCGCTTCCTCTGTGGCGGCCCCCACCGCATTCTCGTTCCGCTTTCAGGCAAGACAGTCGACATGCTTTGGCTGGCAGAGCTGGGCCATGAGGTGGTTGGAGTCGAGCTTGTGCCGCAAGCTTTGACCGAGTTCTTCGCAGAGCAGAATCTCGAAGCAAGAGAGAGCACGGAGGGCGGTTTGCGCGTCCTCAGCTCGGGAGCTATCAAGCTTGTTAACGCCGATATCTTCGAGGTCAACTCCAAGCACTTTAGGCTCTTCGACCGCATTTGGGACCGGGCTGCGTTGGTTGCCCTGCCACCACAAGTGCGTGGCCGCTATGTAAGGCACCTGCGCTCCCTCGCCAAACCCGGGGCACTGCTTCTTCAGAACCTCTTTGAATATGATCAGAGCAAGATGGAAGGACCGCCGTTCTCGGTGACCGATGAGGAGTTTCAGTCCCAGTACGAGGGCGCCGAGGTCGAGTGTCTAGACGAAACTGACGCTATCGAGAAGGTGCCACAGTTCCGCGAACGGGGCCACGAGCATTGGCTGGTCCGCAACTATCTCGTGACGCTGTAGCGTGCGATGCGGCTGCGGCCCGAGGCCGAGGCTGCACGTATCCAGCCTATGCTCTACGAGAGCAGCTACGGGGCGAAATGCGCGCTTGCACTCCCACGCTGGGCCCGCGCAAAGGCCATGCATCCTCTGATGGGAGCGAGCAGTTCTAGGACCGCATCCTGGTCCTTGGCGAGGGCTCGCACGCTGGCAATAGCGTCTTCGTCGCAGAGATCGGCGACAAGTAGGGCCAACTCCTTCTTCTCTACAGTGCCAGCTGAGAGCTCTGCCAGGACGATGCTGCGCAGGTCGGAGTAGCGCAACGACCCTGCCAGGACCGACCACGCAGGCATAGGCCGCTCGCCTCGTCTTGCGAGATCTGGGAGAAGTTCTCTGTCTCGAAATCCGTGCAGAGCATTGAGCAAGAGTAACTTGTGGAATCGACTCTTGGTGCCGCGCACAGCATCTCTGTAGCGCCCGGCCAAGGCGCTATCTCCTCCGAGGGCAGCCACTTGGAGGAGGCTGTCGAGCAGGGCCAGTTCCATGCTATGAGGGTTATCGAGCCAGGCCACGGCTTGGCTTTGCGAGCTCCTGCGCAGCTCCTCATCTTCACCCAGATCAGCGAGCAAGAGCATGAGGGCGGGGCGTACCTCCGTCATCCAGGGCGCTTCGTCGGCGCGCGGTATACTGTGCACCTTTGCCAATAGTGGCCGATACCAACGCCGCACCATGGCAGCGAATGCGGGTCTCTCGCTCTCTCCGATCACTGAGTTCGCCAACGCATAGAGCAGGTCACTGATGACCTCTTGCACCTTGGGGGATTGGCTATTTCGAAGCGGCTCAAGCAGTGAGAGAGTTTCAGGCACGTTCAGCTCACCCGCGTGCATCGCGGCAGAGATGCTGTGTGCCAGCCCAAGCGTTTCGCGTGGAGAAAGCTCGTCCAAAGGTAGAGCGGCGAAGTCCTTCGCAGTGAGCATATAGTGGTAGTAGCCCGTGTCTCCATCGTTGGGCAGGAGCCAAGCAGGGCAGGTCGTGGTCTTCAAAGGCTGCGACACTGATGGGCTACCGAAGTCGATACACTGGCGCACAGACGTCGTTCCCGAGGCGTCCGTGGGATAGCGATAGCAGATGGGCAAGTGCCACGTCTGCTTGCCCTCTTGACTGCCGTGCTGTGGTCCCGCTCTTAACGGCAAGTATCGGCTCTGTCGGAGTGTGATCTTCGGTTGTCCCTCGCATTGCACACTGACATGCACCTGCGGAATCCCTGTCTTCACCAAGAAGGAATTGAAGAACGGGGCAATGTCCTTGTCACCAGTAGCGTTGACCATGCTCGAGATGAGCGTCTCGGCAACCACGGTTCCGCCGTCACCATCTTGCAGATAGCGGCGAACGCCATCGCGCATTCGCTCTTCTCCTAGCCAACCTTCGAGCATGGTGAGCAGTGCACCGCCCTTGCGATACGTGATGCGGCCAAAAGCTGCGCGAATATCGTCTCTATTGGCGATGGGCTCTCGCACTCGCCTTCCGCCGAAGCCGTGATCGATGGCGTAGGCCGCAGTCTTATCCGCGATGTCGAGAACCTGAGCTGCGCGTGATGGCTGTGCGTGAGCGACGGCTTTGTCGGAGAGCCAGGTCGCAAAGGCCTCGTTGAGCCACAAGTCGTTCCAGTAGTCTGGCGTAACGAGATCGCCAAACCAGAGATGCGCTAGTTCGTGAGCCGTGACCCCGAGAGCGCGCCGACGCTCGGCATGGCTGGGCGAATTGCCTATGAGCAGAATGCCCGAACTAAACGTAATAAGCCCAGGGTTTTCCATGGCTCCTCCGAAGCGCGGAACTGCGATGAAATCGAGTTTGCGAAACGGCATCGGCACCCCTAGGTAGGTCTCTAGGTAGCGCAGCATCTTGTCGGTCGACTCCAATACGAATCGGCCCCGTTCTGCCTGTCCCTTTGGAGCGATGATGCGAAGAGGGGCTTGTGAGGCTTTGCCCTCGATCAGGTCAAATGGCCCGGCAGCCATCGCTACAAGGTACGAAGGAAGTGGGCGTGTGGAGGCAAAGCGGATCAGAGTTTCTCCATCATCAGTGACCGAGCGACTCACTTCTGGTGCGTTGGAAAACGCTAGGTGCTCCATCGGGATTTGCAGGGAGACGTCCCACGGAATCTTGAATCGCGGATCGTCGTAGCAAGGGAACGCTGAGCGAGCATCGGTCGCCTCGAAGTCGCTGTATATGTACCAGCGCTCGTCTTCCGTTTGACGAAAGAGCCCCTGAATCGTTCCGAGCTGCCCCTTCCATTCCAAGTGCAATCGAGCCTGTCCTCGGGCAATCGTGGCCTCTGCCTTAAGACCGAGAAGTTCTGAATCTCTCTCCGTTGTTACCGCAGTCAGCCCGAATGTCTGCCCGCCTTGCTCGAGGCGAGCACTCGCTATCTGGAGACCTTTGCCGTGCAGCCAAACCGTGTGGACAGGCTCGTGTACCGCAATGTCGATTGCAACCACTCCTGCGAAATGGGCCTCTCTCGAGTCTAGATCGAGTTTGAGTCGATACGCGGTTGGAGTCGTTGCGGGCCCGAGTCGTCCTTCGGGAGCGAGACTGTAGTCGACGGGTGGCGCCTCGGGCGCCGCCGCAGGTGCTGGATTTGTCGCCGCGCCAGAGCACGAGGCGAGCGCTACGGCCGCGCCGATACACAGAGCAATGTGCACTGGCAATCCTACGGATTCACGAGAACGATGCGAACAACACCCAGGCCGCCGCCGCCTGAGGGGATGCCCAAGAACCGATGATTGCCCTCGGTTCCATCGAAGGCACCATCACCATTGGTTGCTCCATCACCACCGCTGCCACCGTTTGAAAACCCGGAGCCGCCATTGGCTGCATTGTTGGTCCCTATTGAGCCGTTGTCCCCTGAATCTGTGAATGTGCCGCTCCTCGAACCTTCTTCACCGGCACCGCCGTTAACGGTGATTATTCCTGTGTTCGTGAGCGTATTTGCTTGGATCAGCACCGCCCCACCACTGCCCGCCCCACCACCGCCACTGAACTGGCCGCTTACTCCGCTTCCCCCGGATCCGCTAGCCGAAATAGTTCCGTCGAGGGTGATGGTGCCTGCCGCTGCGAGGTGCAGGGCTCCGCCGCCGTTACCACCTTCTCCGCCTTGCCCGCCGCCAGCGCCTCCTGAGCAGCCGCCGCGCAGTGGCTCGAGGGTTTGAATTGCTGCAGCGGCACCACCGGCCGAGTTGTCGCCACTCGAGTTGACAATTCGCACTCCGAACCCGCCAGCTGTTCCGAAGCCCGCGCATCGGTCCATATTGAGCAGGTCGTAGCCCATGAGATCCCCGACGCAAGGAACAAAGGCATCTAGTAGTGCGGCGTCAAGTGGCGAGGCATCGGCCGGTGCGGCATCGCTAGCAGAGGCGTCAATCAGCGCAGCGTCGATGCTACTAGCGTCGGCACTATGCCCTGGCTGGCCATCGGTGACTCCACTGGGAGCGCCGTCGCCGTCGACGCGCGTACTGCCATCGAACGTGCAAACTGATGCCAGCAACAACCCAAGACTCACGAAGCTACCCATCGGGGGCAGGGTATTCCAAAAACGGCTTTCCAGGTGCCTTTACGCCAAATCTACGAAGACTTGGCCCGAAGTGACTGTGATCTTGTACACGTGCCAACGCAGCTTTGGATCGTGTGAACAGGCTCCAGTCTGCAAGTCGAAGGTGTATCCATGCGCCTTGCATACAATGGCGCCATTGCGAATACATCCCCTTACAAGTGAAACATCTTCGTGCGGGCACATGCTGGTCCCCGCAATGAGTTCACCATCAACGCGGGTAACGAGGATTGGGACTGCCGCGCCTTTCACCGCAAAGATCTTGAGTTCGCCTTCTCCAACCTCGCTGGCTTCACAAACACGAAATCGAAACATGGGAGCCTTCCCTAACGCCTTCCCTTGGGGTCGTAGTAGTCGCGAAGACCGTCGCCAAGCAAGTTTGAGCCAAGCACCACGATCATGATCGCGATGCCGGGAATGAGAGCGAGTCTAGGCGTTGCCAACGAGAACGTCGTGCCCTGGTCTAGGAGGGAACCCCAGCTGTAGTCGAGCTGAGGGCCAAGTCCGAGAAACGAGAGGGATGCTTCGACGGCGATAACGCCTCCGAAGCTCAGGCTCATCATGACCACAATGGGCGAGAGCATGTTGGGAAGAATGTGGCGGAACATGACAACGCTTGAACGGGCTCCGATCGCACGCGCTGCCGACACGTATTCGAGCTCACGCATCGCCAGTACCTGGCCTCTGGCGAGACGAGCGTAGCGAACCCAACCGTTCACACAGAGTGCAATGATCATTGTTCCGATTCCTGGAGTCGCCACCAGCGCTACGATAGCGATGTTCAGAAGAATTCCCGGGAAGGCCAGAAGAACGTCGACGATCCGCATGACGATTTCGTCGACGACACCGCGATAGTAGCCAGCTACCACGCCGAGCAGAGTGCCTGTAACCGCGCATATCGATACAACGCTCGCACTGAGCATTGCTGCGATGCGAGTTCCGTGAAGTACCTGCGATAGGGTATCGATGCCGTGCTGATCTGTGCCGAGCCAGTGTGCCGTAGACGGCCCGAGAAAGCGTGCATCCAAGTCTTGGTGCACAACGGAGTAGGGGGCGAGCCAAGGTCCAAAGATCGCGAGTAAGAGGAATGTCGACATGAGGGCGATGCCGATCCAAGCGCTAGGGGAGAGCTTATGGCTTTCGGAACTCATGCTCTCGTCCGAATTCTCGGGTCGACGAAGCCGTAGCTCAAATCGACCAGGGTGTTGACGATTACGTAGGATATCGCGATGATCAAGACGGTGCCTTGGACGACTGGGTAGTTCCGTTCGCTGATGCCCTCGAGCAGGAGAGTTCCGAGCCCCGGCCTCTCAAAGATCTTCTCCGTGATGATGGCGCCGCCCAGGAGCGAGCCAAACTGCAGACCCGCGACGGTAATGACGGGCAGGAGCGCATTGCGCAGCGCGTGCTTGAGCAAGACCACTCGCTCTCCGAGGCCCTTCGCCCTGGCAGTTCGAATGTAGTCATTGTCCAAGACCTCAACCAACGACGAGCGAGTCATGCGGGCGAGCATGGCCATGAGGTGCGTACCGATGACGATGGATGGGAGGACGAGGGCGAAGGGGGCGTCGGCTTCTGCTGGGCCGGGGAGCCAACTGAGGTGGTCAAAGAAGATGACAAGAGCCAGCGGGCCCATAAACGCCGTGTGCATTGAGAGGCCGGAGAGGGAAACGATCGCTGCAGCTGCATCTACCCAGGTGCCACGTTTCACTGCTGCGAGGATGCCCAGGGGCAGTGCAAAGAGCACTGCGACAAGCATGCCTCCGATGGCCAGTTCGATTGTGTAGGGCAATTTGTCGATGATGCGCTCCATCACCGTCGGTTTGCTTTCTGGATTCGGACACTGTCGTCCAAGGCTCCCATCGGCAATCGTGCCAAGGAATATCGTGAACTGAGTGCCGAGTGGCTCGTTTAGGTGCATGCACGCCTCGAGCTCTTCGCGCTGCTCGGGTGTCGCCTCGCCGCCGGCTAGCTGATCAATTGGATCGCCGGGTATGAGGTGCAGCAGCAAGAATACAAGGATCGATACGCCAGCGACTGCAATCGCACTGGATCCCAGGCGGGGCAGAATAAAGGAGCTATCGAACACGTTCTATCTCTTCTCCTAAAATGTCTTATGCGAATCGACGAGGAGAGTCACTGGGCCATCATTTACAAGGGCTACCTTCATTTCAGCCCGAAACCGTCCCGTCGCAACCTTCTTGATGCCGGCACCGCGAAGCCCTTCGATGACGCGCTCGTAGAGTCGATTGGCGGAGGTAGGTTCCATAGCTCCAACAAATGAGGGGCGTCGTCCCTTCCGAGCATCGCCAAAAAGTGTGAACTGACTTACGCCGAGCACTTCGCCACCTGTGTCGAGCACGGAGAGATTCATCTTGCCGTCCTCATCGGAGAAGATTCGGAGGTTGGCAATCTTGCCCACGAGCACGTCGGCATCCTTCTCGGTATCGCCAGAGCCCGCGGCAATGAGCACCATGAGCCCGGCCGTGATCGCGCCGATGACCTCGCCGTCGACCGTGACGCTCGCTTCCGTGACTCGTTGAATGACCGCCCTCACGCGCTTATCCTATTGAAACCATGGCGAGGAACCAACTTTCCGACCCAACGGACAACCTCTGTGGGGATGGCGGAGTCCAAATCCCTGTGGTGGACTTTTTTGCTGGAACACCGCTGGTTTCCAAGCTGTACACCCGGCCCCTCCGGGGTAGTATCCGCCTCCCATGTTCGTACGAGCCACATTCCTTGCCTGTCTTGCTCTATTCGCCGTCGCGTGCGGCAATGAGATTGGCGATTCGTGTTCGCTCAGCACCGACTGTTCCACCCAGGGCGATAGGATTTGTGACACCACCAGTCCGGGTGGCTACTGCACTGTTATCGGCTGTGACGTCGGCACATGTCCCGACGAGGCAGTTTGCGTTCGTTTCTTTCCTGTGACCGATTCCAACCGGCCCTGCGACTTCGAAACCGAAGATCGAGACGAAAACAATTGCACTGCAGATGAGGTATGCACGTTTAGCGGGACCTGCGCGCCTCGCAACGCCGAGGTTCGCTTCTGTATGAAGACCTGCGAGGGCAATGGCGGCTGCCGTGAAGACTACGAGTGCCGCACCTCGGAACTCATGAAAGAGCATGGCGGCGAGCCCGTGCCAAAGGCTGGCGAGCCCACCGGCAGCAATCTTGAGCGCTTCTGCGGCATCAGTCCCAGTAGTACGCTGTAGAACGTTGTAGGCTCCGGACGTGTGGCGGGCTTGGGCACTTTCTTTGGCGGTGTTGATATCGCTAGTGGTGTCGCAAACCACAGCTAGCGCATCCCCGTTAGAGCTCTACGGCTTCGGAGGTCGCTCTTCTGCTATGGCTGGGACGGGCATCGGCAGCTGCGCCAATTTCGATTGCGTCTACCTAAATCCCGCGGGGCTTGGACGTGTTCGCCACAAACTCGTCACGGGAGGGTTTTCCTACAGCAACCTAGATCTAGAGATCGACGGCAAGCAGAGTCGCGCTGAGAACTCTCTAGCCACCACCTTCGGCTTGGTCGTGCCTCTTCGCCTTGGCGGAGCTTTGCGCGAACGCCTCACGTTGGCGCTGGGCATCTTCGTGCCCAAGCAAGCGGTTGCTCGAGCACGCGCTCCCAGACTTGGCGAACCAACATTCGCCCTTCTCGATTCTCGATCAGAAATTATCGGAATTCAGGTCGCCTTTGGGTACGCATTTCGCCGTAACTGGAGCTTTGGCGCAGGAGTCTTGGCCTTGGCGACACTAGAAGGGCTCATTCATGTCGATGTCGATGGTGCGGGACGATTCCAAAGTCGCTCTGAGCAGACACTCAAAGCAGGCTACGCCCCTGTCTTCGGTGCGCGCTACGAAGATCCTGCGTCGCCGTATCGCATCGGCGTGAGCATGCGCGGCGAGTCAACCGCTGGATACGATATCGATATCACCAATGATCTGAGCGCTAGCCTTCCGCTCTCATTGCCACTCTTACAGATCATCGGCACACCACAGTACGACCCTGCCATGGTGGGAGCAGAACTTGTGTACCAGGCCCGGCCAGATCTGACGATCTCGGCTCAGCTGGAATACAAGCGGTGGAGCAGCTACCTAAGGCCCAACAAGAATCCCTTGCCGAACGGCGCGGCTTTGCCCACACCGGGATTTCACGACACGGTGGTGCCAAGGCTTGGCGTCGAGTGGCAGAGTCACCTGGGCGGGACCGAACTCTCCCTGCGCTCGGGCTACGCCTTTCTCTACTCTCCTGCCCCCGAGATGAAAGGGCCCCAGAGCTTGCTCGACAATCACCGCCATCTCATGGCCGCAGGCCTTGGTTTGGCGTGGCCGGAGACCAAGTATCCCTTCCGCATCAATCTGTGGGCACAGTACCACGAGTTGGTGGGCCGCACCCATCACAAAGATGCAAGCCTCTATGAAGACCCGAGTGATCGCCCCTTCACCTCGGTGCATGGTGATGGAAGAATTCTGATCGGTGGCTTCACGCTAGGGGTGAGACTGTGAAGCGATGCCTTCTCATTGTTGCCTCTTTGTTGCTCGCGCATAGAGGACAGGCGTCGGCCAATCCTCTCAGCATGTTTGGAGCTGGGGCGCGTGGTGCGGCCATGGGGGGCGCCCACACTGCCGGGGCGAGAGACGGCAGCGCAAACTTCTACAATCCGGCACTGCTAGCTACCTTGTCTACCCTGGAGATAGACATGAGCTATCGTTTGGCGCGCTTCGATTTGCGGCTAAACGGAAAGGACCTAGGAGTTGACGTAGCGCGGGGAACGCATTTCTCGGTGGTCGTGCCCGGCCGAATCGCAGGAACCGTAGTGGCGACCGGGGTCTCGGCCTACGTGCCCGATCAGCAGCTTATGCGGATTCGCTCGCTTAGCGAGAGGCAGCCTCGCTTCGCTCTCTACGACAATCGCGCGCAGCGCCTCTACATCAACGTCAACTTCGGTGTCGCCCTAGGTGAGAAGTTCAGCGTGGGCGGCGGCCTTGCCTACCTAGCCGCAACAAGTGGAGGTGTGACGCTTGAGGGCAGGGTGGGCTTCCCGGATGCCAACGACTCCGAACTCGTGCTCGACATGGATGTGGACATCACCTCCAACGCCTATCCCGTTGGAGGCATCGCCTATCAGATTCGGCCGTGGTTGCGCCTTGCGGCTGCCTTCCGCGGTGAAGTGCAGCCTATTACCGATCTTGGAATCGACATTCTGGGTGATATCGGCGCCGAAGGGCGCGAGCCGATTGTTTCGGATGCTGCTGTGAATCTGCGCTCGGTTTCTCTTTCGCACTTCCAACCCGCAGAGTTCTCTGTTGGAGCAGAGGCCTGGTTGGGCGAGAGTTTGGTGGTGGTTGCAGATCTTGGCTACGTACGATGGTCGAGGTTTGCCAATCCGGCGTCCAACCTAGAGAGCGCCTTGGAACTGGGGCAATTCAACGAGTTTCTAACGCCACCTGCCGCGGCAAGTCTGGCGGAGGTCAATTACCACGATGTCTTGATTCCTCGGATCGGAGCAGAATGGCGAGCTTCCGATGGCCCACACGTCACTGTGCACACTAGAGCAGGGTACTCCTACGAGCCATCTCCGGCGCCTGAGCAAATAGGGCTAACGAACTTCGTTGACAACGATAAACACACGCTCAGCGCTGGTCTCGGTCTGAGCCTAGAGGATTGGTCGGGAGTATTCCTTGAACCTCTATCCGTGGATCTAAGCTTGGCAGCAACAACTCTCGCCGGTCGAGATCACCGAAAGCTGTCTCCTGTCGATCCTGTGGGCGACTATCATTCTGATGGAACGGTGTGGCAGGCCATCGTGACCAGTCGGCTGAGATTCTAAGTATGAATGCTCTAGGGATAGTCTTAGTTCTTGCGCTGGCTTCCTGTGGGATGGGGCCATTCGCGGGTGAAGGTGGCGGAGACGATAATTTGCCGCAAAGCGGCGCTGGCCCATATCTCTTCGCCGCATCCGATTTTGAGACGCCTGCAGACGAACCCTACATTCTCTCACAGCCTATCGTGAGCCTAACGGATCCTGCGGTTCTGGAGGCGCCCGAGGGTGGATACGACGTGTATTACACGCGGAGTGATGACGAGGGTAGCGAGATATGGAAGGTATCTCTTCACAGCTTAGTAGAGCTGCCACTCTCCCCACCTGAGCGTGTGCTCACAGCGGACAGCGAATGGGAAGCTGGAGTTGTTCGCGCACCTTCCGTCGTAGAAGTGGGGGCAGAACTATTCTTATACTACGAAGGTGGCAGAGACGATCCCTCGATTGGACTTGCGCGCTCGACAGACGGCGGACGTAGCTTTTCGAAGGTCGTTGGAAATCCGGTGGTCACCTTCGCGAAAGACCCCGAAGTGATCATCGCGGGGGATCGCTGGCTGCTTGTATCCGGCGACATCGAGGGCGAGCAAATCGTGCTCAGAGAGAGCAATGATGGGGTTAGCTTTGGCGAGTCACGTGCGCTCATCACGGCGCGGCTTGGCCGAGAAGGTGTGTTTGACTCATCCGGGATCGCTGCACCTGCACTGCGGCTCACAGTGAGCCCCTCAGGGCGCGAGCACTACGGCCTTTTCTACGCAGGGGTCGGCAACGATAGCGATGGCGACTTGGTGTCGGCCATCGGCTATCAGGGGAGTTTCGATACCCTCGAGTGGTTCGCCTTCTTGCAAGGCGAGCCGATCCTAGCCGCTGGCTCAGCGGGTGCTGGAGGACCGGCACCTCTGCTCTATGGCAACGAATCGTTGCTCTTTGTGCACCAACGCCGGCAAGGCAGAGGCCGCCTGGCAGTAGCATTCGGGCCATAGATTGACCAGACCTGATCCGGGTGAGCCCTGCTTCATATTCGCCTCGATGCTGGGAATGGATCTCAGCATTTCAGCATGATAGCTTCGATAGTCGCGAATGAGGGTTAGGTTTTGGGGCGTACGAGGTTCGTTTCCGGTTCCCGGGAAACAGACCAATCGCTACGGGGGAAACACCTCTTGTGTAGAGGTGGAGATCGACGGACATGCGCCCATCGTGATTGATGCCGGCACCGGCCTGCGTCAACTCGGCAAGCGGCTTGTGCGCAACGAGTTCCTCGATGGCAAGGGCTTGGTGCATATGCTCGTCAGCCATACGCATTGGGATCATATTCAAGGTTTGCCGTACTTCTCGCCCCTCTATAGCGAAGGCAACGAGCTGCAGCTCTATGCGCGCCAGCCGGGCGATACACATCTCGGAGCGGTTCTTGCGCATCAGAATGATGGCCCGTATTTTCCTGTCCCACTGGATTCGCTAAAGGCCAGGGTGCAGTTCAACGAGCTGCTCGAGGGGCAGCAGTTCGACATCGGTGATGTTCGCGTGCGTTGCACTCGGCTCAATCATCCGTGGATTGCGATGGCCTATCGCCTCGACTACGGTGGCAAGTCGCTTGTCTACTGCTCAGACACCGCACCCTTTCGCGACATCCTCCTGGAGCATGAGTTCATCGCTACCCCTCCTACGGTCGGCGGCCCGCTTGATACGAAACACGCAATCAAGTTGCATATGATGCGAGAGAAGCTCGTAGATCTGTGCCAAGGCGCCGACTTTCTTATCTACGATACCCAATTCACGCCGGTAGAATACGAGTCGAAGCCTCATTGGGGCCACTCGACTCCCGACGACGCCATAGCCATCGCACGGGAAGCGGGCGCCAAGACTCTCTGCCTCTTCCACCACGCCCCCGCACGCACCGACGATCAACAAGATGAGATCTTCGCGACGTACAAACATCTGCTTCGCGATGACAACTTAGAACTTCTCTGTGCTGCCGAGGGCATGGTTGTCGATCTCGACAAGGGAGATGCGTGAGGGTCGACGTATGGGGCGTTCGTGGGTCGATTCCCGCTCCGGGGCCGACTACGAATCGCTACGGTGGCAATACGCCGTGCGTCTCTGTCATCGATACCAAAGGGCATCTCTGCGTTATCGACATGGGGACCGGTATTGTCCCATTGGGCACCGCCCTCTTGCAGAAATCTCTTCCCGTGCGAGACGACTTTGGCGCCGGCAAAGGCAATGCGACTGTCTTGCTCTCCCACGGACACTGGGACCACATCCAAGGGTTTCCCTTTTTCGCTCCTGTCTTCATTCCCGGGACGAAGCTCAGCATTTTTGGCAACGCGAGAACCGCAGACCGAGTCGAGGCACTGCTCGAAGGGCAAATGAATCCGCAGTTCTCGCCTATCTACACTCTCAAGAATCTAGGTGCGACGATCCGCTTCGAAGGTGTGCGCGAACACCAGTGTTTTCGCGTGTCCGACCTCGAGGTAAGCAGCATGGAGCTGCCACACGGTGAGACCTCGGTTCTGTCGTTCCAAATCAAGGAGCAGGGCAAGACGCTTATCTACGCTTCCGACGCCGGCTACTCTGCCAGCGGGGCACCGGATGACGTAGTCGAGTTCTACCGGGACGCCGACGTTCTTATTCACGATTCGACCTACACGCCGGAAGAGCAAGAGCTGCGCCGCAACCGCGGGCTTTCGAGTTACCTCGATGCAGCCGCAGTGGCCGCCCGTGCCGGCGTCGGGAAGCTGGTCCTATTTCACTACGATCAGGACCACAGCGACGACATTGTCGATGAGAACGTCCGACTCTGTGGGCAGGAACTCGAACGCCTTGGCGCAGGCCGGACCGAAGTCGTCGGTGCCTTCGAGGGCATGCAAATCGACATCTAGACCGTCGAGCGAAAAGAATGACCGAGGATGGTGAGTTCTGATCTTTCGAGTGCAAGGCGCAAATGAGGAGCTTGTCGGGACAAGTGGCGATATGAACAACGCCGCAATCGGGAAGAAGGGGCCGCCAGAACGATCAGGCTTTGTGCTCGGCGGTCTGGGGCGAACTTGCGGCACGAGGTGCTGGCTCTCGCAAGCTAGAGCCGCACCCGGATCTCGAACAATGAACTTGGCAGCGTTTGCCTCTACGTCACAGGCCAAATTCAGTTAACCATCGCAAGTTGAATGCGCGGAGTATGACCCGACTCAAAAAGATGCTGTTGGCTGTCTTCGCTCTACTCGCGGTTGGGGGCCGAGTTGGCCGCCGTCTTCCGCTAGGAGCCTATGTTTTTCGCGCCTAGGAACACAGGCCTGGCCAGGTACTGGTTCTCGTCTTCTCGCGAAGGGACAAGCACTACCTACTCGGGCTATTGCGGGGGCGTGCTGCCGCCGTCCAATACAGCAGCGGGATCTGAGGTCGGCGCTTCCACTTCCCTGTCCTCCGGAAACTCAACCTGCTTGACCCTGCGCATCTTGTTATCGAGATACGGCTCCGTGCGTTGGGAGTGGGTATAGAAGACCGTGCTGACGCTGACGATCGACATCGTCACCATGGTGCCAAAGATGATGATTGGCGCTTTGGTTGGTTTTCCGTCAGGCACTACAACCAGCCTCCAAACCCGCTAGGGGACTACAACAAACTCGCGCTTCATGAGCTCGAGTAGATTCTTGGCAGCGGCTAGATCACTACCCCAATAGCTATCCAGAATTGCTTGCAGTTGGCCGTGGTCGAGAACCAATTGAAAGATGTCCAACTCGTCCTTGCTCAGGTCGCGAAGCTTGCCAGCAACAGGCGTCGGCACAGCGAGAGCTGAGTGTGGATCAGGTAGTTGCCGCTGCATGTGACGGAATTCGTCGATTTGGCGAACACCCTCCATGAGAAGACCTTCTGTCGACTCTTGGATTTCCTCCATCACGTTCATCTCGCCGCCGGGCTCTAGTTCAAATTGCCCGGTCTCCCAGGTGAGCATGCGGTAGATAGCCTTCTGCGGGCTTACGTTGAAGTCGTCGTTGATGGCGGCGAAGTAGATAGCACCGTTGCGCAGGTAGATGCGGCCGACACCGACAACACCGCTGATGCTCAGCACACCGCTCTTGCGAGAGGTGGAGAGCAATTGCAGAAGGTCGGGAAGTGGAATCTCTTCAATGACGCCCGACATGGGGCGACCAGCGCCCGAGTTTTGGCGGTTGGCACCTGCCTCAAGGCGGCGCCTTGCCTCAGCTTCACTCTGGTGAGCGTTGGCAGCTGGATCGACAGCAACCATCTTAATGATTGATGTACCGACAAGAATTCGATCACCCTCTCGGATAGGCGTCGTGCTGATCTTCTCGCCGTTGACGAAGGTACCGTTGGTAGAACCCATGTCGGAGATGGTTATCTCGGTATCTGTCGTTGCGATCTTAGCGTGGCGGCGAGACACCATGTCCTCGACGAGGACCATGTCCAGGTCGCTGGAGCGCCCGATGATGATTTCGCGATCCTTGCGGAGGGGAAACTCACCACCTTGGTACTTTCCGGAAATGAACCGGAGAGCGAATTGGGGCCTGTCTGACATGCTTTGCTTAGTATCCTCGGGTGCTTACGCGGTGAAAAAAATGATACGTTGGCGAATCGTTAGGAGGCAAGCTAAGGCCCAATGTTTTCCTCCGGATCCACTGCATCTTGTGCGCCTCCGGCGGGATCGGACTCGGGTTCTCCTTCGCCTGGGTCTGACTCTCCGTCATCCTTCTTGAGGATGTTGTAGACGTGGCGATAGACCTCGGGACTGATGACTAGGCTTGAGTGGCCTAGATTCACGCTGTGGGCCTCGCTGCCACGGAGCCTGGTGCTAGATGGCGGACAAACCCAATCTCGGGCAGCAGAGAGGGAGTGCACTTCAACGTTGCCGGGTATCGGCCCCTGGTGAAGCTCGTCGAGGAAGCGGCTGCGCGGCAAGATCTGCCAAGTCGAAGCTGAATAGGCACCCACGGTGGCGATACCGGCGAGTGCAACCCAGGTTCCATGCACGGGAGAACCCATGAGAATGAAGCGCTTGACCTTCTTATGGCCCCCAAGCTTCTTGATCATGTAGAGCCCGATGAGACCGCCCATGGAGTGGCCAATGATGTCTACTTCTTCGACCCCGGTTTCGGCCAAGAGCGCATCGATCTTTCGCTGAATGCGAAATGCTGAGGTGCGAATATCGCGAAGATTGATGACCCCCAAGTTGAACGAGAGGACACAAAACCCGTCTTCTTCCAGTCGCTTCTCGAGAGGATACATGGAGCCGCGAGTTCCCATGAACCCGTGGATCAGCACCACGGGGCGTACATTCTTGCCGAGCTGCTGGACGGCCGCTGTTCGCTCGCGCCGATTGCCCCGTGCGAGATGCACGAGGTACTTGAGGCCGTCGGCGCCGCCGGCGATATTCTGGCCCATCGTACTACGGCGTCCGAGCCATCTCTTTGGGGCTCCGGCTATCCAACGGCCAAACCAACCGTGCCAGGTTTCAGGATCATCGTGTTCAGACATGGGGTACTGCTGGTGCTGCATAAAGGTCGATTGCGACTCCAAGACAAGAGTCGAATACCTAATGATTCGGGATCCTGTGGCCCTGGGCAAGTCTTTGCGTGTTTCGCAGGTATCTACCTACATGCACCTTCCTCGTGAGTTCGATAGAGCAAATCGTAGCCATCCGAATTCATTGACTGAAATCTGATAGCCCGCTACCTTTATGTGTTGTGAACGTATCGGCTAGTGGCCCCTCATTGCGGAGGCTCGGCAGGTACCACCTGTCCGATTGGCTGGGCGGTGGTCCAACCGGCGAGGTCTTTCGCGCCAAAGTCTACGGCGTCGCTGGCATCGATCGCGAGTTTGCGGTCAAACGCTTTCAAACGAGTTTCGTTGCGAGTTCCGACGTTGCTGCTGCGCTGGCCTCTGCCGCTCGCATGTACGGCGCACTGGAACATCCTCGGGTGGCGCGCTTGCACGAGTTTGGCGAGTCCGATGGCCACATCTTCACTGCCACCGAGTACGTGCCGGGCTTGGATCTAACTCAGCTTATCGAGCAGGGGCGTTTGAGTCTGGGGACTTCGGCTGGAATTCTCGTACAGGTTGGCCGAGCCCTGGGATATGCCCACGGACGCGGGCTTTCGCATCTTGGGCTCTGTCCAACCAACGTGATTTGCATGGAGAGCGGAGCGGTCAAGGTTACCGATTTTGGCGTATTGTCGCCCCGCTTGTCGTCAAGCCCAGTACAAGACGATTCTCTACGTCTGCGTCTTTGCTACCTCGCCCCCGAGCAGCTCGAAGGGCAGAGCACCTCGCCGGCAACTGATGTCTATCAGCTTGGCACTCTCGCATATGAGTTGATGGTCGGTCGGAGGCCGTATAGCGGGGGCACCAACGCCGAGCTTGCCAAGCAGATTCTTGGGGCACCGCTGCCTGAGACTGGGTTTCCCAAACCCTACGATAAACTCCTACGCCGCGCACTGGCTCGCTCGCCATTTGAGCGGTTCCCTGATGCGGGCGCCATGGCGGACGCGCTAGAAGCGGCTCTCCGCTCATCTCCTGTGCCTGGCAAGATTGCCGACGCAGGGCTTGCTGTGACCTCTCGTCTGGAAGTACTCAAAGAAAGGCGCGAGAACCAGGCTTCCGGAGCACTGAGTTTTCCGATGCCGCCGCCGCAGCGCGCATCAAAGGAAGAAGTCTTAGAATCGGTGTCCACACCACCCCCGAGACCTTCGATGGCAAGAAATCACTCCAAGGCGAAAGCGGCGGGCGGGCTGGCTCGCGTGGCTTCCACGATGCCAAACAGAGATCCTGGGCCAAGTGATGCCCCCGCCCTTTCGTTTTCTCGCTTAGCTTCCGCGGATGACACCGAAACGCATCTCGATTGCCACGAAGCAGAAACGCGCGTAGGTGGTTCCGAGGAAGAGATCAGGATACTGCGCGCGACATCGATCAGTGACGAGCCAACGGTCGTGCGAGTGGTTGCTGCGCAACTCGGAGCGGGCATGGAACTCGGCCTGGCGGGGACTGATCCTTCGGTCGCACGAGAGGATCTTCTCGGTGGTGTTGCCTCCGCCTATACGCTATCGGACGAGGCTCCGACTCGGGCAAAAGACGAACCTCGCGCCGAGACTCATGACGAAGAGAAGACGTCAGTACACGAGACAATCGATGAGGACGAAGCGACGTTCACACTGGAAGAAGACAACATCGATGCTCGCCCGGCCAGGCGCAACCTGGAGTCCACTATGGGCGAACTTGAATCTTTGGATACGGAGGGTTCCTTTCTCTCACCGGTGGCTCCAGAGGGAGGCGGTTCTGCGGCTACGTCAGGGCCGAACTCGGACGCTGCTGCGGTCGGCAAATCCACAGCCACCGACCAAGGCGAGTCGGACTTGTTTGAGTCTTCCGAGACCTCGGATCCCGAGCGAAACGAGCTTTCAGAACTTATCGTAGTCAATCCTGAGGGCATAACATCCGTACCGATGTCTCATATTCCAGCGGCGGAATCGGGAATTGGCAGTCGCGCTCATCGCATGCCACCGGAGGTCGTGGCTCAAGATGCCGCGAAGGAGGGGAAACGCAGCCGCAAGTCCATCTTGCTGCCAGTTGTTCTCGGGAGTGTCATGGCTGCCGCAGGTGCGTTCTTTGGATATCAGTATCTCGCCGGCAAGAAGCAACCTGGCGCCACCACTGCCAAGGTTTCAGCGCGGGATTCGGGCATTCTCATTCCGGTTGCCTCTCGACACGATAGCGTGGAGAGACCCGAGCCGACCCTCGCGGATGCGGCCCCCACAGAGGCTCTGGCCCCCGATACCGCAGTTGAGGCGCTGCCAGCACCAGAGCCCGACGCTGGCGAGGCCCGACTAGAGAATATCGCGCCGGATGAATTGCCTGGTCGGCTGCGCATCGAAACAAGCCCCCCAGGCGCAAAGGTCTATCTCGACGGCACCATGGTCGGAACCGCCCCGGTGGAGCTCGACGCCTCGACCGATCGCCATCGCCTCTCACTCTTGCTTGCCGGCTACGATCTGTACACGGGTGAGATCGGCGGAGAAGGGGACCACAATATAGACATGACGGAAGTGACGCCTCCGGGAGGACCGGGCGGTATCAAGGTGCGATGTCGGAACAAGAACCGCTACTACGTATACGTAGATGGCAATCCGGTGGGCCAGCTCTGCCCATCGGAACGGATTGGCGTATCCAAAGGATCCCACGTCGTAGAAATCTACGATCCACTCACCGACTCCAGGCGAGCCTTCAACGTCGACGTCGTCGATACGCGGCTGAGCGTCCGAGTCAAAGTCGACTGATTGAAAGCAGGACGCTCTGGAGCGAGAGCTCTGACGCTACTCTACTTGCGAGGGTCGAGATCGTACTTGCGTATGAGCTCGCGGAGGTGCTTGCGGTCGATTTGTGCTTCGCGCGCTGCCGCGGAAAGGTTCGTCGAGTGCCGTGTCATCAAGTCTTCGATGTACTCTCGCTCGAACATTTCGACGAGCTGGCCCTTGGCTTCTTTGAAGGGTAGATCGGTTCCTACGCCCATCGTAGGGCCTGCGTCGCTGCCTCCCTGGAGTGCGTCGTCCAGACTTATGTAGTCGCCGTCGGATAGTAGACACGCACGTTCAACCGCATTGCGTAGCTCGCGAACGTTGCCAGGCCACCCGTGTCGCTGGAGAGTCTGCATGTCCTCAGGAGTGACGCGAAGCTTGCTTTGGCCAGGGGGATCACCGGGAGCAGCGCGGTTCATGAAGTGGTCTACAAGCATGGGAATGTCGTTGCCGCGCTCTCGGAGCCACAGTCGAAGACCACGAAAGGGCCCTTGCTGCGGTCAGAGTGATTGTGAAGCTCTTCCGCAATGAGCTCTTTCACCGTCCGGCCCAGCTTGAATTCGCCACCATGGCCGATCGTTATGACGTCTCGACACCGTCTTGTCGGTGAGACGCAATTCGCAATCAGGGAGGAGCCGAAGTAGACTTCTTGCCATTCGCGAATCGAAGTAGAGCCACCACGGTCGGGGCCAGCGATCGCCAGGAACGCACCGCCTTGGGCTTGCCGAGAAAAGGCAGGCAGATCGTCGAGTAGTTGAGTCTGTCACCGCGAGACATAAGTGAGCTTGGGCGCCTCGTACTACGTCATTGGCCGGTAGAACCACTCAACGACACATCTCTTGCTGGAAGCAGCGCCGAAAGCGTGCCGCGGCATGATGAGTCGTTCTCACGACTATCTCGCGCCTAGACCGCCGAGCGTAAACAATGATCGGTCTGTTGGTCCTGCTTTCCCGATTGCAGCGTTGCTCATTTCGTCATTTGCTCCGGCAAAATCCTCATTCGCGCCTTGCACTCGAAAAATCAGAACTCACCATCATCGGTCATTCTTTTCGCTCGACGGTCTAGGCGCTGCAGCTTCGCTTCCGCTGGGCTCACTCGTGTCCATTCGGCTACCCGTGAGGCCGATTGCGGTCGCGGTGCCAATACCGAGTAGCACGATGAGCGTGAGCATTAGCCATGAATGCCCCGACGTCGCGCCCTTTTCATCTGGCCCCCTCCATTCACTCTCGGCTCGCGTAGAAGGCCTATCAGTAGGCTGGTCAACGACCTCGCCGGTATGGCTCTCCGAGCGACCCGAACCCTGGACAATGACAACACCCGTGTACTCATCCGCGTTCTGAGTGGCTGCCTCCATGCGCGGCGGTGTCGAATGCCTACCTTCGAGCACGCGATCCACCGGCCGTCGCGGTGCCGGTCTACTCGCTCGGGTTTCCCTCTCTGTCGTTCCAGTGGCTGGACCAGAGCTATTGAGATCGACGAGAGGGCGTGCGCCCTCGCCTGAGGAGTCGCCCAGGAGCGCCAAGGAGGTGAGCTCCATACCCTTGAGGTTTCCGAGGAGCGAGAGGGACGTTTGCGCTCGTTCGTGTCGTCGCTCGCCGGCCTTTACGTCCTCGCCGTCGACAATGGACAGCATGTCCGCGTCTTCGTAGTCGCCATCTTCTTCCGCGTAATCGATTTGCTGCACGCCCTCTTGGTGGTCTTCTTCGTGGTCGTAGAGTTCAGTGCCATTCTCAAGCGGGACTTCATCGGTTTCCTTACGCCAGCTAGAATGATCGCCGCACACCGAACGCAGATGGGTGGCAAGCTCCGGAGCCGACATCATGAGGCCCTGTCTGTGAGCGCAGCGGAGTAGTGCTTCTTGAAACTCTGCGGCCGTTTGGTACCGATGGGCCGGATCGACGGAGAGCGCACGGAGCATGACCTTGTCGAGTTCGGCTGGAAGCCCCCGAACCTTCTTCGAGACCAGTGGGACGGGTTTGGAATACAGCTCGTCCGCTGATGTCGTGATGCCAGCTGTAACCAGGAGCCGTTCGCCGGTAAGCATCTCGAAGAGGCAGACTGCCATCGAGTGGAGATCCGAGCGCGCGTCGAGAGTCTCCGAACGGGCCTGTTCGGGCGACATGTAACCGACTTTGCCCTTTACTCGGTAGGATACTGAGTTGTGAGTGGCTGCCTTTGCGATGCCGAAGTCGGTTAGCTTCACCTCGCCGTTGCGCGATATTAGAATGTTCGATGGCGAGATGTCGCGATGAATGAGACGCAGATGCTTACCGTCCGATCCGTGCTTGTTGTGCGCATATGCCAGAGCTGAGAGTAGCTCTCTTGCTACGTATATACCGGCTGCGGGGGAAAGCCTGACGCCTCGGTGCTTCGTGCGCTTGAGAATGCTTCGCAGGTCCGCACCATCGAGATACTCCATGACGATGAAGTGCTCTTCGCCGGCTGTGACCAGATCAATCGTGTGGATGATATTTGCGTGGTCGAGAGTGGCGGAGAGCCTAGCTTCGCGCAAAAAAAGATCAATGAACTCGGGCTGTTTCGTGAATTCGGGAAGTAGCTGTTTGAGAACAACTTGTTTCTCGAAGCCGCCTGCTCCCATCTTCTTGCCGAGATAGATCGCGCCCATGCCACCCTCGGCGAGGTATTCGAGTACGACGTAGCGGTCAATGGGGGCGCCTTGCGGGCTCTGGGCCATAGAGGCTCAGTGTAGCAAAGCGCGCAGCCCCGCGGAATCGACTGCCCTAACGCCTGGCATTCCACACCACCCCCAGTGCCAAGCGTCGTGTTTGGCTCCGCCAAACGCGTTGGAAACTGGCGTCAATAACGCTGGCCCCAGTTTACTAAAACCGGCACTCCAATAGCGCCTCGCAGCTGTCGCCGGCTTTGTCGGCGCACTTCTTGTGGTTGTCTACCTTCTTGCGATTGTTGCTATCCCGTTCGAGCCCTACACATGCATCGATGCACTCGTCCAGGTCGTAGGGGTAAGTCTCGCCGTCGCGCCCACGCTGCTCGGCGCAATCTGTTTCTTTTTGACAGATGTCTTGGCAACGCTCACTCTTGACCTTACTGCAGGCCAGCGAGGGGACGAGTAGCGCACAGACGAGAAGGCTGAGTAGTGGGAAGTGCACGAGTTGGAAACCTGAGTTTCTTGACTGTATCAGGAGCCTGCCGCGCCTACTGCGGATTTCGAATCGGATAGATGCATTGAGTGCCTTCGCAGCCCCTTGTTCCTACGGGGTTTATGTCGAGCACGACGAACTCTGCAGCTTCACCGTAACCGGGCGCCAGTCCTGCAAGACGCAACGAACTTGCGCCCGAGGGGAAGCTCGCGAGGAATACGGGCAAATCAAGGAGGGCTCCCCATGCGTCGACCGCTCCCACAAGTGCGTCGTAAGCGAAGTCTGTTCCCGGCGCATCGCGCTCAATGACAAGGGTGTAGTAGGCCGGGGCCTCGATGTGCGGTTGGGGCGCAACTGCTGTTGTGGGCTTCGCGGCCGGATCCGGAGTCACTGGAGCGCCCGTAGGTGCCGCGCCTTCACCAGTCGGCTGCTCAGCAGCTGGCTCTTCTTTGGGAAGAGGAGCCGTAGCCATGGTGACCGCTTCGGGGCGACCCTCGAGCGCGGGACGCAGGCAGGCCAGGATTTCGCAATTCGTGAGCTGATCGCCCCACCGTTCGACACGAGCTTTGGCATCGAGCGTCGCATCCTGGTTGCGAGGTTGCATCCAGAACTTCTTGTGATGCCAGTTTACGGTGACGTTGTACTTGTTCCAGAAGTTGAGACCCAGGACGCCATCCAGATCCTCTTCGTCTACCCGCGCATCTGCATAGGGAAGCATAGTCAAAGCAGTTGTCTCGGTTTCGTTGGCCGTGACGATGCCCGCTATCGTTCCGCTGGAAATAGTGCGACGCGTGCCATATTCATCGACGATTTCTGCCTGGATGGGGACCGCAGGCATCTTGTACTTCTCGATGAGGGTAGACCAGAGCATCGAGGTACGCGCGCCTAGATCCAGGTGCATGACCATCTTGTGTTTGCGGTTGATCTCAACCTTCGCGAGGTAGCGCCGCTGATTGCCGTAGCTCTGGCTGAACTTGAGCTTTGGAGCATCCTCTGGCGGTTTGAGGTTGCCCTGGGTGCCGATGTACATCATGCCCTTGTCGCGATTGAATTGATAAACGAGCGAGTCGGAGATGACATCTCGACCAAGAATGCCTCGCACTCTTCGGTTCCCCGACCAGTAGACTCCATCATCGTGCACTCGCACTTTCATGTTGCGAATCTTGAGGTCGCCAATGGTCATCTTCTTGACCTCGGCGATGATGATTCGACTCATGTGGTCATCTTCTGTTTGACGTTCGGTCGCTGTGCGCGAAACATACAGATCGAGGCTCGCCTGCAAACTCGCTTCGATGGAGGACTCGGGAGAGTCAGGGTCGATCATAAAGAGAAATGGGCCCTCCCCGTGAATGGAAACCGGCACCAGCAAGAGGTCGTCTTCCAGGGGAGCCACAAGCGGGACCGACCACAGATCTCCATCACTGAAGCCGGGAGGAGCACCGACCACGCAGCCACTTGAGGAGGACGCGACGAGGGCCGGGGCCATGAGGGCTGAGGCGAGAAGACTGCGCTTGGACATGCGCGAATACTAGCGAAGATCCCCCGCGAGGCAACTAACAAGTGGTCTCTACGAGGCTTGATCTTGAGACGACGAGATGTCGGCTCTTCGCAATGAGGCGCCGGTTTGCTACTCGGGGCGACCGTCTGGGCCAACGGTCCACGTCATTCCTGAGCTTAGGAGAGCGTTAAGGTCGCCTTTGCCGCGCTCTTTGAGAACTTGATCAACCTGCGCCAGCGCTAGCTCGTCGTAGCTTGGACGAGCGACCTGCTTGAGAATTCCCAGAGGTTGAGGAAACTCTGGTGCCGCCATACTGGCAAGCATTGCGTGATACGCGTCGCTTCCATCTGCCTTGTGCACAAGGAGTTCGGATTCGCTGGCTTTGCCTTCACCGACTTCGACAATCTCCGGGGTGAGACCTTCGCCGAGACGAATGCCCTTCTGCCCACCTTCGAATAGTAGAGGCTTGCCCTCTTCGAGCCGAAGCTGGTTGGAAGTTGCCGTCTTCCTATTGGTGACAGCATCCCAAACTCCGTCGTTGAAGATGGGGCAGTTTTGCGTAACCTCTATGAGCGATGTGCCCTTGTGAGCCTTCGCTGCTTGCAGAATTGGCCCGAGACTCTTCGCATCTACGTCGATGGCGCGAGCGAAGAACGTTGCCCCGGAACCAAGGGCCAATGAGAATGGATTGATTGGGTAGTCAACGCTTCCGAAAGGTGTCGTTGGGGACTTTGTTCCTTCGCTCGAAGTCGGGGAATACTGCCCCTTTGTGAGCCCGTAAATCTTGTTGTTGAACAGAATAATGTTGAGATCCACGTTGCGACGGAGCGCATGCAGGATGTGATTGCCGCCGATGCTGAGAGCATCGCCATCACCGGTGATAACCCACACATCGAGGTCTGGATTGCTGAGTTTCAGACCGCTTGCGATGGATGGAGCGCGCCCGTGAATCGAGTGAAACCCGTAGGTTTTCATGTAGTACGGGAAGCGGCTTGAGCAGCCGATGCCTGAGATGAAGACGGAGTTCTCTGGTGTTGCTCCTGTGTCGGCGAGGCATTTTTGGACTGCCGCCAGGATGGCGTAGTCGCCACAGCCTGGGCACCAACGAACTTCTTGATCGCTTACAAAATCTCTGCGCGTCTGTTTTTCAGTCATGACTACACCAGCTCGGTTACAGCGTTACAAATTTCGGCTACAGTGAAGGGCTTGCCCTGCATCTTGTTGTAGCCAGTGGCATCTACGAGATATTCTGAGCGGAGGACCATGAGGAGCTGTCCCATGTTGAGCTCGCACACCAGAATCTTATTGAAGTTCTTCATGAGGTCGCCAAGCTTAGGGTTGAGCGGCCACATATGACGGATTTGAAGGTGACTAACACTCTTGCCGTCTTCGCGCAGCACGCCGACCGCTTGTCTGAGCGCACCGTGTGTGCCACCCCAGCCAATAATGAGAACATCGCCAGACTCTTCGCCCTCGATGTCGAAGTCTCCGTAGTCCTTGGAAATGCCCATGATCTTGTCCTCTCGGATCTTGCACATGCGCTCGTGGTTCTCGGGGTCGTAGCTGACGTTGCCTGTGAGGAAGTCCTTCTCCAAACCGCCGACGCGATGGGCCATGCCCTTGGTGCCGGGGACAACCCAAGAACGAGCAAGTGTCTCCTCGTCACGCTTGTACGGCATCCATCCTTCTGCATCCTTGAGATGCTTGACCGGGAACGGCTCAAGGTCGTCGACCTCCGGTAGTTTCCACGGCTCGGCGCCGTTGGCGATGTATCCGTCGCTTAGAAGGATGACTGGAGTCATGTACTTCGTCGCAAGTCGCGTAGCTTCGATGGCGCAGTAGAATGCGTCGGTTGGTGTCTTGGCCGCGATTATGGGCAGCGGGCATTCACCGTTGCGTCCGAAGAGTGACTGGTAGAGGTCGCTCTGCTCGGTCTTGGTGGGCAGGCCGGTGGATGGGCCACCGCGCTGCACGCTGATAATCACGAGTGGCAACTCTACGATTTGCGCGAGACCAATTGCCTCACCCTTGAGGGCGATGCCCGGACCAGAAGAGGCTGTCACTCCAATTGCCCCACCGTACGAGGCTCCGATCGCGGCGCCAATTCCGGCGATCTCATCTTCGGCTTGGAAGGTGGTCACCCCGTAGTTCTTGTAGTTCGAGAGGTAGTGAAAGACGGTCGACGCTGGCGTGATTGGGTAGCCGCTGAAGACCACTGGGCACTCAGCGAGTTGGCCTGCTGCCACCATGCCAAGGGCAACGGCTTCGTTTCCCGTGATGTTGCGGTAGCGCCCTGGCTCGAAGCTCGCAGGCTTGACTTTGTAGGTTGCTTGGAAGACTTCTGCCGTGAGCCCGTAGTTGTAGCCAGCCTTGAACGCCAAGACGTTGGCCTCGCCAACTGCAGGTCTCTTCTTGAATTTGGCCAGGATGTTGTCGATTTGCGGTTGCGCGTCGCGCTGGTATCTCCAACACATCAGGCCGAGGGCGAAGAAGTTCTTGCAGCGCCCTTTCTCCTTGGACGTGAGCCCGGTTTCTTCGAGGGCAGTGTTGACGAGCTTGTTGATGTCGACAAGGTGAACTTCGTAGTTCTTGAGCTGCGCCTCGTCGTCGAGTGGGTTGCTCTCGTAACCTGCCTTCGCAACGTTGGGCTTGGTAAACGCACCCGTGTTGATAAGAAGAGTTCCACCGAGCTGAAGATCGCCGATGTTGGCCTTGAGTGCGGCCGGGTTCATCGCGATAAGCACGTCTGGTGCGTCACCCGGCGTGTGAATATCGGTTGAACTGAAGTGCAACTGAAAGCCCGAGACCCCCGCAATGCTTCCGGCAGGAGCTCGAATCTCAGCCGGAAAGTCTGGGAACGTTGATATGTCATTCCCCGCAAGCGCGGCGGCTTTCGTGAACTCGTTGCCCGTGAGCTGCATTCCATCGCCGGAGTCGCCGGCGAATCGAACGACAACCTTTTCGACTTCGGTGCCGTTGGCAGGTGTGACTGGGGTAGGGCTGCCAATGTTGCCCGGATTGCTGGTACCTGTTGTGCTTGATTCCATGGTCTTTGTACTTCTATGGTACTGTGCCTTGCGAGCGAGACAATAACGCAGAGAAGCAGAAGATCTAGATCCGCGCACGTATCTTGCCTGGCTTTCTCGGGCGGTATATACAGCCAGTCGTACACGCCAAGCAAAAGAGCCTACCCTGTGGTTGCAGCAGCCGCTGGTCTGAGTTCTCCATGTGTATCTCGACAACAGGACGCAACTCATGCCTGATTCACTGGCGGAAATAGTTATCGCGGAGGGGCTCATGACGCCGAGCGAGGTCGCCCAGGTGGCCACTGCCGCGGATTCTGCGCGAATCCCACTCGTTGTACCGATGGTTCGAGAGTTGGGAGTCGACGAAGTGGCCCTGGTGGTGGCTCTAAAGAAGCATGTTCGCGTGGTGGCCTTGGATCCGGCGAAAATTGAATTGGACTCCGATGCCCCGCGAGAGCTTTGCTTGGACGATAGCCGCCGCTTGCGAGCGCTACCGATATCTATCGGCATTTACGGGGCCGGGCCCAGGCTCCTGCGTGTGGCCATGGCCGATCCGACCGATGCGGTGAGCATCGCCGAGCTTGAGCACATCACCGAGTGCACGGTCGAGCCAGTCCTGGTTACCCTCTCTGCCGTCGAGGAGATGATTGAGAGTGCATACAAGCACCTTGTCACAGAGGTAATGAAGCGCTCAGAGAGCGTTCGGACGCCAAAACTCACGCCCAACCCCCCTGAGAATCGGCCAAAGACAAGGCCGCTTCACCGCATCGCTGACGAGGCGGGAACCCTGCTTCGAGTGGAAGCGCTCGTTCAACTTTGTGTCGACAAGGGCCTATTTGAGCAGAGCGAATACGCCGCCGCGGTGAAGGCCCTACTAAAGAAAAAATAGGGCCAACTCGGTTCATACGCGGTTTCTAGCGGCCGTAGTAGAAGCCGCGGCCAAGGGCTCTGAGCCTCTTTGGCCCACGGCGGCCGTTGCGTAGATTGCGCGCACGAACCTTGTATGCCCTCTCTCTCTGCCGCTCTGGTGGATGCGAGCGTGCGGATTCAGCGACAAGCCGTCGTGAGGTGGGCGCGAGGGACCTGCTCGCTAGTACACGGCGTAGGACCGGTCGGCACAAGAAGGGGATGCAGAAGTAGCCCACCGGCAAGAGTATGAGTGCCATGAATCCCAGCCACGCGCTCGCCCCGCTGAAGGTCAGCGCCACAGCGATGAGAGTGGTGGGAAATGCCAGGACTCCGTAGGTGCTACCGATGCCGTGCACGATTCGTCTCTCAACCGACCAGAGTTGGCCGAGGCAGCCTGCGCAGGAGCCATCGGATAGGTGGTCTGTGCAATGATGAGCAGAGCAATTTCGGCAGGTTGAGGGGGGGGCTCCACTGCAGCGGCGTAATGTGCTTCGAAGATCCTATTTGGACTAGACCGCCGAGCGTAAACAATGATCGGTCTAATGGCCCTGCTTTCCCGATTGCAGCGTTGCTCATTTCGTCATTTGCCTCGGCAAAATCCTCATTCGCGCCTTGCACTCGAAAAATCAGAACTCACCATCCTCGCTCATTCTTTTCGCTCGACGGTCTAGCTGGACTGCTCGCAACTGGAGTGGCCAGCAACGGCATTGGCCGCTGCTCCCGCTACCGACGATTGAGGCCTCATCTTGAGGGCTAAGGCACTAGATGTCCTCTGCATAAGTGGTGATCGCCATTTTTCATGCTTTCAGAGGCTTTCCGGTGTAGGTCCAGGAAAATGGTTTCGCCAGGGTGGCGTTGAAATAGTTTATGAAGCTGTTTAGCTTGCTCTTAAGATCATCAAGTGACGTAAAACTGCCGCGCTTGAGCACACGCCTAGCCAAAATACTGAACCAGATCTC
>JAAEPE010000011.1 GCA_024222395.1 Myxococcales bacterium
CGTCGAGAGTGGCCACCGCCACGTCCTCCAAAAGCGGATGAAGCGCGCTGGACAGCACTGGAGCCAGCCTCGCGCAAATGGCGCACCTCCGGGCCGCATACAGGACGGCGGGTCCTCGAAAGTTCTACGACGCGATCCGCCTCGCCGCCTAGATCTCAGATCGATCTCACACCCTCCCCAGAGCGCCGACTCGACAGCCTCCGTTCCGGAGAGAGCCGCCTCCGAATTGAGTGCATCGGGGACCGCCGCATCGCATCACAGCAAACGTTGTGTCACTGTCTGCGCACATCCCCAAATACCTTTCGGTGTCTGCGAACTAAAAGTCCAGGACTGCCTCGAACTGAGGGCCAGCGACATGTCCGACTGGCGACTTCTCCATCGAGAAGCGCGACCGACAAGCTTGCGCAAATTCGTAGAGCTCAGTGCTTTCGCAAGAGCGCGCATGCTGCAGAATTGATCGCAGAGTCGAGGGGTAGAGAATGACGCAGTACCGCTTAAGAGCACACAGCCTTTTGCTATCGAGAGCAAAGGCCTCGGCGAACTCGTCGCACCAGTGCAGGTTCTCACAGCTTCGGCCAATCGCGGCTTTGAGCTCGCGGGTGGTGAGAACACCGTTCTTGTCGAGTGCCTTTAGCGCCATCGTTCTTGGCGTATTCCTACCTCGTCTTGCCCAAGGTGCCCAACCTAACCACCGCAGGCGACGTCGAGCTTGCTCGTGTCCATGGTGCCATCGAATACATGTTCTGCCGGTCCACGCATGTATACCGTCTCGTAGTCTTTGGCGACGGTGATGGCCAAGACGCCGCCGGGCAGCGTCACTTCAATTTCGGACTCAAGCTTGGATCTGCCCGTGAGACATGCGGCGACAACCGTGGCGCAGGCGCCGGTCCCGCATGCCTGGGTGATGCCACAGCCGCGCTCCCAGACCCAGAGTTCTATGTGCTTGGCGTCCACTATGTGGGCGAATTCCACATTTGTGCGGCTGGGAAAGCTCGCGTGCAGTTCCACCAGAGGGCCCTTGTTCGTCGCCAGAGCCTGAAGTGCGTCTCCGGTTTCTGTGACGAATGTGACTGCGTGGGGGTTGCCCATCGAAACCGCGGTGATGGCCAAGTCGCCCGAGGTGAGTGCTAGGGGCTCTTCTATGCAGCGGGTACTCCTACCACCGAGCATGGGAATCTCACTGCGGACAAGGTGCGGTCGCCCCATGTTGACGGTGACGCCAATGACCTCTCGCCCAAGCCAGTGCGCCTCGCAGTCGAGGGGGCCGGCAAGGGTGTCGACCAGGACGGAACTCGGTTGGTCTCCATCCGATTCAAGCAAGAACCTGGCAACGCAGCGCAGACCGTTGCCGCACATCTCGGCTTCGCTGCCGTCGGAGTTGAGAACGCGCATCGTGGCTGCAGCGCCCGGCGTGGAGGGGGCGTGGAGGATGAGGACACCGTCGCCACCAACGCCATAGCGTCGACAGCAGAGCGCTTTGGCGATGACGAAACGTCCTTCTGCGAAGAGTTCCGGCGACGGACTGGGCGCACTAGCTCGAAGGTCGACGATTAGGAAATCGTTTCCTAGTGCCTGATATTTAGTGAAGGCGAGTGCCGAAGCGCTCAAGGCCTAGTTCCCTGGAGCTGGAGTCGGCTTGGGCTCGGAAGCCGGGGCAACCGTGGCAGCCGTGTCGTCAGAGTTATTCTTAGGTGCGGGCTTCGTCTCGCCGGCTGCCTCAGCCTCTCCATCAGCAGAAGGCGCGTCAGCAGACGGTGCGTCCACAGTCGCTCCCTCCGCATCTGTCTCCGCATCAATTGGCTCTACACTATCCAGATTAGGTATCTCGTCCGTCAGCCCCGCATCCGGCTGCGTGCTGTTGAATAGATCCTCTGCCTGTTGATCGAGTTTCTTCTTCACTTCCGCATTCGTGCGTGCCTGGCGACTCACGCTTTTTAGTGGATCGTCGCCAGTCGTCGAGGCTAGGTAGGCCAGCGTCATTGAGGTGAGCATGAACATCGCCGCAGACGCTGTTGTGAGCTTGGATAGGAAGTTGCCAGCGCCGGACCCGCCAAAGACGGAACCCTGGCTCGAACCCCCGCCAAACGTGGCTCCCATACCGCCGCCTTTGCCTGCTTGCAGCAGGACGGTCAGCATGAGGAAGAGGGACACACCGACGTGAACAATTGTCACGATGAAGGACATAGGCCGGCTTTCTAGCGCATCCGAGTGGGTGTCGCAAGCATCAGCTTTGCCTTGCGGAACAGGCCTTTACGATCGCCCCGAAGTCGCCGGCCTTCAGTGAAGCGCCACCGACCAAGGCGCCGTCGATATCAGCCTCGCTCATCAGCTCCTTGGCATTGCCTGGTTTGACCGACCCTCCGTATTGGATTCGCACGCCGGCGCCAACGCCTTGAAATCGTTGACTCATTTGCTTACGAAGGAAGGCGTGAACTTCCTGTGCTTGGGCCGGGGTCGCCGTGCGCCCCGTGCCAATTGCCCAGACGGGCTCGTAGGCGATGACTACCCGCTCCAGATCTTCTGAAGTAAGGACTTCCAGCGTCGCGGAGAGTTGAGTTCCGACGCGCTCCATCGTCTTGCCTGAATCCCGCTCCTGCTCACTCTCACCCACGCAGACAATGACAGAGAGGCCTCCATCGAGGGCTGCACGAGCCTTGCGGGCCACTACGGAGTCGGTATCACCAAAGTTGGCGCGCCGCTCGCTGTGGCCAACGATGGCGAAGCTGCAGCCGGCGTCAACGAGCATCGGGGCGCTCACCTCGCCAGTCCAGGCACCACCGTTCTCGTAGAAGCAGTCTTGAGCACCGAGCAAGATCTTGCTGTCGCCGAGTCGCTTGGAGATGGACGATAGGCTGGTGAAGACAGGGGCCACCCCCACTTCAACATCTCGGATCGTTCCAAGTTGGTTCTTCAGCTCGGTCACAAGAGTTTCGCCCTGAGCGATGGTGTTGTGGAGCTTCCAGTTGCCGACTACTATAGGGGTTCTAGCTGCCATATCGCATGTGTATCACTAGAGACTGACTCAGAGCTCCCAGGAGACCACGAAAGTGCAGCTTGCGTCACCATCAGGCCGACGAGTATCGACTTGGCAGTCCGCGCCCGAGGCGCCAGCCAGAGTGACCATCTGGGCAAACATGCCCGCCAGTACATTGCAAAAGTGCCCGTGAACCTGACCTTCGGCCACGACAGAGTCCGTCAAGACTAGTTCCACAAAGCGCTCACCTTGGGGTTGAGCCGAGAGCTGCCCCCAGGTGTGGTATCGGCGCCAGATAGACTCGGCGGCCTTGAGCATAGAGGTTGGCGTTTGCGCGGCAGGGTCGGCGCCAAAGAGCCGTGCGAGAGTGGAGGATGCGATGTGGGCACCCAACTCTCGATACAACTCTTGATTCCCGCCGTCCCCTCCTTCCATGCGATCAAGCAGTTTGATGAGGTAGGAGGTTCGCTGCCAAGAGTCTGGGGAGAGAGTGGGCATGAGAAGCTCTCCGAGTCTGGACTCTTCTTGGAGTGTTGCCCGAAACCACTCGCGACCCAGTTTCTGCTGAAGATAGAGGCCAGCGACCCGGAATATTGCCCCTCGGCTTCGTTCACTACTCGAATTCGCGCTCTCTTGCGGCGCTGGCACAGGAGCCGACACTCGGTACGTCGAGAGCCGTGAGACAGGGTTCTGTTCTGTGCCGTGGGGCTCTGTGCGCGTGGGGTCCACCGCGATTGCAATCGGCTGCGACCTCTTCTGCCTCGGCTGTTTGGCCAATGCTCGCCCGAGTGCGATGGCAAAGGCGTTGGCCGATCGATAGCGATGCTCTGGCTCGGGGGCGAGCGCAGTCGAGAGCACCGAATCCACGGCGGGGCTCAAGTCGGCACGAAAGCCAGTTGGCGGTGGCGGCGGCTGGTGTAGTTGCTGATTGACGATGACCGCCAGCTCGTCCGCCTGGTATGGCGGGCAGCCCGTGAGCAGGGCATAGGCGGTTGCAGCCAGCCCGTATACGTCGGTTGGAGCGCTCTCATCCGCCTCCATGAACGACTCGGGGGCCGCGTAACCGGGGGTGCCTGCAGCGTCTCTGGCGTCGCCTTGGCGCTTCGCTATGCCTACGTCAACTAGGACCGCGCGATCGTTGATGCGATCCACAAGAACGTTGTCGGGTTTTACGTCACGGTGCACGATGCCAAGGGAGTGGATTGCGTCGAGGGCCTCGGCGATCTCTTCGACGATTTTGGCGACCGCGGCAACCTCGATGTAGGCGCCCTGTTGTGCCAGGCTCTGTACGATATTGGATAAGGGCTCGCCTTCAACGAGCTCCATCACGAAGTAGACCGTATCGCCCTCCGTGCCGAAGGAGTAGACCTGCACCAGATTGCGGTGATGCAGCGAGGCCAAGAGTGCGGCTTCGGAGCGAAACTTAGCTACTAGCTCCTCATCACTACTGAGGTCGGCACGCAGGAGCTTGATGGCGACGGGCCGCCCCAGGCCCAAGTCTTCGCCTCGGTAGACGACGCCCATCGACCCTCTGCTAATCTCGTGAAGGATGCGATACATGCCCCCGAGGGTGGCGCCGGCTGAGAGCAAATTGCCATTGGAAGACTCGAACTCGAGTACGCCTCGCTCGGAATTGTTCTCAATGACCATGACCGAATCTCGCTCGAGCTTTCCGGCGTCAATGGCCATTTGTGCGCGAACGAATGCAGCCTCGCTACTTGTCTCCTCATCACCGATGATGGTGACGCCAGCTTGCACCTCGTGATGAATGACGAGGTCGCCGGCTTCGTAGCAGGTGTCGTTCAGCGTCTGAAGAATCGCACTTGCTCGTTGCTCTGCTTCCGATAGGGTGCAATTGACGAGTAGCGCGGCCAACTCGCCACCTCCGACGCGGCCCAGCTGATCCTGGGAGTGCAAGCTGGTGCGAACGACATTTGCAAAGTGGGCTAGAACTGCGTCACCAACCAAGTGCCCGTGGCGATCGTTGACCTTGCGCAACTGCTGATAGTCGAGCATGACAACGGCGAGCGGCAACTTGCGCTCGCGGTTTGCTGCGATTTGGTTGCTGATGGACTGCTGGAGGGCGGGTCGAGTCCAAACGCCTAACATCGGGTCGAGGAGCGCGGTTTGGCGCAATTTCTCGTGCTCTGCCAATAGACGGTTGTGGGCGGACATCCAGGCCAGTTCGTTCGAAAGGCGCCTCGCGACGATGCGAAGAGAGTCCACAGCCTCCGGCGAGAACACTTGGCTATCGTCGCTCACCAGGCAGATGCCAGCGATGGGGGCCTCGCCAACAGGACCTATCGGTGCGGCGAGCAGGCTCTGGCCAATACCGCGGTGCACCCAAGATGTCGCGATGCCGAACGAGACCATCATTGTAGTGCGAACGTGCAGCGCCAGCTCGCAGCGCTTGCGAATCTGCGGCCATTGGGCCCTCGGAATTTCTTGGGTCGAACGCGGCCATTGGGGCTCGTTGTCCGGGCCCCAGAGAATGCAGTCGGAGACCTGAAAGCCGATGGTGGCACGGCTGATGAGCTGATCTAGTTCGCGAATTAGCTCAGGGCCCAGAAGACTCATATCGTAGAGTTCGCGAAGCCGGGTCGCCTGTCGGCCAGCCTTGTCCCCTGCAAGACCGGTTCCGGCAAAGAGGCTTGCGAGCGCGGACTTGAGCACTGGCCAGACGAAGTATGCCTCCGCGTCCGTGGGCGGGGCACCCGTGAGCTCGTCGTCGGTCGAGGTGAGAAAAACTCTGGGCATCGAGCCGATATAGTCGCTGCCGAGCTTTCGCAGAAAGTACTCGCCGGCCCTGGCTGTTTCGCCATTGGCTTCTACCGTCTGGAGCGCAGCGAATACGTGACTTGGCCGGATGCGGACGAATGCACTCCAGGCGTCACTTACGTGCTGAACGCAAAGGCACTCGGCGCCGATTTCTTGCAGCGCGCTCGCAAGCTCTTGCTGTCGGGCAAGGTCGGACTCAATGATGAGAGCACGCCGATTTGCCTTTGCCAACGTTCCAAGCCCCGCTATTCGTCGATCTCGAGCGCTGCAATGCCGGGCAGGGTTAGCCCTTGAATGAACTCGAGTGCGGCGCCACCGCCAGTTGAGACGTGTCGGATGCTGTTCGCTATTCCGGCCTTGTGGACCGCCGCTGCGCTATCACCGCCGCCGACGACCGTATAGCCGAACTCATTGTCCGCAACGGCTTTGGCGACGACAAAGGTGCCCTCTGCGTAGGCCGGCTTCTCGAAGACACCCATCGGCCCGTTCCAAAACAGGGTGCGTGCGTGCTTCGCCGCATCAGCGTAGCGAGCCGCAGCTTCCGGCCCAATGTCCAAAGCCATTAATGTCGCGGGAACCTCGTCTGCACTAACGACAGTGCCAGTCGCGTCATCGAAGTTGTCAGCGACAACGAGGTCTTGTGGCAACATCACAGTAACGTGCTTCTGGCTGGCCTTGCGGAGGAAATTCTTCGCCAGTGCGACCTTTGCGTCCTCAACGAGGCTCTTGCCCATCTTCTTGCCTTGAGCTAGCAAGAACGTGTTGGCCATGGCTCCGCCGATGAGGATTGTTTCGACTCGAGAGAGCAGGGCGTCGAGAACGTCAATCTTGTCGGAGATTTTGGCTCCTCCTATGATTGCCACGTACCCTGTTTTTGGGGCGTTCAGAAGTTTTCCCAGCGCCTCAATCTCTTTGTTCATGACAAAGCCTGCGCCTCGCTCGTTGACAAGAGAGACCATGCCAGCGGTCGATGCGTGCGCTCTGTGCGAAGTGCCAAAGGCATCGTTGATATAGATATCGGCGTAGCTAGCGAGTGTCTCAGCAAACTTCGTATCGTTGGCCTTCTCTCCTGAGTTGAATCGCAGGTTCTCGAGAAGGGCGATTTGCCCCTCTCTGAGGTCGGAACAGACCTTCCGAGCTCCATCGCCCACTGGTTCGTCCGTGAGTCGAATTTCGCAGTTGAGAAGCTCTGCCAATCTACCCGCCACAGGCTCAAGAGAGAGCTTGGGGGTTGCTTCACCCTTGGGACGACCGAGATGCGAGGCCAGAATAATCCTGGCTCCACGCTCGATACAGTGCTTGATGGTGGGCAACGCGGCTTGAATGCGAGTGTCGTCCGTGACGGCAGGTATTGCATCCTTGCTCAGAGGCGCGTTTAGGTCGACACGCAAGAATACGCGTCGGCCCTCGAGTGGGAGCTGCTTCATACTGCGAATCATGACTACAGCTTGCTGCTGACAAACGCGGCGAGGTCGAAGAGACGCTTGGAATAGCCGGCTTCGTTGTCGTACCAGGCTAGGATTTTGACCTGGTCACCATTGGTGTTGGTGACCGCGAGATCTACTGTGGCCGAGTTCTGGTTGCCGTTGTAGTCGATAGAGACCAGGGGTTCGTCGGATACGCCAAGAATGCCCTTTAGGTCGCCGTTGGCAGCTTCCGTGAAGGCCTTGTTGATCTCTTCTGCGCTCGCGCTCCTTTCGAGGATGACCGTGAGGTCAACTAACGAGACATTCGGAGTTGGAACTCGAATGGCCATGCCGTCGAGCTTTCCTTCCATGGCGGGCATCACAAGTGCGATCGCCTTGGCTGCACCGGTCGTGGTAGGAATCATCGACATTGCTGCAGCCCGTGAACGCCTCGGGTCTTTGTGCGGCAGGTCCAAGATCTTCTGATCATTGGTGTAGCTGTGGATCGTCGTCATGAGGCCGGTCTTGAGGCCAAACGTATCGTGTAGAACTTTGACGACCGGTGCTAGGCAGTTGGTGGTGCACGATGCGTTGGAGATGACGTGGTGATTCGCCGGATCGTACTCATCGAGGTTGATACCGCAGGCCAGGGTGGCATCAGGCCCCTTTGCCGGCGCGCTGATGAGAACCTTCTTGGCGCCTGCGGCGAGGTGCTTGGCAGCGTCTGCGCGAGCTGTGAAACGTCCAGTGCATTCGAGCACGATGTCGACGCCAGCATCCTTCCAAGGAACCTTCGCAGGATCGCTCTCTGCGCTGATGGTGACGGCGTCACCGTTGATGACAAGCATGTTGTCTTTGACTTCAACTGTCCCTGGGAAAGGACCGTGGACAGAGTCGTACTTGAGGAGATGCGCCAGTGCCTTGGCGTCAGTGAGGTCGTTGATGAGGGCCAAGTCAAAAGGCTCGGGGCTCATTGCCAGAGCGCGAACAAAGCCGCGTCCGATGCGACCAAAACCATTAATGCCGATTCGTACTTTTGCCATCGTGATTGTCTTTCTTTTGGGGCAGAGCCCGTACTTGATGGCGACTCTATTCGACACAGCTATGGCTTGGGTAGGCACCTGTCATGGAGTTTTGTGCTCTCACTTGCTACGGGCTGCGGCTGGGGCCTGTGGCAGGGCCAAAACTAGAAGACGAGCCGGAGAGGCCTTCGCTCTCGGCTCGTCTTGGGAGCTCCGTTTGCCACGGAGTCTTGCTTGCAAAGCAGGCAGTGGTCTCCTACTAGGAGGCCTAGCTGTGTACTGGCTGCGCGTCGGTTACTTCGCCGAGTAGCGCTGTAGCCAAGGTGACGATGTGCCTCCGGTCGTAGCCTTGTGCTGTCAATTCGCGGAATAGGGAACGAGCCAGAATGTCGAGTGCACGCTTTCGTTCGGATGCGCTTGGTTGCTCTGAGCCCGCCGCGCCTTTGCTGTCTTCAATCACCATGATGCTTGGTAGTGCACCGGGTATGCCATCGTAAGTGGCCGTATTGAAACCAGAGATCTGCGCGTTGCGAATAGAGTTCCGCAGTCTCTGTGCGTAACTTGGTCGCCTCGCCGCGAAACGAACTACGCGCTTGAGGGACATTCACTGCGTTTGAGTTCAGGACAGCTTTCCGCCTTCAAGGTAGCGCAGGAACATCTTTAGAAAGTCATCTCTAGGTGCGTCAAGCGCCAGGAATTCGAAGCCCACTTGCCACACCTCACCGAGCTTGGTGTGGTCGCACTATACCCGGGGCCGGCTGCGGACCGAAGACAAGGTGCAGACATGCGAAACTCGGCCGCAGACCTGTTGCCAGGCTGTGGCCGAGTTTCGCGTGTAAATTGGATGGACTGCGAATGTGATTCTCAGCCCAATCCCCCCTGTTGATACATACCCTAGTGAGACGTGCTCTCTAAAGAGTGGCAGGCACCATGCCCCGTGCCCCAGCTAGGATGCTCCCCCTATCGTACAACTGATGTCATACGATCCACTGTCGTACTAACGACGACGACGACGACGCTGTGGCTTTGGTGCCACTGCTTGAGACTCGAGTGATTCGAGATGCTCAAGCATTGCGATCATAGTTACGCGAGTTGCCTCGTGAGGCTCGCAATTGATCGCCCGGGCCAAGCTCATGCGGAGTTCCGCACGAAGCTCGGATTCCGCCAAGCGGTAGGTTCGAAGAGCGTCTTCTGCGTCGTAGACAGTAAGATCCGATTCACAACCCGTAGCGGCGATCCACACAGCAGCGAGAGCTGCGGCACGGCGTCCTGGGTAGGAGGCTTGGAAATTCTTAACTGAGCTGCGAAGCCGATTTCGGACATCTTCGACTGGGGGCAGTGCCACCAGACCGTCGTGATCGTCATCTACTGAGCGTCGTAATGCTGCGCGAGTCATTGCGGTTATGCTTCCTCTTCTTCGTTGTTGGTTAACAAAATGATGCTCGACCTTCCCCGTTCGAGCATCTTTCCGGGGCAACTTGCCCGATAAATTGCGAATTTGCGAGAGTAAATTTTGTATTTTTCCAGGGGCCCAATTTTCGCCGCTGACTGGAAGTGTGAGAGGCGAATTTGAGGATCGCTCATTGAATGAAATTTGCGTATCTCTCAGAAATATGCGACGCCCCCCGCGGTTAGTCTAGAGTGATGATTTCGAGCTCTCCCATGGGGGGAGCTGCCCGATCGTAGAAGTAATGGCTCATCCAGAGAGCGCCGTCAGACCCAGCTACGTCGATGAAAAAGCCATCGAGCCGAGGGCTTTCCATGATAGTGTTTCTTGTCCATGAACCCTGTTCGTTAGTGGCTACTTCGACATCTGCGGTGAGTCCATCTTGGTAGACGATCACCGGATCGCGATCTCCGTGCAGGATAATCGCAGCGGATGCACCGACGGGATGTGCTCGATTCTCCCCGTCACGAACCCCGTCGTCGACGATCTCTGGGACGGAGAGAGCTCCGTTTGAAAAAGTGGTGTACATCAGCAGATCGGCGCTGGCGTCCTGAAATGCGAGGTGCAGGGTGTTGTCGGTTCCGGCCACCATGGACAACCACATGCCGGTATCAAGGCTTGGATGGGCGAAGGTGCCAACGGAGGTGAAGCTCGAGCCCGTATTCTGGGCGATGTGCACATTCCCCAGCACCCGATCGTAGTAGCCGAGCATCATGCTGCCATCAGCGAGATGCAGGAGTTCGCCAAAGAGGCCGACACCATCGAGCATTTGGCCCGAGGGGGCCTTGGGAATGATCTCCAGGCACGCGTCCGCCACACATATCTCCGTATCCCCACAGTCCGAGGCGCAGCTCCCAGAGGGGGCTTGGCATTCTTCAATCGCCCCGGTGTTCACACACTCATCGGAGCCTTCACAGAGGCCCGCGCAGCTGATGGGGCCCTGTAGCCACGATGCGGCCCTCTGATGCGGCTAGTGAGCTGTACCTGCCTATAGGTCCGCGCTCCACTTCGCCCTCGAGGCACTCCTCGAGGCAGGTTGGGCCAGCGGGATCGGAAGAGCAGGTGCAGGCGCTAAGGCTCGCCAGGGCAACTACTGCCAAGTGCTTGGCGTAGCGACGGGGGCGCTGCATGAGAAGCAGGAGAACGAGCCCTGCGAGCCATCCGCTGCTCGAACCACCGCCGTTGCAGGACGCGCATCCGTCTTCCTGAGGCTTGCCGTGGAAGTAGCTCTGCCCGGGCTTGCCGCCAGTCGTTGCCCTTAGCACAACCGGAGATTGGTCTGCGCTGAGGGGGCGGCCCTGCATTCGCGCACGGACCGAGATTGTGTGTGTGCCCGCGATATGCAGAATATCGCGCCTTAGGGACACTTCTGATGAAGAAGTATATGGCGACCACAGGCCACCATCGACTTGGTAAGTGAACTCTAGCCCGGGGCGGTCGCCGCCCATAGTGAGTTTCGCTACTGGCGTTTCCCCGTCGTACGCCAGTTCCATGGAGGCCTCGGTTTGGACGCGAGCCATCGTATCGCCGAGGGCCAGATCCGCGTAGATCGCGATAAAGGCGTTGTCTTCCACTGAGAGGATTCCGTCATCGGCGATCTGAACATCCAGCCCGCCGAGGCTGGGCAGAGCAAAACTCCCCAACCCATCGAGGAGTGATGACAAGGCGAGAGAGAGGAGAAGGGGAATCCTCTCCTCGAGTTCTGCGTCGGTCTCGCGAAGCGCTTCGCTGTTGAATACGACGGTATCGCTGATGGCATTGTCGACGTCGCTAAGCACCGGTTCTATTTCACCCAACTCGTTCACTTCGAGATTCATTGGCAGGTGAATGTCTGCCCTGAGTGTCATGACTCGGATGAACTGATCGTCGACCATCACGAAGAAGTCGATTTCCATATCGTCGAAGCGCACGTCCAAGAGCGGATCAACTATGACCGTCTCACCCCCGGCGCTTTCGGTGGTAGTGCCTTCGCCGATCTGAAGCGTCGGAGGACTCTGTGGCCGCAGGCCCATTACAATGGGGCTATTCTTGCCGTGCAGTAAGTCGGCCACCGATGGCATGAGCAGCGGAGCCAAGCCGTCGGTGGTGAGCAAGTCGACGGCGCCTGGTGTGATGTTGAGGCACAGCGCGCCAGATTCGTAGGCGGCGTAGGCCAGGTGGTCGAGGACCTGCTGGTGAACGCCGATACCGACGTGAAATGCCGCATTGGTATCTGGTCGGGTATTGCCCGAGAAGAAGGTGCTCTCTGGGATCGCGATGTTGGCAGGGGCCAGAACACTCGGACCACAGCGGTCACGAGGCTCGGCGAAGGGCAGGGCGCCCGAGTACATGCCCATGCTCACGCCTTCCGCGTCTGTCTCGGTGTAGCCGCCAGCAACGTCATAAATGTCGAGACTACCTAGCTGCCCATTGGAGAAGCCGCCAAAGAGACCCGCGGCGCTCATGCGCCCAGCGACGCCGAGGCGCTGCTCGCAGCGGTCTCCAATCATGCAGACTGCATCGGTACAAGCGTCGGCGAAGGCACCGCACTCTGCCGTCATGCCCGACTCGCAAGCCACGCAGCTTTGGTCGCCAATCGCTTCACCTACGAGTCCGCCAATGTTGTCTGTGAGCAGATCGACGATAGTGCTCTTGAGAGTGGACTCGAGCCCGTCGCATAGAAATCCACCACCAATACTGATGTCGTCTTCCTCAAAGTCGACGTCTGTGTTGCCAACATTCATGCGAGTTGTCACTTCGTCTGGGTCTTGCGGCATGGCGATGTCCATGCTGAGGGTGATGCCATCGCGGACGGTCCGCTTCCAACATTGCTATCGCCGAGTCGGTTATCCGCAGCTGCACAGCGTTGGCAGTCCGACTCTCGGCTGGGAATCCACCTGGGATGGGCGCCATCGAACCGCAGCCGTCGCAGCCTCCACCACCGCAGCCTCCTGCGATAACGGCAAGCACCAAGCCTCGAAAAAACACTCGTCCCGCAGCGTGAAATGAGAGCATAGATTCTAGTCCTCCTCGAGTCGTACAGTGGAAGTCGACTCGGGGCGAACCTATGTTGCAGTCAGATAGCGGTCAAGCAGATAGCGGTCAAGCAGATAGCGGTCAAGGAGTCTCGTCGGGGGCAATCCTGGACAGGAAATCAAGGGTTACACTACCTACTAGGGCAGGGTGCTCCAAGGGCGTGGAGTGTGTGCCTTGATCAACAATGCACAGCTCCGAGCCGTGGATGCGCTCCGCCATTTCGCGAGTGCGATCTGCCGGAGTGAATGTATCGAGTTGACCGCCAATCAACAGAGTGGGTACTCGAATCTCAGAGAGGATGTTCTCGCAAGAGTGCTCCCCCATATCGCCAAGCAAGTCGAGAAATAGGATTGGATCCATCTGTGCCAGCCCCTTGAGATAGGGCATGAAGTCTTGCTTGCTTAGTAGCTCTTCTTCGAACTCGAGCATGGCGCCGATGCGATAGGCAAAGTCGCGGGGTAGGATGGCCCGGCTGAACCGGCGAAAGAGGCCCGGAGCCGCACCTATGGTCTTCTGCAGGGCGGGCAGGGCAACTTCGAGGAAATTGGATCCTTTGAAGGTCTTGAGCGGCTCAGATGCCGCACCGCACATAAGCACAAGACCCTTGCAGCGGTAGCGATGGCGTCGGTGAAACTCGAGAGCCACTTGGACTCCCATTGAGTGACCAATGACGATTGCCTCGTCGACATTGATGTCGTCGAGCACGCTTGCCAAGTCATCGCTCAGAACCTCAATGCCCACCCGCTTGGGGGCCTTTGGCATTGGCGATCGGCCATGACCGCGGTAGTGCCAATGCACCGTCTTGCGATCCTCACTGAGGGGAACGCGGAGGTGCTTCCAGATGAAACCAGAGCAGCCGATTCCATCACAGTACACGACTGGGATCGCATCGGTCTCACTCCCCGCTACCTCGTAGAAAAGCGGGGTAGCGTCCACCGATGAGAGGGCGTAGCCCTGCTTTGTCCTCGTAGACAAATTCTAGCGCGACAACTTCAAACGCGAGAGAGGCCTGGGCTACTTGTCGCCGGTCTCGAAATCGTTAACCGAAGGGAAGTTCATCACGTCTTTGCGCGCTGTCTTCCAAGCCTTCTGCACGATCCAGCTCAGTGAGCGATCTTGCCGTGTAGCCTCGTCCTTGATCTCGCGGAGCATTCCCTCAGGGAAGTACAAACTCTGTTTTCTCTTATCAGACCCAGCCATTCGTGGAGTTTCGTTAGCGTACTGGGAGCTTGTCAAGTCGGCTCGTGGCCTTTGCGCTACGGGGCGTGGGAAGTGCTGTGAATTGCGCGCTCCCGGGACTGCAATGGGAGCTGTGGATCGGTCCGGGTCGCGGTTTCATCGCTCGCTTTGCACGGAGCCCCTTGTGTTTCTGAAATTGGAGGCTAGAATCAGCGCCCCGCAGTGCTCTGTTGAGCGCAGCCCGAGGGGGAAACATGGCCAAGACACTTAATAAAAAAGACATCGAGAAATTCAAGTCCGAGCTTGAGACCAAGCGGGACAGCGTATACCTGAATGCAAAGAAGACGCTGACCGACAATATGGTATTGGATACGAACGACTTGCCGGACGAGATGGATCTCGCCTCGAGCGAAGCTCTTCAGTCGTTTGAATTCCGTCTCCGAGGCCGAGAAAAAGCTCACCTTTCGAAGCTCAACCTTGCGCTTCGAAAGATCGACGATGGCAGCTTCGGCACTTGCACCGAGTGCGACGAGCCCATCAACAAGAAACGCCTTGAAGCTCGTCCCGAGACACAGCTCTGCATCCGTTGCAAAGAGGACCAAGAGCGAGACGAGAAAGTCTACAGCTAGTTCTCCTGCTCTCGTCGTTTTTCCTAACTCTCTCGGGGAGGGGCCCGCAGCGAAGACACGCTGGGTTTTGCCTCTCTCGTTGACGTAACCTCTCTGGGGTGTGGTCGTAGGGGAGTCGAGTTTTATCTACAACGAGAGGACCGAGCCTGTGGCAGATCAGAACGCGGACGATGGACGCCGTCGCTTCATGAAGATTGCGACAGTTGGCCTGGGGGGCATCATCGGTGCCGTGACAGCCATTCCCCTGGTTCGCTACTTCTTCCACCCAGTAGGTCGGCCCCTAGTGTCCGCCCCCAATGCGCCGATTGACATCGCCGCCGAGTCCGATCTTGTAGCGGGGGCCGCCCCTGTGCGCTTGCCGATCGTCGCCAGTGGCGTGCGCGATGCTTGGAATAGCACGGACAATGTAGCCGTAGGGAGTTGTTGGGTCGCAAAGAGCGAAGAGGGCAAGATCACCGCCTTCACCTCGGTCTGTCCAAACCGGCTACTGGGCAACGCAGGTTGCCACAGGCATTGCGGGTACGGCTCCTCTCGTTGGTCAGCAAATGCAAGAGTCCATGCAAGCTGGGAATGGCTACGGCAACTTGACCATAACTCGCTTCTTTGCTCTGCACGTCTTTGTGCTGCCCGCACTACTAATTGGGCTCACCGTTCTGCACATCGCGCTCTTTCGCAAGCACCATCAGACGCCGCCTTGGTGGCTGGATGAGAAGGAGTTGCAGCGCCGGGCTCAACCGTTTTGGCCAGATCAAATGTTCAAAGACATGCTCGCCATGGCCTTTGTCTTTGCTGTCTTGGTCATCATCAACTTCAAAACTCACGGCGCTCCTCTTGACGCTCCCGCAGATCCTTCGACAGCCTTCGATGCGCGCCCGGAGTGGTACTTCCGTTCTCTCTTCCAGGGGCTAAAGTACTTTCATGGCTTCTTCGAAGTGATTGTGGCGCTTGGTGCTCCGGTGATTGCCGGTGGCGTGCTCCTATCCCTGCCTTTTGTGGATAGGGGCCCCTCCAAGAGCCCGAGAAAGCGGCTGCCCTATCTCGCGGTTCTCGCCATGGGCTTTGGCGTTGCCGCTGCTCTCACCGCGATTTCTTATTCGGAGGATCGGAACAGCGAGGAGTTCCAAAGCGCCAAGGCAAAGGCTCATGCGAGATCGCAGAAGGCTCGCATGCTGGCCAAGACCTATGGAGTGCCTCCCGCAGGCGGTGCCGCGGTCTTCACACAAGAGCCTGGCTACCTCGGCAAGAAGCTCTTCAAGCGAGATTGCGCGGGGTGCCACGCAGGTCCTGTCAACGACCGCAAGGGGCCAGAGATCATCGCCGGCTTCAACAATCGCCAGTACATTTCAGACCTGCTTCGAAACCCTGCCGCTAATCGGTTCTTTGGCCCCACCAAGCTGGATGAGATGGAGCCTGTGACTATCAAGGGGGAGGACTTCGCTGCCTTGGTCGAATTGGTCTACGCCCAGACGGGTGCGGACGATGCCAATTCGGCACTGGTGTTGAAGGGCCAAGAGCTCTTCGACGATGGCGATTGCAGTGATTGCCATTCCATTGACTGGGAGACCGAGGAAGACATCGGCCCCAATCTGGGCATGCGAGGCAATCCGGCCATGCTCCGCGAGTTCATCCTGGATCCGGACCATCTCCGTTGGTTCGGAGAGAAGAATGAGATGCCCTCAGGCAAGGGCGAGTACAACGATGCTGAGTTGGATGAACTCGTCGACTACTTAGTAGGATTGCGCACAGCCAAGAAGTGAGCTGTCTCACAGCCCGCAGAGGCTACGCGGACTCCGCCCCCCAAATCTCAAGGGGATCCGCAAGCAAATATCTGTGATCACGGGTCATTGACAGTCTTCGGAGCCTGGCGCGACAATTCCGTTGATTGATTTACCAGGCAGCTCGTCCAACCCGTGGGCGTCTAATTGCCTGTCTTAATCTGGACATATCACTAAGGAGAATTCTGCTATGAAATGGAATTGGCGCAGCATATTTATGGTCGCCGGGCTTGGGCTCGGTGTTGGATTGGTGGCACCGAGTTGCGTTGTTCGCGCGCAGGTTCGCCCCGCGTACATCGTAGACCAGGAGCCGCCGGCACCACAGTATGAGACCCCCGCGTCTCGCATTGGATTCCTTTGGGTTCAGGGCAACTGGGAGTGGCGACACAACCAGTGGAAGTGGCACCGCGGTCACTGGGTCCGCGTTCGCGCAGGCCAGCAGTACACGGCTGGTCGCTGGGAGCGCCGCGGCAGTCGCTGGCACTTCGTACGAGGTCGCTGGGTAGCTGGTGGTGCAGGGCGTCCTGCAGTTCGCGATCACCGAAAGCCAGCACCCGCACCCGGCCCTGTTGTTCGCGACCACCGAAAACCCGCACCTGGTCCTGTTGTGCGCGATCACCGAAAACCAGCTCCCGCTGCTTATCCTGTCGTAGCACCACCAGCACCTCGCTACCAGACCCCCGGCGCCAAGGCCGGTTTCGTTTGGATTCGTGGCCACTACCAGTGGAGGGGTGGAGCATACGCTTGGACCAAAGGACACTGGGAGCGCGCGAAAGCTGCTAAAGTGTGGGTTCCTGGCAAGTGGGCTGCTCAAGGCGGTCGTTGGGTATGGTCACCTGGACATTGGGCAGCTGCTCCGGCAAGGCGAAGGAACGAAGTTGTTCCCGCACGTCGCGGTAGGCCTCGCTAGTTCAGCCACTCGGCGTAGCTACGCCGAGCGTAGAGAAGACTGCGTTACAAATACTGCTATCTTTGGCGCCCCAGCTTCGGCTCGGGCGCCATAGCTTTTTTGGGCGATTTGTTTTTTTCGGCGGTTACTTGGGATGAGGTTCAGTACGCGATGCAATCTTCAAAACTAACAACGTCACTGGCTCTGGCTCTAGGGCTTCTTGGCAGCGGGAGTTTCGCGTTTGCTCAGAACAAAGGCGGAGTGCAGGCTGAGCTAGAGTCCATAAAGGCTGAGCTCGTTAGCTTGAGAGCATCAGCAGCTACCACGCCTACGCTTGCGCAGGCCGTGCAAGAACTCAGCTCGAAAGTTGTCGTTCTCGAAATGGCGCTCGAGGTGAAGATGCGATCTGTCGAGAGCGTTACGGAGACCCTGGAGAAGGTTGAGATGCTCGAGGCCAAAGTCACGACGCTGCAAACCGAGCTTGAGTACTTGCGCACCGCTATTGCGAACGTCGAGCAGCCGGCAGTGGCTCCGCATGGCGGAGGCGGAGGAGCCGAACGCAGTCGCGGCATGAAGTTCACTACTGGGGATGGTCGTTACTCGATGACGCTGGGAGGCTACGTGCAGCCTCGCAACCAAGTGGATCTCCCGCAAGATTTCTCGAGTCTCGACTCGGCGACGTTTAGTCTCCGGCGCGCCCGGCTGAGCTTGCGAGGCAAAGCTGGTTCGGACCGACTTCGCTACGAGACTGAGTTCGAGCTTGGCAGCGGGGGAACGCCGCTTCTCGACTACTATATGGATATGCGCTACCGCGACGAGCTGACAGTCCGTGCCGGGCAGAGCAAGCTTCCCTATACCCGCTCGTTCCTAGCATCATCGACCCAGCGCGCATTTCACGAACTCAGTGAGACGCAAGACCTTCAGCGCTACGATAGGGATATCGGCGTTTGGGCCTTGGGCAAGGTGCTAGATGGCAAGCTCCGCTACATAGCCGGAGTGGCTAACGGTTCTGGCCCCAATGTGCAAAATACCAACATTGATGTTGCTGTTGCGGCTCGGCTCGAGGGCGTCGTCCTTGGCGAGTACATCGCTCCCGGCTACGGAGATGTTGATGATAGCGACGAGGTGCGACTCACGGTTGGGCTTGCAGCAGTGCACGATCTCGTACGAGTTCCTGCGAGCCTCTCGGGTATCGACGTCGAAAATCGTGATGTCGACGGTGACGGAATCACCGATAATGTGCGGGCTGTCAGCACCGCTATCGATGGACAGCTGCGCTACCAAGGTCTCGATCTCTCCCTTGAAGCTACCTGGCGCCACGAGCGCTGGGGCTCCATTCTCGAGCATGATGACAACGGCAACATTGCAGCTGCCGTGGATGCGAGTGGCAAAGGCCATCGCAACTACCTCGGCTTCACCGCCGAGGCCACCTACTTTGTGATGCCGAAGAAACTTCTCATCGGTAGCCGGATAAGCCACGGACGTTTGCCACTGCTCGGTCTTGGTGGGCGCATTCCAGCACAGGATCCACTGGCACAACGAGCCATGCAGTTTGATGGCTTGCTCCAGTTGTATCGAGATGGTTCTCGCCGGGTCGGCTTCACGTATAGCCTGCTCAACTACAATGCCCAGGACGGGGTAGATCCGGATAATGACATCAGCCACGCCTTCACCGTCGAAGCGCAGCTCTTGCTCTGAGCGTGGAGTTCAATGCAGGTTTTACGTCTTCGAGAAACGTACCGCAGACGATTCGTAGTTGTATGAGTGACATCTATAATATCAGCCAGTTAGGGCTGGCACGGACTATGCGGGACTCTGCGTCCGTGATTCCCCTTTGCTCGCTGAGTGTGCGGCTTGTCGGCATGGCCTGTGTGCTGAGTTTGATGGTGGCCACAGGCTGCGTGCGGGTCAAGGCCCATCAACGCGAACGGCTTGCGCATCCGGCAATGCAAGGGCAAGTGTGGGTCGAGAAGAGTGCGGGCGACGAGCATGTCTTCGAGGTGCGAGAGTCTTCAAGAGGGGCGACAGGAAGTGCAGGCGGCGGGTGCGGCTGCAACTAGTCTTCCTTCTCACTGGTGTCTTGCTACCCACTAGCGTCGCACATGCCCAGGAGGTGCAAGAGGTTCGAAGTGCAGAGGCGCGGCTTCGCATCTACGCCGACGATGACAACGTTACCGTCGTCTCACCTGGAGTCTCAGTTAGATTCGCGGCGAGCGAGTCCGTGGAGATCGCCGCCGGTGCCACGGTTGATGCAGTGAGTGCAGCCTCGGTGGATGTGATTACGAGCGCCTCGCCATCGACAGTTAAGGAGTTGCGCGTTGAGGGGAGTGCCTCGGCCACCTGGGCAGTTTCCGCTGATTGGAAGCTGCGAGCGGGCGGCATTGTCTCCCATGAATCCGACTACCTCTCACTCCGGCCGAGTATCGGCGGGCAAGTCGAGGCCGCTCAGCGCAATACCATTCTGGACTTGGCCTATACCGCTGTGATTGATAGGGCGGGGCACGCATTGCTCGATGAGTTTGCCCGCAAGCGGCACGGGCACATCGTGGCGGGCAGTGTGACCCAGGTCCTAGATCGGAGTAGCTACCTTGACCTCTTGATCGACGCCAGGCGCCTTGGTGGCTATCACGCAAGCCCGTACCGCCTCGTCCAGTGGCGCAGCCTGCAAAGCCCCGAGATAGCGCTCATCGAGGAGAGCACGCCGGCGATTCGACAGAGTGGTGCCGCCATGTTGCGGCTGCGTCGTGCCTTCGGAACAGAAGCCTCGTGGTTTGTGCACGGGTCTTACCGCCTGTATCTGGATAGTTGGGACATCTCTAGCCACACCCTTAGCGCGAGGGTCTACCACCCGGTTCTCGAGGAGCGGATTCTGCTAGGCGCGCACCTGCGCGGCTACCTCCAGAGTGCGGCAGATTTCTACCGTGGGTACTATGAAGCCGCAGGGGGAGAATCTCCTCCTGATTTTCGGACAGGAGATCGTACCCTTGGAGCCATGCAATCTCTGCACGGGAGCTTCACTGTGGATTCCGCGATTGGAGCAAATCGATTGCGGACGTCGATGTCCCTAACGCAGTTTCAGTTTGATGATTTTCCAGCCCAGAGAGAGCGCATGGCACTAACTCTCGAATTCAGCTTTCTCAGGGCGTGGTGAAAAGGAATGCAATGATTGTCTTGAGAGTTTTACCAATCGCCGCAGCCCTAGCATTTGCGTGTGGAGACAAGTCGGACCCAGGAGTGACGGATGCTCACGCGGATTGCAGCCAAGATCCGCGGGCGCAGGAATTTGTGCCAGGCATGCACGTTGCTGCCCCGGACGGCGTAGGGCTCTTACTAGTTAGTGCCGCTCCTGCGCCCCCAGTGCGCTTCGAGAATACTTGGACCGTGCAAGCCGTGGACGCCGAGCAGAATCCGCTGGCGGTAACGTCCTTGAGTATCGAACCATTCATGCCGGACCACGGGCACGGCACTCCGCAGCCCCCAGAGCCCGTCGCAGGGGGCGATGTTGGTAGCTTTGAGATGGGTCCCTTCGACCTATGGATGCCGGGCGTCTGGCAGCTGCATGTGACGATGGAGCACGAAGGTGGGACGTCGGTTGCGACGCTCACGTTCTGCATTGAGGAGTGATGCGAAGGGCGAAACTGATACTGCTGGCCTCCGCCTCGCTCCTGCTTGCGTGTTCGAATCGCAAAGCACTAGACAAGGAGGCGCTGATGGATCCGGCTGCTTGCCAAGGGTGCCATCCCGATGCGTATCGGGAATGGTCCGGCAGCATGCACGCCTACGCTTCCGACGATCCTGTCTTCATCGCGTTGAACGCCTTCGCACAACGCGAGACCAACGGTGAGATTGGCGACCTTTGTGTTGGATGTCATGCGCCAATGGCGTTGCATGTCGGCGCGACCACCGATGGATTGAACATCGAAGACGTGCCGAGGCGCCTGCGTGGTGTGACCTGCTACTACTGCCATCAGATCGACCGCATCGAAGACGATCACAACGCGGCCTTTCACCTCGCGGACGATGACATGTTCCGTGGGGGCATTGGAGACCCCGTCGATACCGAGGCGCATCGGTCGGGAACCTTGGCGTTCCACGATGGTCGCCGAGGGGAGTCATCGGCGCTTTGCGGAAGCTGTCACGACGTGCGGACCCCTTCCGGGCTTCAGCTCGAGAACACCTTCGCCGAATGGCGCGAGAGCGTATTTGCCCAGGGCCCTTCACCTGTGAGTTGCGCGGGTTGTCACATGCCCGGACGTTCTGGGCCCGTGGCCGAGGTGCCTGGCGCTCCAGTTAGAAGACTGCACGATCACAGCATGCCAGGGGTGGACGTCGCTCTATCGCCGTGGCCGGAAGCGCCGGAGCAATTGCAGGCAATTCAACGCGACTTGCGTCGAGCGATTACCGCCACGCTCTGCGTACAACCGGGGACTCTTGGCCCTGAAGTCGTGGTTGTGCTCGACAACGTCTTGGCCGGTCATGCATTTCCCAGCGGCGTGACCCACGCTAGACGCGCTTGGGTCGAACTCGTCGCCTTTGACGGCGAGGCGCCGATTCTTATCAGTGGGGTGGTGGAAGACGATGAGCCTATTGTCGAGCTCGAGGATGAGAACCTCTGGCTGATGCGCAGTCGGATCTTCGACGAAGATGGGACGGAGGTGCACTTCTCATGGCGTGCAAAGACGATGGAGACAACCCTCTTGCCCGCGGCCGTCACCAGCGATCCAACAGATCCGAGATTCTCTCACTCCGTCGAGCGAAGCTATCCGTTATCGATTCTTCCAAGCAAGGTGAGGATGCGGGTGCAAATGCGCCCTATCGGTCTGGAGATGTTCGACGAGATCATCGAGTCTGGCGACCTGGATCCGGCTGTACTCGACTCGGTTCCCACACATATTCTGGCAGGTACCGAGATTGAGTGGACGGATGCCGACGGCCTCGGCTGCGTGAACTAGACCGTCTAGCGTGCGAGAAGTGCGTCCGCGGCGGCCAGCCTCACACCGATGTTCTCGTCGCCTAGAGCTGCCACTAAGCCATCGCTAACAGCGCTTGCAGTGCTATGAGCGGCGAGAGCTGCGCGGCGCTGATCAGGGGAGCCACTGCGGGCGAGCTTTCCCAGTAGCTCGACGGCATCGCCATCTCCTCGTCGAGCAAGCTCGGATGCCGCAGAGAGACGCTGCTCGAAGTGAACTGAGGCCATCGCCCTTCTTAGTGCGGCTACGCCGAGTTCGTCGTGCCCAAGCCGAATCAGTAGCCGGGCACCGCCAATGCGAACACCTTCGTGCACATCATCAAGAGCTCGCTTCGCCAGTGCGAGCGCTGCGGGTGCGCTCAGAACCTTGGTTGCCGTATTCAGGGCGGCAGAACGATTCGACCAGTCGGGGCTAGCGTAGGCCCTGGCTATCGCGGCCTCGGCGGCTGGAGTGTCGGTCTTGCCAAGGAGGATCGCTGCGCGCATAGCGAGAGTGAGATCAGCACCTACGAGCATGGCGCGGGCTCGATCCAATGCCGAGGCGTTTGAGAACTTCTCTAATAGCGCGAGAGCCGCAAGCCGGGCTCCGAGGTACGAGTCGTCCAGCGAGGCGTTTGCCAAGGGCACTACGCTCGCGTTCCCTTTGGCGAGCAGCCCCCGGAGTGCTCTCGATCGAACCTGGCCATCGCTATCGTTCTTTGCGAGCGACATGAGCCGCCCAACATCTTTCTTGCTCTTCCAACCGGCGATGGCGGAGACGGCGGCTCTGCGAACCTTTACATCTGAGTCACCAAGGGCCGGAAGAATGTCGCCGATTGAGATGCGACCGGCCTTCTTGCCAATTCCTCTCACTAGCATCGCGCGGACCCTGGGCGATGCGCTGCCAAGTAGCTCTGATGCGAGTCTCGGCGCTGCTGGATGAGAGCGCAACAGAGCTACGGCAGCAGCAGCGGCCACCAAGTCGCTATCGTCACCCATCGCATCTCGGACCGAGTCTGCGAGCTTCTCGATCTCGTGTCGCTCGACGATTTGAATGGACTGGGCTTTGACCTCGGGCGCCGGAACACGCAACCCTTGCCACAGAGTCGAAACGGCCATGAGCCGATATGTAGTTCGGTCGTGGGAACCGCGCAGCTCTTTCCAGTCGTGGTAGTGCTGGGCCGCGGCTTCGAGCTCTCCTTGCGCCATTGCAGCGCGAATCTTGACGCGCCACGAGGTCGGATCTCTCGGGTGTTTTTCGAGGCTTCTATTGGCAGCGGCGGTGGCCGCAGGGTAGTCGCCACGTACTAGGTGACGCTGCGCCGCTCGAGCGCTATCGGGTGGGCCGCCGCAGCCGGGCAATGCTGGTAGCGAAAGCGCCAGTGCAACGAGCGGCAAGAGAATCCGTTGGGGCCTGCGTGCACGACCTTGGGAAAAGCGTTTCATATTGTGACCAATGGGTAGCATGTCTATAGGTTCAGTGCATGGCGAGCCTGTGGAGGTTACACATGCGGCTACGAAATTGCTGAGGGGGTGCTAGCTTCCGCTGAGTGGAAGTTCAGGCGATACTCTTCGATCTCGACGGCACTCTGGTGGACTCGGAGCGCGAGAGCGCCGAGGCCATGGCCCGGGCTCTGCTGGAAGAGCAGGGCATCGCAATTGAGCAAGAGGATAGAGACTTCGTCGTCGGGCGCTCATGGGTACAGATCCATGAGCAGCTGCGTTCCCGGTATTCACATCTCGCGATGAGCCGCGACGAACTAATTGCTGCGACAGCTGCCAAACGCGAGGACGTCTTTGCGGAGAGCGGGCTAACGATTCTTCCCGGCGCACGGGAGGTGGTCGCTCGCTTTGCCTACCTGCCATTGGCGATTGTGACTGGCTCATCTCGGGTGGAGATGAAACAGGCGCTTGGCGCGCTGGGGCTCGCGGCATCGTTCGCTATCACCGTCGCGAGTGAGGACGTGAGCACATCAAAGCCGTCGCCAGATGGATACTTGCAGGCAGCTGGCCACCTTGGAGTGGACCCGCGGGCTTGCCTCGTGGTCGAGGACTCGAGCGCTGGCATTGCCGCCGGCGTTGCCGCACAGATGAGCGTTGTGGCTGTTGGCATTGGCAACTACGCCGGTCACGACCAATCCGCTGCTCACGAGCGGATTCATACGCTGGACGAGCTCACGGGGGAGTTGGTGGCCCGTGCTATGGTGCGCCGGAGTTAATAGATGTTTGAGGCACTTCCAGAGCGAGTAACGGTGTACGAGGTTGGTCCGAGAGACGGCCTACAGAACGAGGCAAATCTCGTTCCGACCGAGGACAAAGTTGCCTTTGTCAATGCCCTCGCCAAGACAGGGCTCTCGCGGATCGAAATCACCAGCTTCGTGAGCCCTAAGTGGATTCCGCAATTGGCGGACGCTCGGGAGTTGGCGGAGAAGGTCGAGCGAGTTGAAGGCGTGCATATGTCCGCCTTGGTACCCAACCGTCGGGGGCTAGATAATGCCATCGCCTCCGGTGTCAAAGACGTGGCTGTCTTCATCTCCGCTTCCGAAACGCACAATAAGCGCAATGTAAACAAGTCCATTGCGGACACGTTGCGAGAGTTTGAGGACGTGGTGAAACCTGCGCAAGAGGCGGGACTTTCGGTCCGAGCCTACGTGTCCGCTGTCTTTGGCTGCCCATATGAGGGCGATGTCGATCCTGCGAAGGTTCTGAGTCTGTGCGAGACTCTCTTGGCAACTGGGGTCTACGAGATTTCCCTGGGAGACACGATTGGCGTCGCCAACCCCAGGCAAGTCGAGGAGGTCCTGGCGCTGCTTACGGCCAGTATCGACAAAGACAAACTCGCAGTTCACTTTCATGATACGCAGGGGACGGCTCTTGCAAATTGCGTCGCCGCGCTGGCCACAGGGATTCGCACCGTGGATTCGTCTGTCGGAGGGTTAGGGGGCTGCCCATATGCTCCCGGCGCTTCGGGGAATCTGGCCACAGAGGACTTAGTTGCAATGCTGCACGGTATGGGCATTGAAACCGGTATCGACTTGGATGCGCTTGTCGAGTGCTCGCGCATGGCAGCGAGTCTTGTTGGCCACGACCTTCCTTCGAAATTCCTCAAGGCACATATAGGCAAGCAGGCACGCAACCGGCGCAAGAAAGAGCGCGCACAGACCAATTGTCAAGCATAGCCCTGTCGACCGGCAACTCGGAATCTAGAATGAGCAATCTACTTGTAGAAATGAAGAACGGCGTAGCTCACGTTACGCTCAATCGCCCTGCTGCGCGCAATGCGCTCTCAAAGGCGACCAACGAAGAACTCACGGAACTCGCAGCCAAGCTTGGCGGCAATCAAGAAGTTCGTGCGGTGGCATTGCGAGGAGCAGGAGACAAGAGCTTCTGCGCTGGCGCGGATCTCAAGGAGCGCAAGGGCGTAGCCCCTGAGGAAACCGGGCCGTACGTCGACGCCATCAGCGGTGCGATCAATGCTTGGGCGCGAATCCCTCAGCCAACCATCGCCGTTGTAAATGGTTTCGCCTTTGGCGGAGGCATGGAACTCGCCATTGCTTGCGATCTTCGTATTGCCAGTGAGAACGCGCAATTTGGGCTCACCGAAGTGCGTCTTGGCATCATGCCCGGAGCTGGCGGGACGCAGCGGTTGCCTCGGCTCATTGGGGTGGCAAATGCCAAAGAGCTCATCCTACTGGGGAGTCGCATCGACGCTGCGCGGGCCTTGCGCCTGGGCCTCGTACTCGATGTCGTTCCCTATGCGGAACTTGACGCGCGTGTGGGTGCCATGCTGAGTGACTTGGCGCTGTGCGCCCCCAGGTCAACCTGCATGGCCAAACGGGCCATCGATAGGGGGATCGAGGTCGGAATTGATGAAGGTCTGCGCATCGAGCGTGATTGCTACGAAGTGACCCTCTTCACAGAGGATCGCAACGAGGGCCTACGGGCCTTCGCCGAGAAACGCCCGCCAAAGTACACTGGCCGCTAGAGAAACGCTGCTAGGAAAGACGCTGCTAGGAAAGACGCTGCTAGGAAAGACGCTGCTAGGAAAGACGCTGCTTGTCGTTTGCAGGTGTTGTTGCGAGCCCCAAAATGGCAATCGGTGTGGCGAGGCGGTTGTGGTGGATTGATGTAACTAGATTGGCGGGCATGTCGTCATTGGCAGGCGGATCGGAGCCGCGAGCTTGGAAGGTGTCAGGAGCGGCATCGCGTGGGGTGGCATCGCCAGCCCCTGGGGGGGCCCTCAGCTACCCGCCGGACTCTCCATGCAGGCGCCCACAGCTTCCATGTTGGAGGAAGCCATGACGCAGTCGTAGGCAAAATGCTCGCGGGTGGCACCTACGCACTGCTTCTTGAGCTCTGAGCGCAGTTTGTCTTTGGCCACCACAAGATCTTCTGGGCTCGGGCGCTCGGTCTCCGGAAGCTCCTCGATGCGCCTCTCGTAAATCAAGGCGAACATGTGTTGAAGGAGGGATTCGCAGTCCTTCTCAATCAGGGCGGTGGGGGAGGTGGGAGATTGTGTGCCCGCGTCTGCCTCCGGCGCCGAGGAAGGCTCAGTCACATTCGTACTGCCGGCGGCCCCAGCGCCCCCAGCGATTGGCTTCGTCTTGACCCTGCCTCCCCCACAGGCGCCCAGGCACACAAAGAACAGGGGCGTGGCGAGCAGGATGGGTCTCATAGTGAGCTGATACTAGCGCACATCCGGGTCGATACTGCGAAGCGAGCGGTATTCTGAGATCGGCAGCAAAGGCCCTGGGGTGAACAATACGACATCCGTGAATTTGACGCTCCGAGCGTGTGTCTATTACTCTATCGTCGAAGGATTTTCTATGAATGTCGCCTATTTATTGCGTCGTCTGAGCGTAATTCTGAGTCTTGTTATCGGTGTTGCTGTTCTCGTTTCCACAGTGGAGGTTGCGAGTGCTCAACAGCAGCAAGTCCCCAGACCCAAACGCAAAGGACGGAAGTACAAGGTTCGAATTGACTCAGCGCCGCAGCAGGCTGCCATCTATCTCGATGACGAGAAGTACGGCATCGTCGGCTACACGCCGTGGAGTGGCCGCATCCAATCTGGGGATTGGAAAGTCATCATCAAGAAAGACGGCTACGAGGATGCCACCCGAGTCGTCTCGGTAAAGCGAACTAGAAGGACGCAGGAGACCTTCATGCCGCTCGTCAAACAAGAGCGCCCGGCGGTGCTCGAAGTTCGGGCGGATGCGGACAAAAACGCCTTCAACGCCCAGGTGTGGGTGGACGGACAGTTGCAAGGCTCAATTCCAGTCACGATAAAGCTCGGTGATGGTAGGCACCTTGTGGAGATCAAGAAGGACGGATTTGAGAATTTCTCTCAGTGGGTCGAATTGAAGGAGGGCGAGAGGGTCAATGTGAATCCAATGCTTCGCGCCACCAAGGTTAAGGAAGTCGGAACGGTGCTCGTCAACGCCGACGTCAATGACGCGGAGGTCTATCTCGACGGCAATTTGCAGGCAGGCAAGACACCGACAGTACTCTCGGCTGTGATCGCTGGGCCCCATGTTATTGAGATTCGCAAGCCTCCGGCTTTGCCGTGGCGGCAGACCGTACAGGTCGAGGCTGATAAGACCATCAAGGTCACAGCCGAACTCAAAGCAACACTAGGAGGCGGAGGTGGAAACATCCGCGTGCTCTCCAATGTCGAGGGTGCAGTAGTCTATCTCGATGGCGAGGAGCGCGGCCCGGCACCCCAGGACCTCAAGAATGTGAAGGCTGGCGACCATGTAGTGGAGATTCGCGCGGCGGGTTTTGTAACCCGTGAAGAGCGAGTCACTGTTGCCGTTGGGGCAGCTACGGTGCTCAAACTAGACTTGCAGGCCGATAGTACGGTCGCTGCTACGGGCACGGTCAAGGTCGTCTCACCCGTACCAGAGGCCGAAGTTCACATCGATGGTGAGCGCTTGGGCACCGTTCCTCAAGAACGTGAGCTCGCTCCTGGGGAGCACTTTGTCGGGGTGTCCAAACCTGGCTACAAGCGTTTCGAAGAGAAGCTGAATGTCGAGGAAGGCAAGGTCATTACTGTGACTGCCGAGCTCAAATCAGTCGGCGGACTTCGCTTTCTCTCTAACCCGGGCGGCGCCAGGGTCATGATGGACGGCGAGGCGATTGGTGCCACACCATTTGTCAACGAAGAGATTCCCACCGGGGAGCACATCATTACTGTTCAGCTCTCGGGCTACTTCGACTTCGAGACTTCTGTGAAGGTCGATGGCGGCAAGATGAAAGTGGTTAATGCGGTGCTCGAGCGCATTCCCACAGGCCCCACGGCCCATGAGACCAAACGCGAGCAGCGCTCTCTCACCTCCTTTGGTGCGCGGACCCTGCCACTTGGGCGATCGACAATCGACTTTGGTAGTGGGTATCCGTATTACCTCAATGCCGGTATCACCGTCGGAGCGGGCAAGATCGGCGGGTTTGGTTTCGATGCCGGCGTAGATTTTCGCAGCTACTTTTCTCGTACAGACTTTGCGCTCAAAGGACGCCTTACCTTCCATGATCAGAACCCGTTCTCTGTCGGCGTCTTTGGCGTCTTTGGCGGCGGCACCGACCTTCTCGGCAATAGCGAGCGCGGCAGTTTCTTTGCCGACCTAGGTGTCCAGGCATCGCTCACTGGCCTCGGCGCGGTAACGGTGACGGCGAAGGCGTACGTGAACATGTGGTCGGATCGGCACTGTCCCGAGTATAATAACTCGGCGTTCCCGAACGAGTCCGACCCAATCGACACCTGCGAGGAGTACGCAGCGGGCACTCTTGGCTCGGCAGCCAAGGAGCGAATCGATACCGCACTTGGAGGAGCGGACAAGATCTTCGAGCGCGACGCTGGCGCTCGCGCCATGGGGGCGATCATTGTCGAGGTTGCGATTCGTCAACGCTGGAATCTCTGGCTCATCGCCGATGGCGGTTTCTTTCAGACCGAGAGGGCTGCCTTCCTAGGCGACCTCTACGGCCCGATGTTCACAAGTGACCTGCGCCGCTACGCGCGCTTCGGAAGTACCTACAAGTTCTAGCGAGTTTGAAAGTTGCCCATGATGCTCCCTTGGTCTAGTCCACGTATCGCGAGTGCGTTCGCCGGTGCAGTAGTTGCGCTGGCAAGTGCACAAGTGGCCTTCGCCGATGGCGGAGCCGTTCTGGGTGAGGATGCTGCGACGGCGGACGAAGAAGCTCTTAGTTGGGGATGGCGTGCTTTTGCTGGTGTTCACGACTTCAGCGATGAGAGCCGTCTCGGTGATGGTGAGCAGTCCTCGATTGCGAACACGGTAGTGGTTGGCCTGCGCATCTACCAGGAACTTGGAACTTGGGCGAGTATCGAGGGTGAGCTGCCCATCGGTGTGTCGACAAGCCGTGACGATCGAGCGACGCTATTTGTGAGCATGCCGCGAGTTCATGGGCGACTGCGGCCCTTCGGTGATACCACGTTCTCACCGAGCCTGCTCTTTGGCGCGGGTACACCCGTCGTTACTTCGACTCGGCAGAGTTCGGTTCCGACCGATATTCAACCAGCGCTGTATGGCGGTCTCGGGATCGGCCTCAAGCTAGAAGGGCTGAAGATCGGAGTGGACGCACGCTATATTGCCATGCGCGCCGAGGACGGCAACGCGCAGGCATTCGATTGGGAAGTACTACTCACATTTGGACTTCGGCCAAAGAATAAGAGCCGCAAACCGCCACCGCCTCCGCCGGACTTCGACCGCGATGGCAACCCAGATGCAACCGACAAGTGCCCTGAGCGAGCAGAAGACAAGGATGGATACGAAGACGAAGACGGCTGTCCTGAACTTGACAACGATAGTGACGGAGTCATCGACGGCCTCGATCAGTGCCAAGGCGAGGCCGAGACCGTAAACGGCTATCAGGACGATGATGGCTGCCCGGACGCACTCACAGACGATGTTCGTCTGGTCGAGGGGGCTATTCCCGGGCTGCGCTTCGATTCTGGATCTGGCGTGATGGACGACCTTGGGATTGAAGAGCTGGACAAACTAGCCGATCTTCTAAAGGCAAATCCATCGATCAAGATAGAGCTCTACGGGCATGGCGACGATCGGGAAGCGGAAGAACCTGCGGATCGAGAAACCATCGCTCAAGAGCGAGCAGACTCGGTTCGCCAGTACCTCATTGAGAAGGGCGTCGGGCACGGCCGTATCAAAGCGTTCTCACGAGGCCAGAGCGATCCATTCGCTGACAACAACACGGCCAGCGGCCGCAGAGCGAATCGCCGGGTTGAGGTTCAGCTCGATCGTGACGACGACGAGGACGTAAACTAGAGCGCTGCCTCGCCGATGACTGTGGCGCTCACCTCGACACTCTGAAGGTCTGTCGTGAGTTCGACGGTCACAGCGTTCATTTCTGCGCTGAGGCTATCGACGATGAGGTCGAGGTCGGCATCGATGAGTGCAGACTGCATTGCAAAGCGGTAGTCGAGGCCAGAACTCTCGAGGTCCAAGAGCCATGTGCCAAGCAGCGTATCGAGTGATGCCGCAACTAGCGCGCATTGGTCCACGCAGCTGGCTGCGAGGTTAAGCTCAGTGCATAGGTACGACTCCAATGCGGTGCAGCCGCTTTGGCCGCTTATCACGACGCCGCCTATGAACTCTGTGCCAAGGGTTGCACCCAGCCCACTGACATTTGCAGGAGCAAGGGCGAGGTCTTCGTACGCCGCCTCGGCGATCTCGCCGTAGCGAAGGGTGAAGCTGTGACTCGCAAGGCCAAGTGTTGCGCTTGCATCCAGGGTAACCGTGGCCAAGACTGCAAGTACGGGCCTATCGGTCTGGAGCAAATCCATTGTGAAGGCCTCAACCTCTGCGCTGATTAGTCGGTGCTCTGTGGAGCCTGACGCCCCCTCTCGCAGCTCTGAGCCAATGCGAAGAGTGCCTAGTGCTGCGCTCCGGCCTTCTGTGAGTGCGCTGAGTTCTGCGGTATTTGGCCAACCCGTCAATGCCTGGTCAAGCAAGCTATCGATTGAGGCTTCTCCGCTTTCGAGCACCCCCGGGCGACAGCCATCAACCCCTTCTGTTGCTCGCTGGGCGTCGAGGGCATCGCTGAAGGTACTGGTGCCGCCCACCTCGCAGTCGAGAGTGCCATCGGGAGATTGGGCGTCGGCAAGACAATCCAGCAGAATCTGTGAGCGGCCGAGGGGGCAAGCGAGAGCGGACCACGCTCTGGCCCCAGTGAGCGTCGCACCAAGCTCCGCTACCGCAATATCGGTTTGCAGTGCGAGAGTGGCTGGGAGTTGATAGGGGCTATCGGCGACCGGCAAGACAGCGCCAAATGAACTGCCACTTCGAAGGCGGTCCGCCGCAATGTGTACGCACCCTGTAGCGTGGGGGACTGGTGTGGCGCCTGCCTGGGCCCAAGCAATGATCGTATAGCCTGTCCCGACAGCCAAATTCCGAAACTCGCTCTCTTCGCCGAGTGATTGTTGGGTGCGGGAGGGCAGGAAGCTCTCAGGAGGGCTTGAGAATTCGATATCATCGCATGTCACATCTTGATCGTCGAAGATGCGCAGTTCGACTAAGTCATAGCCAGATGGATCCCTAGGGCCTGTATGCGCCGTTGCGATGCTCACATCGGTGAACCCCTGGTCCGATACGCGGATGTAGAAGAGCACCGAGCTCGCATTAGGAGCCTTCGCCTCGACGCGAAAGCTGCCGCGCTCGGCACCGGCGACCAGGTCTACCTCCGCAATGCCGATAGCATTGGTAGGGCGGCTCACAGCGGAGAGGCTAGAGCCGCTGGCCGACTCATCTCCTGTCTCGAGGATGCCAAACTCCACGGCTTGGCCGCCGATGGCTTGCCCATCGCTATCGATGAGCTGAACCCTGAGGGTGATAGATCCAGAGAAATCGAGCCCAATCGAATCGCCAGGGGGGGTGAGCACCGATAGCTGATTGTTGCTGAGGACCGAGGCGTCATTGCGGCCCGTTGCATTGTCGCCACACGCGCCCACCGCGAGGGGGAGGGAACTGGCGAGTAGGAGGATTCTCAGTACAGAACACATAGGAGTAGCCGATAAAGTCAAGAGGCCGAAGCCGCTCAAAGTGTAGCCCAGTGGGGGCTGAAGCTGCGTCGCGAATGCTAGGGAATCTGCAAGGGACCAAGCTCCGCACACATAGCGGCCCGGGCTAGCCTTGCCGGCGTCGATTGGCTAAAACTGTCGGGCGAGTCGCTATGGCTGAGTTTTCCCATCTGCATCTGCACACCCAGTACAGCCTCCTCGATGGGGCTATCCGCGTCGGTGATCTCTTCAGCCGCATCTCTGAGCTGGGAATGAACACGGTGGCTGCGACGGATCACGGCAACATGTTCGGCGCCGTCGATCTCTACAAGGCCAGCAAGAAGCACGGCGTCAAGCTCATATTCGGATGTGAGACCTATATTGCTGCGACGGATCGCACCGACAAGACCAACCGCCGAAGCTACCACCTGGTGCTGTTGGCCAAGAACAAGCTTGGATTCAATAACCTTCAGTATCTCAACTCCATGGGCTACCTGGAGGGCTTCTACTACAACCCGCGCATCGATAAGGAGATCCTCCGCAAGCACAGCGAGGGGCTCATCGGCATGTCGGCTTGCCTTGGTGGTGAGGTCGCACAGACGATGCTCAAGCATGGCATCAAAGAAGCCGAAGAAGTCGCCAAGGAGTACAAGAGTATCTTCGCCCCCGGCGACTTCTATCTTGAGATGATGCCAAATGGCATGGCGGAGCAAGATCAGCTCAATGCGGAGCTGCGCACTATGGGGCCGCGCCTAGGAATTCCTCTGGTTGCCACGAATGACTGCCACTACGTTGAACGCTCGGATGCCAAGGCCCATGACATCCTCATGTGCATCCAGACCGGCAAGACGGTCAACGATGAGAACCGCTTAAAGCACGACTCTTCCGAGTTCTTCATCAAGTCGCCAGCGGAGATGGTCAAGCCGTTTCACGATTGCCCAGAGGCTCTTGAGAATACCGTTCGTATTGCTGAGCAGTGCAACGTTGAACTCGACTTGGGCGATCCGAAGCTTCCGAGCTTCAAGGTTCCAGAGGGCTACGATCTTGAACGCTACCTGGCCAAGATGGTCGATGAGGGCATGGACCAGCGCTTCCGAGAGAAGACGTCCCGTGGTGAGTCCTTCGATGTTGACGAGTATCGAGCGCGTATCAAGTTCGAGCTCGACATCATCAACGGCATGAAGTTCCCTGGGTACTTCCTTATTGTTTGGGACTTCATCCGCTGGGCCAAAGAACAGAAGATTCCCGTTGGCCCTGGGCGTGGTTCCGGCGCAGGTAGCATTGTCGCCTATGCTCTGCGCATCACCGACATCGACCCGCTTGTCTTCAAGCTGCTCTTCGAACGTTTCCTCAATCCCGAGCGCGTGTCCATGCCCGACTTCGATGTCGACTTCTGCATGAATCGCCGTGAGGAGGTCATCCACTACGTCCAGGACAAGTACGGACGCGATCACGTCGGACAAATCGCTACCTTCCACCAGCTCAAGGCACGTGGTGTTGTACGAGATATCGCCCGGGTGATGGAGCTCCCCTACGGCGAGGCCGATAAACTGGCAAAGCTCATCCCCGAGCCTGTGGCTGGCAAGACTCCGACGATCCGCGAGGCTATCGAGATGGAGCCGGCGCTCAAGGACCTCTTCGAGACGGATTCTCGGGTGCGCGAGCTCTTGGACGTGGCCGCCAGTCTTGAGGGACTAAACCGCCACGCAGGCATGCACGCCGCCGGTGTGGTTATTGGCGATGAGCCGCTGTGGAACTACGTTCCCTGCTTCCGAGGCAAGAACGGTGAAATCGTCACCCAGTACAACATGAACGACGTCGAGCAGGCCGGCCTGGTCAAGTTCGACTTCTTGGGGCTAAAGACCCTCACGGTTATCGACACCGCGGTCAAGATCATCAACCTTCAGCGGGAGGGTATCGATGAAGAGCCGTTCGATATCGACCTCATCTCGATGGAGGATGACAACGTCTACGAGATGATCGGCAAGGGGGATACCACGGGTGTGTTCCAGTTGGAATCCTCTGGCTTCCGAGAAATTCTTAAGAAGCTCAAGCCGAGTAATATCGAGGATGTTGTTGCCGCAGTTGCTCTCTATCGTCCCGGCCCCCTCGAGGGCGGCATGGTTGACGACTTCATCGAGCGCAAGCATGGACGGCAAGAGATCGTCTACGATCATCCTGCTCTCGAGCCCATCCTGCGCGACACCTATGGCGTCATCGTCTATCAGGAGCAGGTCATGCAAATCGCTCAGGTGATTGGTGACTACAGCCTGGGGCGAGCGGATCTTCTTCGCCGCGCCATGGGAAAGAAGAAGGCTGAGGTGATGGTCGAGCAGAAGAAGCTATTCGTCGAAGGTGCCCTGGCCAACAAGAAAGAGACTGTCGACAAGAAGACCGCCGAAGCACTATTTGATCTGATGGCCTTCTTCGCTGGCTACGGTTTCAACCGCTCGCACTCTGCGGCATACGGTTGGGTTACCTATCAGACGGCGTTTCTAAAGAAACACTATCCCCACGAGTTCATGGCTGGGCTCATGTCCTGTGACCAGGACAATACCGAGAATATAGTCAAGTTCATTGCCGAGGCTCGGGCGATGCACCTCAAGGTTGCGCGCCCCGACGTGATTGAGTCGCAACAGGATTTCACGGTCGTGCCTGCGGAGAAGGTCGAGGATAAGGTCATTCGCTTCGGTCTGGGAGCGGTAAAGGGCGTGGGCTCTGGAGCCGTGGAATCGATTCTCCGCAGTCGCAACGAGGACGGCCCATACGAGTCCATGTTCGACTTCTGCGAGCGAGTGGATTCACAGAAGGTCAACCGCCGGGTCATCGAGGCGCTAGTCAAGGCGGGCGCCTACGACGGAATTCCAGAAGGCGACGAACCCATCAGCCGCGCCCGCAGCTTCGCCGCAATCGAAGTGGCGATGGAGCGGGGCGCACAGGCGCAGCGCGATAGACGTTCGGGACAGACTTCGCTCTTCGGAATGCTCGAACCCGAGAAGGGGGAGGGACCAGCCGACGAGGTCAAGTATCCTGTGGTCAAAGACTGGGGGGATAAGGAACGCCTGCAATTTGAGAAGGAGAGTCTCGGCTTCTACATCAGCGGTCATCCTCTCGATCGCTTTGCCGGGGACCTCAAGCGCTACGCGAACGCAATTGCCCTCGATTTCGTGGAGGAGCGCAAGGAACCCGGTGAATACTCCATCGGTGGAGTGGTCTCGGCGTATCGCGAACGGCCAACGAGACGTGGCGACGGAAAATTGGCCTTCTTTCAACTTGAAGATGCCGGCGGGCAGCTCGAAGTGATCGTCTTTCCCAAAACCTTTGAGAAGGTCCGAGAAGTTCTTACTAGCGATGAGCCGATTCTCTGCAAAGGCACGGTGAAAGA
>JAAEPE010000012.1 GCA_024222395.1 Myxococcales bacterium
TCGGGATCCGCCCTAGGAACGAACCTCGACTGGTACACCTACGAGGGCAGCGACGACCTAATAAGCAGCGTGGACCCAACAGTGGAAGACGTTACGCCTACTGATAAGGTCGAAGTCTGCATGTTCTTTGACTGCATCGAGCAATCCGCGGCCCGCTCCTTTACCTGCCCCGCTGGAAGCACCGCCGCAACAGATGGGGGCCTCGCGGGCTGCTGCGGCAATGCCGGTTTCACAGTCGACGATCTCGATTGCGCAGGCGTCAGCGATGACGCCGACGTGTACATTAGAGTTAAGGCAATCGCCACGGACGTTTGCGAGAGCTACTCGATAGGCTACCACTACTAACGCCCCCTTCGGTACGGCTCTGACAACTGCGCCCCTGCGCATTCGACCCACAGGGCAATCGATCAAGCGCGTTGTCTGCAGATAGCATCGCACTCTGTGCACTGGCTGGCTCCATTCTCTCAAGTTGGCTCTCAGGAGAATTCCTACTTACAGTATTTGCAGCTCTCGCGCTTGTCGCTGCAGGTCTCATGCTCGTCCCAACAGAGAATGACACAGAAGGGAGCGATGCAAACTCGCTGACGTTTAGCATCCCAAAAGCAATCGCCATCGCGTCCACGGTCGGCTCCTGGGAGGCATGGTCGGGCAAGGGGGCTCCTTCATTTTCATACCGGCAATGCTGCAATTCCTGCGCTTGCCAACTCGCGTGGTCGTCGCGAGCAATCTCGATCTAGTCTTCTTCGCCGCTCTCGCCGGCTTCGTTGGAAAAGTATCAACGGGCCAGGTGCCTGGGCACCTCGCTCTCCATGTTGCACTCGAAGCCGTACCTGCAGCTCAGCTCGGAGGCATGCTCAGCCAGACTACGCCTCGCAGGTGGCTTCGGAGGATGCTTGCGGTGGTTGTCACGGTCGCCGCATTGACTATTGGGGCGGACGTGTTTCGGTAGCGAGGGTCCGCCACTAGGAGTATCTCTCGCAGAATCTCTAGCCCCGCCCGCGCTTCGCGCATCCATGCCATCGACAGCTGTACGCCCCGAGCCTATAATTTTCCGATGAGCTACAAAGCACGCAGCAAGACCGTCGAGGATAAGCGCTTCATGTTCCTGAGTTTCGGCTTTGAGAAGCCAACCCCCGAGATAGTGGGCGCTTGGGGGAAGTGGTTTAAGTCGATAGCCGACCGTATGCTCGAACAGGGCGGTTTCTGGGCTGGCGGGCGAGAGCTATCCGAGAACGGGTCGAAGAACCTGCCCTTTGGAAAAGACTCAATCACCGGGTTCGTCATATTCACAGCCGATAGCCTCGATGAGGCAGTCGACATCGCTGGCGAATGCCCGTTTGTCGCTAGCAATCACATCTACGAGATCATGTCCCAATAACAGAGCCCTTCCCGGCTCGACAATGGAAGATCCTACAATGCCTACAAAGCGCCTACCCCTTCTTGCGGCCATCGCCCTCCTTTCGTGCGGAGGGGCCACTTCATCCCCGGATACCACGCCAGTTTCTGGCACCACGAAGACCCAGGGCACTAGCGAGCACAATGGTTCTACAAGTTCTACCGAGAGCTCCGAGAACGAGTTTCAAATCAAAGACTCCACAACAGCGGGCACCGCCCATGGCGCAAGCGAGTCAAAGATCATAGCCACGAAGACCGAGACCGCGATGAAGTTCTTCGTCATCGACAAGGCGAAGAACGAACCTATTTCGGGAATCGTGATTTCGCTTGGGGCGCCCGACGGCAAGAAGTATTACACCGAGGAAACCGATACCGCAGGGTACGGCGAAGTCCTTGTACCAGCCGGCCAGTCATACGAGCTGGTCTACTTAACGCTTGGGCGCAAAGACATCACTGCGAGGGTCAAAGTGAAGAACGAGCCCAATCAGAACATCAAGCTCACACTCCGCTACACGCGCCACGACGTCGAGCCGGCTGCAGCACATCCGGCAACCCCGGATGCACCGACGCCGCCCCCTGCCCCTCCCAAGCCCCAACCCGTCTTTCGCCTCGACGGTGTTACCTTTGATACGGCAAGCTCAGAACTTCTCCCAGAGTCATACCCACGCCTAGATAGTGTAGTCGAGTATATGACCCACAAGAAGAGCGCTCGTATCGAAGTCGCCGGCCATACCGACAGCGTGGGCAATGCCAAGAACAACAAGGCGCTTTCCGAGGCCAGAGCTCAGGCCTGCCGCACATACCTCGTTGGCAAGGGTATTGACGGAGACCGGATTGCCGCACTGGGCTATGGAGACGAGATGCCAGTGGCCTCCAATCAAACAGAGGATGGCAGGCGAGAGAATCGCCGTATTGAAGCCAGAGAACTCTAATACGAGGGCCGTCCCAACTTGGCTTAAGACAGCCCTATTGGCAGCTACCCAGCCCCTGGCGACTGATCCTTACGGCGCGCAGCCGGAGCAGCGAGTCGCCTACTCATTGTCTTCGTCGGCGGCTGGATCGTTCTCATCAGCCCGCTCTTCGTCTTCTAGCACAATGCTCCCCGCGTCACCAGGGGGTAGCGCTACGCCCTCAGTACTTGTCTCGGCCCCGGAAGCCTCGCCGCCCGAAATGACTGGGGCCCACTCAGCCAGATAGACGATGATGGCCGTGAGAACCGCGGCAATCAAAACGATCGCCCACGGAATCGTACGTCCAACGACACTGGTACCGCCCGCGCCACCATGCTCTCGACCTGTAGTAGCTTTGAGAGAGCTCTTGCACCTCGGGCAATTAGGATATCCTTGGGCGACAACTACGCCACATTTCGGACACACCTTCTTGGCCTGGCTTTCATCCGCGCGGAGCACCTCCTCGACAGAGCGCGGGTCCATGCGCGTCACTGAGTCGTCATCGAATTCCGATGTGGCACCATCCTCGAAGCCACCCTTGTCCACCGCTTCCAAGAGCGCTTCGCGTGAGACGCTCTCCATGACGGTGGCTGGCACACTATCAAACTCGCCAGCAGCCTCGGCAAAGGCGGCAGCCTCGGGCGTCGGAGTGGAAGCCGGGGTCTCGGGCAACTCGGCCAGGGACGCCGCATCGACAGTAGTCTCGTCCCCGCCTGCCGACTCGGTCTCCCACTCCGCGACCGCGTCGGCCCCCGCTGAAGCAGGCCTCATCGTTACCTGAACAACGCTTTCGTCATCTTTGGACATCCTCACCTGTAATCATGCCGCACTTCGATGGCTCGAAGCTAGAAAGAAGCCGAAGTAGTAGCGATGCAGGTACGATGTGGTGGGAGCACCCGCGGCCCAGCCGATTCGCGTTACCGCAACTTTCTTCCTCGAATCTCCAAATACTTGCGTCCTTCTGGGTATACACCCAAAGAAACCTCTCCAGAGTGTTGCCAGCCCAGTGCCAACTCGGGCGAAAGCCAACGTACCCGTGAGTCCTGCTGCGCTCCCAAGACACGGCACTCGTGTTGCGAGCAGCCCTACAGTTGCAAAGTGAACCCCTTACCAACCGCCCTCCTGCGGTGGGCTCGTACAAGGTGCAGAACCGTTGGATGGGACGAAAGAGAAACGGCCGGGATGACGCAAGTGGAATACAGGCGGTGCGGCGCTGGCGCTCTAGACCGACGAGCGTAAACAATGATCGGCCTGATGATCCTGCTTTCCCGATTGCAGCGTTGCTCA
>JAAEPE010000013.1 GCA_024222395.1 Myxococcales bacterium
CCGCTACCTAGAGTTTAACAATGGATGGGACGTTGCCAGCTTCGTGCCTGCGACTGGTCTCGGCGATCCTCATCGAAACCTCCGAGGAGTGGGAGACCGGGCGACGCTATCTACCCGAGGATGCGGGGTGAACCACTTTTACAGAGACAATGTTGCTTTATCGTGCAACTCGGCGAGCACCGCACCAGGGTCGCGGACCGAGCACAAGACGAGAGTTGCGACCACTCAAGCAAAGCTCCCGTCCTCATAGGGCAGTCGCTCTGCGAAGCCCTTGCGAAGCTTGGTGTTCTCGGGAGCCGCCAGTAGGCCCCGCTCGAGCCTACGCCTGGCGACCTCCCGCATCTCGTCACTGGGCTCAAGTGCAACCAGCCGGGTAACGGCTATGCCGTAATATGGGAAGTTTGCTCCGGTGCCCACGCCAATCTCGAGCACCTCACCTGCGGCTTCTGCCAAGACTTCGGGGCGCCAACCCTCGAGGTGTTCTCTCTCGACCCCTCGCATGAGGAAGCCGTAGACCTTGGCCAGTAGCCAACTCACAAGGCTTCGATGATGAGGGAAATCCCCTGCCCGCCGCCGATGCACATTGTCACAAGACCGTAGCGCTCGCCTTTGCGCCGCATTGCATAGGCGCAGGTGAGGGTTAGAATCGCCCCAGTTGCACCGAGCGGATGCCCCAGCGCAATGGCACCGCCCATCATGTTAACCTTGGCAGGGTCGATGCCCATCTTTTCAAAATCGCGAATGCACGCGATAGCCTGAGGGGCGAACGCCTCGTTCAGCTCAACCCGATCAATCTCTTTACCCTTGATACCCGCATTTTCAAGAGCAATCTCGGTTGAGGGAACCGGGCCATAGCCCATGATTTGCGAGTCACACGCGGCCACTCCCATGCCGACGATGCGCGCCAGAGGCTTTGCTCCATGCTTGGCTGCATCTCTCTCTTTGCCTATGACCATGGCGGCTGCGCCATCGACAACTGCCGAGGCATTGCCCGCGGTGACTATGCCGCCGGCTTCAAATGCTGCCGGAAGGCGGCCCATCTTCGCCATCGAGATGTTGTCCATGATGTGGGTATCGTGCTCGACAAGCATCGAATCTGCACCATTGTCGACAGTCACGGAAACCGTCTCCTCTTTGAAGTGTCCAGCGTTGCGGCTGTCCTTGGCGAGAGTCTGGGACCGGAAGGCAAACTCGTCTGCCTCGTTGCGGCTGATCTCAAACCGCCGGCCGAGTTCCTCGGCTGTGTTGGCCATCGACATCTCAGCCGACGGATCGTAGAGGCTCATCAGAAGCATGTCCTGCAAGTGTGTGCCTGCCGACAACGCCTTGGTCTCGATGGGGCCGTACTTCTGCACAGCGGCGCCAACCTTCCTGCCCCGGTAGTTGTAGAGGCTAAACGGGTACTGCATGGACTCTGCACCACCGACAACCATGAAGGGGCGCTTCTTATCGTGGCGCATTCCCGCGGTAATCATCTCCGCGCCAACGGCAATAGACTCAGCTCCGGATCCGCAGATTCGGGCAACGGTAAGAGCAGGGACAGTCTTGTCCAAGCCGCCTCGCCAAGCCATGCCCTTGGCACCGTAGATGGAATCACGGTGCGAGTGCTGCGCCATGCCCATGACGGCGTGGCCAACGAGACCTTGGTCGATCTCAGTGTTGTCGAGTGCGCCCTTGATGGCGAAACCGCCGAGCTGGGTTGCGGAGAAGCGCGAGAAGAGCCCGGGCTCTTTGTTGTTAATCAGCATGTCGGCGCGCGGAGTTCGCTTTGCGCCGTCAAGAATGACAATGGAATCTTGATTAGACATGTACGTAGTCCTTGGGGTTACTCGTTAAGAAATTCTGCGGGAACCCGCGGGCCGTTTTGCATGAAGTTGCCCATGCCAATGTTCATATCCACGGTGGCCTTGCAGCGAGCAAAGCCATCCGCTTCGATTTCGAGGCCCTCACTGAGGTCGCTCGCCAATCCGCGAAGAATGACGTCGACAAGGATTTTGTCGATGGCGAGAGACCGGTGGCCAATGTCAAACGATGGCAGTGTTTCCGGGATGGCTATGGGCTCCGGGTTCACCGGCGCGATCTTGGCGTTTCCTGCCAGGTACTCGCGAATCAGTTTGATCGCCCCAGCCTCCGGAACTGCCGTTGGCTCTCCGTGAGCCCACCCCCACTCGCATGCCTCTTTGGCACCAATCGACTTTGCAGTCCTGAGCAGCTCGTACGCTTTCTCGAAGCCGATGAGACGCGGCAGCCGCTGCGTACCGCCGTAGCCGGGAATAATACCTAGGTTCACTTCCGGCTGTCCCAGAAGCAAGTCGGGGGCGACCACTCGTGCGTGGCAAGCCATCGAGAACTCAGCACCACCACCAAGAACGGGGCCCCTGAGGGCGGCGACGACAGGTTTGGACATGCCAGCGATGCGCTGCATGATGGGATGTGTCTTCAGACAAATGTCGCGGCACTCGGCGGGCGATGGCAGCGCGGCGAGTTCGAGAATGTCTGCCCCGGCGAGGGAGCCGTTGTAGCTCGTGAAGACGATGCCCTTGATGTCAGCGTCCGCTTCAAGCTCGTGCATAGCCGAGTCGATTTCGACGATTGTGAGAGCTGAGAGGGCGTTCATTACCTCGGGGCGCCACACTCGGACTGTTCCGATGTCGCCATTGCGCTCGACTTTCACGTTGCGACGGAAGGTGACTAGCTTCTTCTCAGAGATGCTCTTTGGCACCACGAAGCCCTCGTGCGCCTTTGCAAAGCTCTCACAGAGAGAGGCAGCCTTTTCCGCTCCAAGTTCTTCGGTTATCTCCAAGAGCCCCTTTGAGAAGCCAAGAGCCATGCGAGTTAGCCAGTTGAGCTCGGCGGGTTCGCAAATATCGTTGTCGACGACGAAGTATGTGCGCGCGATGAGCACGGCCAGGATGCGATCGAGCACTGTCTTGGCAAGTTCGGCGTCGTGACTCGGGTCGTGAGACTTCTTGCGGTCGTGCCAGGGAGAGTTGGCCTGAGTCGTCAGAATCTCGGGTGCCTTAAACCAGGGGGTACCGGTTTCGGCTTCCTGCATGAGCTTCTGGCAGTGCACGGTAAGCAGGTTGCCCTGGGTGGCATCCATGACGTTGAAAGGGCCACCGCCGCCGATGGCATCGTTGACAATCTTGTCGACCTGCGCCGGGTTCGCGATGCCTTCCTCGACAATCCGTGCAGCTTCGGAGATGTAGTTGCAGAAGATATCGTCGGCTGCAAAGCACTCAACATCTGCGGTGCGAACAGGCACCTTTCCGAGGTGCTTAATCGTCTGCATCATTCGAGCATCGAGAGCGTCGTCGCCGGAACTGACGATCTCGATTGGAGGAGAGCGCCAAGCGGGAAAGAAAGGATGGTTCACGAAGCAGCGATCAGGAAACTGAGCGTCTTCGGCGATGTACTTGCGAGGCAGCCCCGATGTGGCAAACCCGATCAGGCAGTGCTCGCCCACAACCTCTTCGAGATTCTTAAGGATGTTCTTCTTGATTGAGAGTTCTTCGGAAGCTGCTTCCAAGACGTACTCGCAGTCGGCGAGATCCTTGATGTCCATCGTCGGAACCAGGGCGGCCTCTAGGGCAGCTCCTGCCTTCGCCGAGATCTTGCCGCGAGCAACACCTTTGCGGGCATACCCTCTTATCCTCTCGACACCTGCGTCGAGAGCCTCTTGCTCAATGTCGACGAGGTAGACTTTGCTACCTTTTTCGCGAACAAGAGCCGAGAGAAAACCGTAGGCCAAGTCAGGCCCAATGGATCCAGAACCAATCACTCCGACAATCATGATGGGCCGACCATAGCCGTGCCCCAGTCCACTGCCAAGGGCGCCCGGCCGCCTCAAAAACGCAAATGGTGCAGGCGTTCTACGATGGCACCTAGAGCATCGTAATGACTCCGACTCGACTCCCGGTATCCCTCGATATTGCCAAAGAGTTCGACTACTTGGCTTGCGTAGCAGGAAACGAGCTCGGCCTTGGCTATAGGATCGATTGCCACGTCTTCTAGCCCCCTGCTCTGCCCCCGCATCCGGTCAGCTGCTCGCGTCACCGAATCTCCTGTCACACGGGGGCCTGGATCCGGATAGACGTAGGGAGCATCTTCGTAGAACAAGACGGCGCGCCCAGCCTTGGAGAGCCTTCGCCCGACATGGGCAGCTAGCTGGTGATCTACGTGGGCACCGATGGCCATGGGACAGAGCAAGACTCTATCCCCCAAAATCGCCTTTACAGCTTCCAGGATATGGTCGCAGGTTGGCGCATCCGTCGGCAGAACCGGCCCGCAAAGCGAGGGCAGTGTCTGATAGAGGCGGGCACCATCCTCGCCAACCCTATCGATGGCATCCACCAGATCTAAAAGGTGTGCCTTGACGCCCAACTTGGCCATGGCTACCGAGTCCTCCCCGCGGCGCGTCTCGGGCGTGGCCAAGCCCGAGAGCTTCTTCACTCGCTCCAGTGGGGGATCGGCAGTGAAGACCGTGGCGACCTGCGCATCAGAGTGCTGAAGCAAGAGTCCCCCGACGCTCAGAACCGCATCATCAGGGTGAGGCGATAGCACCAGTATGGGCCGAGACAGCAAATCACTCATGGTGCCTACAAAAGCAGACCCAGAAGGTGGCAGCAAGGCGATGGGCAAGGAACCCCGGGGCTTCGAGATGCCTAGTGTGGAACACCAGGCCACAGCGCCAAAAGGCGAAAACCCGCGTTCGGCAAAACCGGGTGTGGAACACCAGGCCAAAGCGCCAAAGGCGCGAAACAGACGTGACTGGCGGAGCCAGGGGCGTCGGAAAGTGGTGCCAACTCGCTTGGCACCACTTTCCGACAAGACGCTACCACAGCATTTGTGTAAGGTCCGCCCGCCATGAAACACAGCTCAAAGCGTTCTTTTTTGTTTCGTCGTCTGCTGGCGCTCAGCCTCGCATTGGCAGTAGGCATCGCGGTTGTTGCCCACAGGCAAGCCACTGCGGAGCCCGCCGCGAAGGTCATGATCAACGGCAAGATGGCCGGTGTCTTCTTCAACGATGGCGACAGCTTTCGCGTTCTCAAAGGTCCAAAGAAGGGTGCGAAGGCAAGACTCGCGGGCTTCAACACACTGGAGAGTCATGGCGCCGTACACCAATGGGGTGATTGGACGTTTGGCGAACTCTACACCATCGCGAAGATGGCGACGTTGAACGGACGCAAGGGCACCTGGTCTTGCACCACTGATGGTGACACCGATACCTACGGCCGTATGTTGTTGCATTGCGAGGGACTGGCCGCTGACCAAATCCGCAAGGGCCTGGCTCACGCCATGACCATCGACGACAACCCCAGCAAGCCAAGGTACTTGGAGGCGCAGCGCGACGCCATCGAGAACAAGCGTGGCATGTGGGCTCACGGCGTTCCCGAGTTCGTGCTTACTTCGCTGCACTCCATTGAAGAAGACGTAGAAGGACACGGCACCTATAACCGCCTTGTCTCTAGTGCTGACGGCCACTCCATCAAGTGGAGGCACACAAATAGATACGATGAGTGTGAGACCGTATGCCTCCCAGTCTATGCCAACGATGAGGCTCTACTACCGGCCGTCCTAGAAAAGCTCAAAGCTGAAGGCGCAGATCTCATTGGCGAGATGACAGATGAGCAACTGCTCACGATGCTTGGCACCTATCAGCGCATTCGTCTGGTCGACCGCCCTGCCCCGGAAAAGCACCGAGTAGCTCTCAACGCTCTCCTTCTAGGCTACGCAACGCAGGGGCTGTTTGGCACTGGAGCTTCTAGCAATGGAAGCTGCGTCCTGCACGTACCACTTGAACGCCGCTTTGGCGGAACCCGAGCTGCCTGCCTCAAGAAATAATGTCTGCATTACGAATACCCCTTCTCGGCGCGTTGGCCGGCTTGCTCCTGGCAAGTTGCGGCTACGACGTGCCTTCCCGCCCTGTACTCGGCTACGAGGTTGACAACCAGAACTGTTCGGATGGAATCGACAACGATGGCGACGGCCTAGTGGACTGTCGCGACGCGGACTGCTTCTTCACTTCCACTCTGTGCGGAGAGCAGGTGCCGGACTTGCCCGACGACCAAGCTGAGAACACCTTGGCCACTTGCAGTGATCTCATCGACAACGATGGCGATGGCACCTACGACTGCGGTGAAGACGCCTGCGCCATCATCTTGGAACTGTGTTGCTCAACCGAGAACACCGACGCAGCTTGCAATGACGGCATAGACAACGACCAAAACGGCTTTGCCGACTGTGCCGACTTCGGCTGTGTTCGCGGGCTCTTTGTGACGGTCTGCGATGAGCAAACCGACGCCACCTGCGAAGACAATCAGGACAACGACGACGACGGCCTATCCGACTGCGACGACCCTGATTGTGATGGCACCCTGCCTTGTCGCGACGACGAGCTGAGCCTCGAGGCCTGTAGTGATGCCCGGGACAACGATGGCGATGGCTTCACAGACTGTGCAGATTTTGGCTGCTCGATGTCGGCTGATCAGGCAGTACTCGACTACTGCGCCAGCTTGCCGACGGAAGACACCCTGGCGGCATGCAGTGACCAGGAGGACAACGATGACAATGGCTACACCGACTGCGATGACAACGCATGCAGCATGTCGGACGTCCAGGACATCCTCGACTACTGCGCCAGCCTGCCATCTGAGACGACCCTCGAAGAGTGCAGCGACGGAGACGACAACGACGACAACGGCTTTGTCGACTGCGCAGACTACAGCTGTTCTCGCTCCAACGACGGCACGGTAGCGGCGTACTGCGCAGAGCGGGCCGAAGCCACATTCGCTCGATGCAGCGATGGCATTGACAATGATGGCAACGGCTTTGTCGACTGCTTGGACTTCTCTTGCAGCCAGGCCTCGGATCTTGGCGTTCGCCAGGCATGCCAAGAGAGCCTGGGCTCAACACCCGCCGATGCCAATCAGAAATGCGCCGACAACATGGACAACGATGCCGACGGATTCGTCGACTGCGATGACTGGGATTGCAGCAACAACCCCAACGTAACAATTTGCGACGGCCCGCGCGTCTGTGAATAACGGCCCTCAGCAGTACTCGAATCAGACCTGAGCCCCCCAAAAGAACCTTCCTTCTAAGAGACCACTAGTGGAGTTAACAATGAAGAAGTCTATCCTGGCGACCTTCGCCTTTGCAGCCCTAGCATTTCTACCCAAGAGCGCCCTGGCCCAAGAGCAGCAATGCGACAACGGCATCGATGACGATGGCGATTCCGTCTATGACTGCGGCGACAACGATTGCGCAAGCGATCCTGTATGCAAGCCAGACGGCCAGCCGGAAAACAGCGACCAGCGTTGCACCGATTGGATCGACAACGACGGTGATGGCCAATTGGATTGCGACGATAGCGACTGCTTCGCCGTCGGCATCTACGCCTGCGAGGGCAGCTACGACACAATGAAGCGCGTCGCCAAGAGTGGCGGCACTGCTACAGCCGCTACCCCCGGCGGAAACGATATCCCCGAACTCGGCGCTGGCATGTCGGTCGAAGACCTCATCGGAGTCGGCAGCGATAACGATGGTGAGCGCAACGACGTCGCGTGCTCGGACGGCATCGACAACGATGCCGATGGACGCACCGACTGCGCCGACTTTGGCTGTCGTTTCGACCCAACGGTGACGGTTTGCCAGGGCGACCCTGACTTCCGTTTCTCCGTTGTGGCTCGCGGCGCTCAGACCTACGAGTTCGAAGAAAAGGTCAAGAATACCAAGGTGGACACACTTCAACTTCGCGCCTTCGGCCCGATGCCGCTGGTCAACGACTCCTTCTTCTTGCTCTCCATGCGCGCCGACAAGACTCCTCGTCTTACATTCGCCATGTTCCAGGTTCCCCTTGGCAAGAACGGCCACTACCTGAACCTCAACTCTGGCGGCGGCGGTCTCTCCATCGAGCTAATTCGCTCCGCTCACAAGCGCCTCCTCCTCGACTCGGCCTTCTACCTCTACAACGCCTTCGAGCAAGGCAATGGCGCTGCTATCGAAGTCGGTGGTCCCATCGATGCCAATGGCAAATTCCTCTACCGAGCGTTTGCTGCAGGTGGCACCGGCCGCTTCTCCGGCAACGTCGGTGGTGGCTACGTTTCCGACGACAACAACAACTACACCTACACTACGGGCGGCCAAATCCACATGAACCTCATCGGATACCACAGCCGTTGGGACTCCTCGATGCTCTTTGTGAAGGCTCCCCTCACCCTCTCTGCCGCCATCGGCATGAAGTACGACCAGCGTGCCCAAGAGCGCTACCCAGCGCTCAATATCAACGCGATCCTCAAGTGGAAGAACTTCATCCTCGTAGGTGAGACGTACGCAAAACAAGAGATCGATTTCAAATCACGACACATGGCCTACAACCTCAAGGTCGGAGTCTTGGCCATCCCCAAGAAACTGATGCTCGCAGTCGACTTCGGCGAATTCCTTGAGCTCAAAGCAGGCGAGTACCCAGGAGACGTTCCCAACGACATCGCTAGCCAACGCCAAGAGACACAAATTCGCGCAGCCGCTCACTACTACCTGTGGCGCAACATCGTCGTTGGCACCCTACTCTTCGCGGATCGCAAGGTGGATCCGGCCCCTGGGCAGACCGAGCAAGTGCACTCTCGTGAGGCCAAGGCCGTCATGAGCTACAGGTTTTAGTCTGCTTGGTCCGGGCCTTTGGCCGGGACCAGACGTCTTAAACTGTTGGCGTCGCGGGCGCCTCGATCAATTGGAACCCGGGTCACTGATGCCTTGGGTTCCTTTTTTCGTCCTGGCGTAATTGAAAACGATTTTCAATTATTGCCGCCGAGATAGCGTCAGACCATTGACAGGGAAGTGCAAGCGGGCTAGATCTGCAGGTAGGAAATGAAAATGGTTTTCAATTTCAAATTCTGGTTCCTCACCGCGACACTTTGCTGCCTCATCCTCCTGGGCTTTGCAGGAGCGGCCCAAGCTGACGCGACCTACTTCACTAGGAAGCAGATCCTCAAGGACTTCTTCCCGAAGAGCGACAAGGTGAGCTTTGAGAAATTCACGCCGACCAAGGTCGAGCGCGCTCGTCTCCACAGACGCCTGGGCTACGAGCTTTCGAAGTCGAGCTACTACATCTTTGTGGCAGCCAGCGTCGATAGCGCCGGTGCCAAGACCGTCGACGGTTATGCGTTTATCGGAGACCAGATGGGACAGCACAAGCCCATCACCTTTGCCGTCAAACTCAGCCCTGAGGGCGTCGTAGAGCGCGAAGAGATCATGGTCTACCGGGAAAGCCACGGCAGCGAGATTCGTAGCGCCCGCTTCAGCAAGCAATTTCGCGGCAAGACAGTGCACGACTCTCTGCGCCCAAACAAAGACATAGACAGCGTCAGCGGTGCGACGATCTCATCTCGCGCCATCACCATGGGCGTGAGGCGAGCGCTCCTCATCTTCGATGCTGCCATCACCGCTCCCAAGGCACTGCGGGTCTCGCAGACCACACGCTAGACGCCGCCCTGCGCAGTTCCCCCTCCTCTCAACACTGCCTTTCAAACCATAACAACGCCGCCCCCATTTGTGAGGGCGAACGCCACCGGTGCGTTCACCGGTCCAAGAGAAGTCATATGCAATTCCTGAGATTCACAAGTCCCCTACTTCTACTCACCGTCGCCGCCCTGCCCTCATCGGCCTTTGCCGAAGATACAGGCCCTGACCTAGAACTTCCCGCCGAGGAAGAGACAGCCGAGAAGGTTGTTCAGGCTCCCGCCAACAGCGTCACCATTGGTGGCTATGGCGAGCTCCACTACACCAGAGTGGATCCGGAAGACGGCCAAGTGAGCAATGAGATCGATATGCATCGCATGGTGCTCTACGTCGGTAGGCAGTTTAGCGATCGCATCAGTTTCAGCTCTGAGATCGAAGTCGAGCACGCCATCGTGGGCGATGGCAAGGTTGGCGAGGTCTCAGTCGAACAAGCGGTTATTGACTATCGCTTCACGGATCCTAGCGACTCCGCTGGAGTCATGGGCATGCGCGCTGGCATCATGCTTGTGCCTATGGGAATCGTGAATATCTGGCACGAGCCCAATACGTTTCACGGCGTAGAGCGTCCAAACGTCGACAAAGTCATCATTCCTTCTACATGGCGCGAAGGCGGCGTGAGTTTCTATCACAAGCCCACCGAACAGCTCAGCTACGAAGCTGGCATCATGGGCGGACTCAATCCCCTCAAATTCTCGGCCAAGAGCGGCATCCGCGGCGGGCGTCAGAAAGTCGGCGAGGCGCGAACCGATGGTCTGGCCTTCACCGCCCGTGGGCAGTTCTCCCCCACGGGCCAAACCGTGCTGGGAGTCTCGGGCTACTACAGCATGGCCGGCAAGAACGCCGACGTTGTGGACGCAGATGTGGCCGTCCTTGGCGTCTCAGCGGACGCTCGCGGCAAGTTCGAGGGGTTCGAGGCAAAGGCAGAGTTCGCGATGTTCACCATCGGCGATACTGACGTTCTCAATGCAGTGACCGACGGAGCGGGCGACCCCATTACCGATGTTGCTGACACCATCATGGGAACCTACGCAGAACTCGCCTATGACGTATTTCACACCATGGACATGGACGAGCAACTACTGCCTTTCGCCCGCCTCGAGTACTACGATACCGACCCAGACGACGATACTCGCACCATCGTCGACATCGTCGCAGGCCTCACGTTCAGGCCCATTCCACAAGTGGCCTTCAAGGGAGATGTTGTCTTCCGACGCAAAGGCGGGGATGTTGATGGCGATAACTCCACTCTCTTGAACCTCGGCGTGGGATTCCTGTATTAAGGGGGGGGCTCCAAGCGCGCATGAGACAGTTCTCCCACAGAGGTTTTCGCATCGAGCAACTCTCGTTCGAAGCGAGGATTCTCTACAGCGCGTTTCTCGTCTTTGCCGTCGCCGCCGTCTTGGTTTCGGTGGCCTACTACGAAGCGCTCGTGGGCGACCGTCCATTTGACGGTGCCAGAGAATACTATGCAGGCGATGCCCGCAGTGCCTCAGCTGTGCCCCTGCCAGACGAAGCAGTCGACGACGATGGGCCGGAGCTTGAGCTACCCGAAGAGATGCTCGAAGACGAGGCAACTGCGGCTCCAATGCTGCTCTCAATGAGCAAGCGCAAGCTACTAGAGGTCACCCACTTCCACCTCTTCACCCTGCCGATCTTCCTCCTGGTCATCGCCCATATCTTCATGCTCTGTCCGATGGCCCCACGGGCAAAGAGTACGGCGATACTCTCCTGTGTGCTCTCCTCTGGAGTGCACATGCTCGCGCCCTGGCTCATCTTCTGGGGAGGTGCGAGTTGGGCGTGGCTGATGCCCGTGACGGGCGGCTGGATGACGCTCTCGATGCTTGTGCTCATACTTTGGCCAGCATGGGCTATGTGGCGCCCTACTAGCGCACGCAGCGCATAGAGCATCCCCTGGCCAACCAAGGCCAGAGGAGTGCGCATCCAGACCTGTGCGCGGATCATGGACTTAGATTTCCCTGCTCGGTATCCGCAGTTGATTGGGGCCTCTACTACAGGGAACTCTCTTGTCGGAGGAGTTCCGCCGGCTCACCGAGGCGTAGGAATACGCTTCGAATTGGGGTGGGATTCGGCGGAGTGGAGTGCTGTAGTTCTTGCCCATGCCCCCTCTCGAAGCGTATTCCGATGCACCGACCATGCCGACCGGAACTCTTCTGAGAACGACTGCCAAGAGTTCACCCCGAGAATGATTGCCGGAAAGCTCACGCGAGCCGGCGAGCGGGCGCTTTCAATGTCTGTGGACCACGCACTGTGGGGGGCCTTGGTAGATGTCGATAGAGTTTCATGCTCGGTATCCGCAGTAGCGCGGCGAGCACAGCGCATTCTCGGGCCGAAGGTGCCGACCTGCGTGATACATCTCCTGGGAAGAGAGAACCTATATCCATGAATCAGACCACAACTTGTGCGCGGATCAAGGACATAGGATCGGGCTCACGAAATCAGCTTGGTTTCGGGCGAGGCGTAAAGATGGTGCTGGACGGGCCCAGCAATGGATGAACAACGACGGGCCTGTGGCATCCAGAAAACAAGAAGACGAGTGAGCACAATCTATGTCCCAGGATC
>JAAEPE010000014.1 GCA_024222395.1 Myxococcales bacterium
CTAGCCTCCAGGTCCGCGTTTTGCCAGGTGTTAGTAGGTTATCGATTCCATTTTCGACTCCCGGCGCCTCCACCTAATTGGCTGTAAAAACAGCCCGTTGCAAAGTCGTCCCCACAGGCTCCCCACAGCCATGTGGGGATGTTTGTTTTCGGGGCGTTGGAGGCGTCAGATACCGCCGCTTGGACCTAGAGCACGCGCTTGAAGCTACGGCCTTCGTAGATTCTGTGAGCATTGCCCCGCTAGCCTCTCTAGAGTCGATTGCCATCCCGGACCCAGTAATGACGGGTAGATCGCCTAGTGGTCCTACATGTAGGCCGAGCACTCCTGCGAATAGATCTTGGTGCACTCTGTGCGCGGATGTACGCTCGGCGCTCCCATTTTTGGAAGGCCCCACCAAGTCATGAAGTATCCAAGCACCCAACAAACCACGCTCTCATTTCTGCGCACCACTCTCACCGGCATTGCCCTTGGAACCTTTCTATTGGCTGGTTGTGGAGCGACTGACAACGAGGATGTGGGCGAAATCGGAACCGGAGATGTGATTTGTGCGCCAGCGGACACGCTCGCTTGCTACACCGGTACTGCCGGTACCGAAGGCGTGGGCCCATGCACGAGCGGCATCGCGACCTGCAGCGAAGATGGAACTACTTGGGGTAATTGCATTGGTGAAGTGACTCCCAAACCTCAGGAATGCGATAGCAACGTTGATAACAACTGCAATGGAGTGGTTGATGACGTCATCGACATCGATGGCGATGGGTTCACTGTGTGCGAGGGTGACTGTTGCGAGACCGCCGCGGATTGTGCGGAGCCTGCTCTAGTAAATCCCGGAGCCGTAGAAGTGACAGCCGAAGACGGAAGCGAGAGTGGCGACGAGAACTGCAACGGAGAGGTTGACGAAGCTGCGGTCCTTTGCGATTCGGCTCTAGCACTTGACGACGGTGATGCCCTGCACGCAGCGAACGCACTGGATATCTGTGACACCACCTACGCCTTGGTTTCCGCGGCCTATGTACGCGCTGATGGCAGTGCATTTGGCACGAGTCGGCAACACGGCATTCAAACGGCCTTTGGCTCAAGTGTCGTCCCGAGACTCGGTAGCAGCATGCTCGCACTTTCTAGTGGCGCTGCCAGAACACCTGGCCAACCCGGTGCCTGCACCACTGAGAGCTGTGATGGCAGCGGCGAAGGAAGTCCACCGGCGGGATTTCCACAAGACGTACCTGGTTGCCAAGGGGACTTGAATATCAATGATGACGTTGCGCTGGAGCTAACGCTCAAAGCCCCAGCAAACGCCAAAGGGTATTCCTTTGACTTCAAATTCTATTCCTTTGAGTATCCAGAGTGGGTGTGCACGTCATTCAACGATCAATTCGTGGCACTTGTTGAGCCTGCGCCCGAAGGCTCGATCAATGGCAACATTGCCTTCGACACTCAGACTAATCCCGTCAGTGTTAATATTGCCTTCTTTGACGTCTGCGAGGGTTGTCCGCTGGGAACAGACGACTTGCTCGGCACCGGCTTTGACACCTTGGACGATGCCGGTGCGACAGATTGGTTGCGAACCCAGGCGCCGATTACCGGAGGCTCAGAGTTCAAGATTTCATTCATGCTTTGGGATACCGGAGACAGCCTGTACGACTCCACTGTGCTCATCGATAACTTCCGCTGGCTCGCAGATCCTGTCGATGTCGGCACCGAAGTCGTCGACTAGTCGACACCGAAGTCGACGACGAAGCGGCGCTCGCTGCGCCGTGAACCTCGAGACTCAGAGGCTAGGCGACACGGCCCTGAAGCCAGCACGGTCGCATCCCGCTTTGACCTTCGATGCAACGCCGTCGGTGCAGGAGATGATCACCGCGACGTCTGGGAAGGACGGCATTCTCAGCGCAGTGCCGGGAAGCAGTCCAGCGACCTCTTTGTAACGAGGGTCGTCCTTCCTCACGAAGCCCCGAGGTACCTCATTGGGACTCACCCACAGCCACTCGGGACTCTTCTTGGCCATTCGGGCTCGGTACTCTGGGTAGCCGTGGGCCCATGAGTCGGGCCGCTCGAACTTGGTCTTCAAAGCCGCCTCCAGGCCCTTCACGGCCTCTTTGATTGGGACATCAACGAGACCGAGCGTGTGCTCGTCAATATCCTCCTCAAGCATGCCGAGGAAAGCAGCAAAATTCTTGGCGACCGGGCGGTCCACCTCGCACTCCAGATCAATGTACGAGACGGCAGGCTCGCCCTTGGGCCCGTTGCGGCGGTAGTCAAGCGCAAGATACCAGTGGCCATCGCCATCGAAGGCGACCAAGCCGGGCGGCTCGGACGGCAGCCAGAAATCTTCTTGGCCCTCAAGGCCCTCGTACCACTTGTCACCGATATTGGGGAAGTGAGGGCCAATGCCCGAGATCACGGAATGCACCGTCTCCGGTAAGGTTCGCCTGACGTATCCACCTAGCCTCTCGTGCGGAGTCCACAGCGTTGGTGGAGAAACATTGGCAGGAGATTTCTGCAGTTGCAATCGAGCTGCTCCGCTATCGTACTATCGATGACGTACACGCGGAGATAGCGATGGAGGTTGCCCGAGGCGTGGAGGGCGCAATGAAGGATCTCGCGCAGTATCTCGAAGTTTCGCGCCGACTCCCCGTTGATGAGGTGGCAGACTAGTCATGAACATCGATGCCTATCGCGGACAGAGAAGCCAAGAAGCGTATTTCACGGCCCACAATCCACAACATTCCCTTCGAGCACGACCACTTCCTTTGGCCAGAGCCGAGTCAGTGTAGACTTGTGCTGTGGAGAACCTAAATCCGGCGCTGCTCGAACAGCACCACGCACACATTGGATCCGACAATCCCTGGCAACAGCGGGCACGTCTACTGCAGGCTCTCTGGAGGGAAAAACGTGACCTTCCCATTGGTGA
>JAAEPE010000015.1 GCA_024222395.1 Myxococcales bacterium
CTACGACGCGGAGCACGTTGAAGAACTGCTCCATCAACACGGCGCGACGCATCTTCGTGCTCGCAAGTATGGCTCGGCCGTGCTCGTCGAGTCTGGCCCCGAAGTCGAGCCAAGCAAGCACTTCCGCGTGCGTCGAGACACTGTGCACCTTTGGTGCCTCGAAATGGCAGATCATCACGGTTGATGGAAGCCGACTCCTTTTCGAGAGAATCTCGATGAGTTGGTTCAAGTGGTCATCGACGATCTTTCATGGTCCCTTACTCCGGTCGACCAATAACCCGGAACGGACTTCCGATCTCGAGTGCTAGGCGCTCGCTACGGCCTACTTGCGGCCCTTCTTACGAGCTTTCTTCGCGGCCTTGCGCTTGTCTTTCTTCTTCTTCATGGACTGCTTGGTCGGTGCTGCAGTAGCGCCGCCACCAGGTGTACCCCGCATCGTGTATCCAGGTGGTAGACCAGCAGGTGCTCCACTGGGCATCGCCATGCCGCCAGGCATTCCACCCATCATGGCGCCCATGTCCATGCCCGCAAGCTTCTTCATTTGCGAGAACTGCTTCATGCCGGGAATCTTGCCCATGAGGCCTGAAGAGGCGCCGAGCTGCACCATCATCTGGCGCATGCCGCCGAACTTCAGAAGCAGGTCCTTTACCTCTTGTACCGAGCGGCCTGAGCCCTTCGAGATGCGCTTGACGCGCGATGGCTCGTAGTCGGCTCGGCGGCGCTTGGCCTTCTTGCCAGAGTTGTTCGTAATGTCCTCCCAGCTCGTGGTCACGAAGACCGTCGGGTTGGTGCGCTCTTCCTTGGTCATCGAGCTGATCATCGCTTCGATCTTGACGAGCTCGTTATCGTCAAGGTTGACCTCGTCGGGAAGCCCACCAGGGAAGAATGGGAGTTTGTCCATGAGGTCTTTGAGCGACCCCATTTTTTGAATCATGCGAATCTGCTCGAGGAAGTCCTGCATGTCGAATTTGCCTTTGAGCATGCGCATCGCATCCTCTTCGGCTTGTTCTGCATCGACGACCTGTTCGAAGTCTTTGACGAGGCCGACGATGTCGCCCATGCCGAGGATTCGCGAGGCGATACCGTCAGGACGGAACTCCTCGAGCTTGTCCATGCTCTCGCCCATTCCGAGAAACTTGATGGGCTTGCCGGTAACTTCTTTGACGGAGAGTGCTGCACCGCCGCGGGCATCGCCATCGAGCTTTGTGAGCACGAGGCCGTCAACGCTAAGGCGTTTGTTGAATGTATCGGCGGTGCGCACCGCATCTTGTCCAGTCATCGCGTCGATGACGAGCATGATGTTGGCAGGGCGGCACGCCTTGTCGATGTCCTCAAGCTCCTGCATGAGCTTCTCATCGATGGCCAGACGGCCGGCCGTATCGTAGAGAATGACATCGCAGCCGTTTTCGTTGGCGTGCTTGATAGCGTTCTTGCAGATCGTTACAGGATCCGTGTCCTTCATGTTGAACACAGGCATGTCCAGCTTCTTGCCGAGGGTCTGCAACTGGTCGACAGCAGCAGGGCGGTAGATATCGGCGGCTACCAGGAGCGGCTTCTTGTCGAACTCGCGCTCGAGGAAGCGTGCGATCTTGCCGGTCGAGGTCGTCTTACCCGAACCTTGGAGACCGCACATCATGATGCCGGTCGGGCCTTTCTTCGCCCAATGGAACTCGGTGTCCACCGGCCCCATCATCGCGGTCAGCTCGTCTTGGCAAATCTTGATGAAGGCTTGCTCGGGAGTAATCTTCTTGGTGCCGTACTCTTCCGACTTGGCCTTGAGAACAATCCGCTCGCCGCGGGCTGCCTCTTTGACGCGGGCGAGAAAGCGCTTGGTGACCTGGAACTCGACGTCAGCCTCCAAGAGGCTCATGCGGACGTCGCCCAGGGCGTCGTCGATGACGTCGTCTGTGAGCTCTGCTACTCCGCTGAGTTTCTGTTTGGCGGAGCGAAAACCTTTGGAAAGCGTATCGAGCATGGGGCCGAGGCTATAGCATGGTGAGACCTACATTTCCTTGAATTCCGACCACTTCCAACGGTGTGACGATCCTCTCCAAGGCCCTAAGTAGTTGATTCGTCGACCTCCAATGTACGGATGAAGGTTCACGTACAATCGTGCGTCAGAGCACTCATGAGGAATCGCGCCGTCATTATTCTCGCATCGCTTTCCACCCTCTGCATTGGGGGGGCGGCGCATGCCAAAGGCGTCGTCTGCGAGCGAGTCCAAGAGGACATGTTCGAGGTCGACGGCATGAGCGATGACTGGCAGTCGTTCAAACCAACGCACTTTGGCAGTGGATCGGATGCCGCGGTGGAGCTGCGCTGTGCCTACGACGCCAAGAAACTCTACGTGGCCCTCACCGCAAACGATGAGCGCATCGTTCGAACCAAGAAGGGGCGCGCCATGTCGGAGGATCGCGTCTCTCTCTCTCTTTCGTCGGGAACCGGGAAGCCGCTTCGCTTTGCTGTCTTGCCCGGGGCTCAGCACGTTCCTCGAAAAGGGATCAAAATTCCATCATTTGTCGAGCTTGAAGACTCGCGCCGCGCCAAGGGATTCTTCGTAGAGCTCTCGATACCAATGCGCAAGATTGCTGGGTGGAGCGCGACACTTCCCTACCTAGCTGGCGCGATTGAGTTTCACGATGTGGACCTGCCCTCAGATGACAAGGCGCAGAGTGTTCTCGGCATGAAGGGCAAGCTGCACTTCTCCGAAGCTGTCGCGACATACAAGAGTTTCATGCAGACCACGGGGTTGAAGAATCGCGACGTCCGCCTCGACAAACTCGTCGATGTCGACCCCGGCGCCGGCGCTGAGCGAATCATTGTCGGCGGAAAAGTGATGGGTGTCTTGAGCACCAGTTTCACCTATATGGGCTTGCCCATCGCCAATCCCAGCGACCTCATCAGCGCGCGTGTCGTCGACTTCGATGGCGGCGGGCGCTATGCGGTGCTCACTGAGCTGCGCCAGCATGGCAATGGCGGCAGCAGGGATGTGCTCGTGGTTTGGTTCGCCAAGGGCGACGGTAGCTTTCAGCCAGCACTCACCGTAGAGACGCGCAAGCAGCGCGGGGATGCGAGCATTCAGAACACTTGGGCGCTGGTTTCAAGAGGGCAGCACCGGGGCGAGCCGGGCCGCTCGAAGAAGAGAGGCAAGCGAGGGCGCAAGCGTGCCAAGGCGCAACTAGGATTTGACCTGCTCTTCCAGGTTGGCGAAGTAGCTGGCTTTGACAAGAGCAATTTTCGAGAAGCGCCCGCACCAGATGCCAAAGGCATCTTGCTGCCGTGGAGCGAGCAACAGAGCGCTGTCTATTATCTCGAAGGCAGCATCGCCTACGGTGGCGATGCCGCGACGGATTTGCCCGAATAGCTCTTCTCCTTTGTCCGCCCATACTCCGACAGGCGACGACAGCAGGCCTCAACAACTACCTTGCCCTCTTTGCGGGGGGGCGAGCTCTGAGGAGTTCTTTGTCGAAGCGAGACGTTCGTATTTGCGCTGCAGAGTGTGTCTGCTCATCTTCGTACCTACCCGGTTTCACCTCTCGGAATCCGTAGAGAAGGCAGAGTATGAGCTGCACGAAAACAACGTGAGAGATGCGGGATATCGTCGATTCCTAGGGCGACTTGCTACGCCGCTGCTCGCGCTCCTAGAGTCTGGCTCCAAGGGGCTCGATTTCGGTTGCGGCCCGGGGCCGGCACTCTCCTCCATGATTGAGGAGGATGGGCACGAGGTGGCTCTCTACGATCGGTATTTCGTGAGAGACGAGAGTGTCTTTAACAAGAGCTTCGATTTCATCACCGTTACCGAGGTCGTTGAGCACCTATCGGATCCGCAACTTGAGTTAGAGCGCCTCTGGGGCATGCTCCGCGAAGGTGGAGTATTGGGAATCATGACCAAGCTCGCTCGCGACCGAGAGGCATTTGCGAGTTGGCACTACAAGAACGATCCAACGCACATCGCATTCTTCTCGGAGCAGACGTTTCGCTGGCTAGCCGAGAAATGGTCAGCCCGTATCGACATTGTGGCTGCCGATGTGGTGCTACTCACCAAGCTAGCGGCCTAGGAGCTTCGGCCCTCTCGTCGTCTTCGTGATGGGAGTACGAATCGATAGGCGCCCACCTTCGCTCTTTCCGTGAGTGAAGGCGCCGCTGTCGACTCGGGCGCTACTGCTGCGCTTCACTAGGCGCGGGTAGCGCTTGCGCTTGAATTCTTCACGGCCCCTCTCGCCTGCTTGAATGAGGGCCGAATGCTCGGAGAGAGCGCCATCATTCTTCTCCTTGGAAGAGTTCTGGTCATCGAGCTTCTTGTGGAATCCGACAAGGAGGCCTCGGATGAAACTATTGCGCGCTCGCAGCCCTTTCGCTCCATTGTTCTTGCGATGCGCCTGCCACAGAGACTCGGCACTGCGGTGCAGGAATCCGTGCACATACTCGGCTAGCAGGACATCTTCGCGGCTACCCATGAGGTCGATTGTGGCCTCGTTGCGCAGAGTTTCGGCATTGAAGCGAGCTATGAAGACGGCTTCAACGTGGTAGTGGTTAATGAGGATGGAGGCGATGCGCCCCTCATACGGAGCGTGACGCTGCTTGCCAGAGTTTAGCTCCAAATTCACGAATCGCGTCGGCTGACCTCTGTCCAATTCTTCGAGGTGATGATTATCTTGCAGCTCGCGAGCGCGCTGCATCGCTACCAGGGCCTCGTTCTCATTGGTCGAATTGGCAAGGGCTAAGAGTTTTTCGAGACGGCTTCTGTACTTCTCGGTTCGGGCGTCAAGATGCGCTGTGCGCCAGTCAAAGAGTGTGCGTAGCTCGTCCAGTGCCTTGCCAACAGTTGCGCCGCGGGCCCATTCGGCGACGTTGAGGCTGCTGCAGACGGCTTGGAAACGCTTCCCATGAGGCCTCTCCTCGTTCGGAAATGCTGCATGCACGAAGATATGAGCAATCTCGTGTTTGAGGATCTCGACGACGACCCACCAGGGGCACTCGGCAATCAGAGTTGGTGAAATCGTTATCTCAAAGTCTAGAGGATCGAAGCTGCCCCAGTGCTGCTTGCTATCGCTGAGGCGAATACTCGGCCGCCTCCCTTTGAACTTCTGCTCGTAGTAGATTTCGACCAGCTCTCGGTGAAGCGACGCAAGCCAGGCGACCCCCTGCTTCTTGGAGGTGGGTTTGGGCTCGGTATCGCCTGTGCTTCGGTTCACCTATCGTCTTCGCTTGGCCAGGTGTGAACGGATTTGCACAAGATCGAGCCCCGCTTTGACCATGCTCTTTACCCCGATTTTGGAGCCTGGTACATCAATCCAACGACGCAATGGAACTTCTATGATGACTGCGTCTTCCGCCAACATTCTGCCGAGCAACTCGACATCGAAGGCCCATCTTGAGTGAAATGGCTCGGAAATCGTTCGTGCGAATAAGTCTGAACGACGAAAGAACTTGGCGCCGCACTGCGTATCGTAGACCTTTGCATCCAGAGCAATTGAAGCTGCCGTCGCGAAGACTCTGCCCAATAGATGTCGCGCCATATGACGTTCGATTTCGTTGCCCATGTAGGCAATGCGCGAACCTATTACGGCATCCGCTGTCTCTGCGTGGGAGCACTCGCTCAGGCGAATGACCTCCTCCAGAGGGGTGGCCATGTCCGCATCGATGAAGCCCACCACATCGGGCTCTCCCTCCATGGCCTGGATCATTCCTAGTCGCACAGCTTCCGCCTTGCCGCGATTGGGCGATAGGGGCAAGACGCTTACTCCGTTGGTCTCGCTAGCGAAACCCTCAAGCACTTTCAGTGTCGCGTCCGACGAACCATCGTCAACAAAGAGCAGCGATATGCCCGGCTCTGTGACGAGCGCCCGGAACTCTTGGAGATCTAGACGATCGGCCTCGTTATAGCAGGGGATGACTATTGTAGTGGCTCGCATATGCTAGTCGGTCGCCTGCTTGCACAATGCCCACAGGCTAAGCCCTGGAAGCTGCAGGCCCGCGTCAGAGGCCCAGCGGGATACGCGATTGTCGACACGAAGTGCGGTTGTGACAAGCCTACTGACAACGGGATGAGCGTCCCACTGCAGGGTGGGTTCTGCGTCGAGCGGCGCCTTCTTGAGGAGTCGCTTCTTGAATACTTCTAGGGTTCGCGGAACAAGAAGTGAGTGGAAGAGCCCGCCGGTCTTGAGGGGGCTCGCGCTGGCAAAGCCCAGGGTGCGGCGAAATCCACTAGGCGTGTACCGGCGGAAGTGTTCGAGCCAGTGATCGTGATCGCTCTCCAAGTGCTCCCAGGCAGGCACAGAGATGAGCAGAGTCCCGCCAGGGCGGAGGTTCTGAGCCATCGTATCGCGTAGGAAGGCTCGGTCGTCTTCGACATGCTCGAGCACATCGAGCATGAGAATCAAATCGAAGCGCTTCTTCGGGCGGGCATTGCAGAGATCTAGTTGTCCCTGCGCTAGCCCCAGCTCGGAAGCGCTAGACTCGGTGTATCGCTGATCCCAGCAGGTGATTGGCAACAGACCGTTCTGCGTCATGAGCTGGCTTGAAAACCACGCATCGCCCGAGCCGATATCTAGAATACTTGTCGCCGGAGTTAGCAACTCGTTCTTGCGCAAGACGTCTTGAAAGAACTCAAAGCGGGTTCGTTCCCAGGGGTGTCGCACCCCCCTCGCGCCATCAACTTCCTTCAAGTCCATCTGCGCCGGAAGCTAGGCCACAGTGCTGCCCAAAGCAAGCCCACAAAAGCGAGCAGGTAGGCGGGCAAGAACCACCAGAAGCTGCCCGGCGATAGGGTCATCTCAATCCTGTGGGTGCCGGGTCCGGAGACCGGAATGCCACGAAACATGAGGTTTGCTGGCAGAATTCGGGCTGCGGTGCCGTCGACCGTGGCTTCCCACTTGGGATAGTAGGCCTCTGCGATCACCACGAGTCCTGGGCCTGGTGTCTCGATCTCGGCAACGACTCGGTTCGGCTCCAGCGTCGTAATGCGACCGATGGTGATGGGGAGCGATGCGTCGCCTGCGGTGAACTTGCCTTCAACAACCGCATTCGTTCCTGGGGCGAACGTCCGCAAGCGTTTGAGCGCATCGGTGCTGTCTTTGGCGAGCAGCGGCGCCGGCACGAAGTACACTGCTGGCGCACTCTGATTAAGTTCCCAGATGCCCGGGGCGATAGCTTTCGCATCCTCAGTCTTCGGCTTGAGTTTCCCTTTGCGCGTGAGTAGGTAGCGCACATTGGCGTGACCGAAGAGCTTGTGATTGCGCTTGGCTGCGACGAGGAGTTTGGTGTAGCGAGATAGCCCAAGGGGGTCGTCTTCGTAGCCGCTGAAGTCCCGTATACCGAGGCGTGTGCCCGGGCGAAACTGCAAGTAGCCATCGTCGTAAATGCGCCAGTCTCGCTCTACCGCTTCGAGCTTGGCAACGTCGCCATCCCGAGGAGTGAGGGGCAGGGCGGTCATGCCAACGTCTGAGACGTGGAAGTTGGCTGTCCAGATATCGACAAAGAGCAGCGCGACAACAGCCCAAGCGAGGCCGCGCTTTGCCTTCGGGGGCGACGTTAGAATAAGTCTAATTAGTACGGTGAATACGAGGGCAGAGAGGAAGGCGATCCCGAATCCCTCATTCTTGTTGGCACCGATCTTCTCCTGCATGACCACGGACATGAGATATGCCATGCCCGTGGCAAAGCTCAGGGCCCCGCCGACCAAGCTTACGACTTTGGCAAGCTGTGCCTTTCGCGCCTCGACTTCCAAACTTAGAACGTAGCCGAGGCCCAAACCTCCGAGTACCGCGAGAGCGAGCGACGTTATATAGAGGTATCTATGGGCACGTCGGAACATGGAAAAGGGCGAAAACGCCGAGGCGAGAGATGGCAAGAAGCCCGCGTGGCCCCCCATCGAGATGGCAATGGAGAAGGCGGCGACTCCGAGGAATACCCAGGCAAGCCCGCGCTGCTTTCGATTGGCAATGGCGAGACCAATGGCGAGAAGCACGAGGCCCCCAACATAGGGATTCTCGCCTTGGCCTAGACGCGGCACGACAAAGGAAATGAGATGCCCCGGGGAGAAGACGCTATCGGTGATGAAGGAGTAGCTCCGGGTCTGCCTTACCGATTCGGGGAGCTGCTCGAGGTTAGAGGCCATAAGCGGGAGGACCCAAAATAGTGATGTGAGGGCAGCAATCGCTATGGGCTTCCAGTGCTCACGAATGCGTCCCCACATCTTGTAGAGACCGAGAGGTAGGGCGAGAATAAGCGCGTAGAGCAAAGCCGCAGGGGCTCCCGATAGCAGCACCATGGCGAGAGCTGTCCCCATGAAGACACCCCTTCGTGCCGTAGGCTTCTCAGAAAAATACCAGACCGATAGCAAGACCCACGGAAGCCACGCAACCGACCAATTGAGCGCCGAACCCATGTAACGCAGCTTGGGGGAGGTGAACGAGAAGAGGGCACCCGCTGCGTAGCAGGCTGGCTCCCATGACTCACGGCTGCCTCCCAAACGCCTGATGAGCAGGTGCATGCCAATGGCGCCGAATATCCAGTGTAAGACGATCTTGAAGCTGGCGATGCCAAAGGGGAGCGAATCACCGAAGCTTCCCCAGGCCAAGAGTGCCCAGTTCGGCGGGTAGAACATGCCCGGCTGTGGGTCGCCGTAGACCGGAAATCCGCCACGGTCGTGGGGATTCCACAGGGCGAGCTGTCCATCGGCAAGGGTGTCCTGTTGAAATATTAGGTCGCCCCAATACTCGTGTTGCGGATCGTGCTTCCAACTGCGCTCTGCCCCGTCTATCGGAGTCCACAGACGCCAGAAAACCGCCATGGTGAGTAGCGTGTAGACCAGTGGCATGCGCAGAGGGAGCAGCCACCGAAGTTTGGACACGACATTGGACAACGAGGCAGCATGGTAGCTGTGGGGACGGCGGGGGGAAAGAAGAGCTCGGGGCAAAAGTCTTGCCCCCCGAAGCATGCCGGGCGCAAATGGGGCGCATGGGCAGCACGGCGGTGATTATTACGGGGCTAGACCGTCGAGCGAAAAGAATGACCGAGGATGGTGAGTTCTGATTCTTCGAGTGCAAGGCACGAACGAGGATTTTGCCGCGGCAAATGACGAAATGAGCAACGCTGCAATCGGGAAAGCAGGACCATTAGACCGATCATTGTTTGCGCTCGGCGGTCTAGGTAGCTGCATTGCTATCGATGTTGCGTGCGCCCTCCGAGCGGATTCGAGCTTGCGGCTCATTGGATGCGATTGTGATGAGTGGGCCCTGTGGCAGATGTCACAGCAGGTGGATGTCACAGTGCAGGTGCCCGCGCAGACTCTGATGCCAGCGCCTTCTTCGCGACTCTCGAGCAGCTCATTTGCGAGGAGTCCGCGTCATGTGTCTTCTTCTGCACAGACCAGGAGGTCTCTGCCTACGCCGATGAATCACCGTCGCTGAGTTGTCCGATCTCAGGCCCTTCTCCTGAGCTGAGCGCCATCTTGGAGGATAAGGCCGCAACATACTCAGCTGTAGAGGAGCCAGAGCTCTTTCCCTGGACCCTCGAGATCGACAGTGAAGCTGACGTGGACAGAGTGTTCGGCACCCTTGGCAGCCCCCTTTGGCTGCGTGCGAGGGTTTGCTCGGGGGCTCGCCGTGCCCTAAAACTGCAAAGCGCAGACGAGCGCAAGGCCTGGATACGCTATTGGCGAGAGCTTGGGGGCATGGACGATACGTGGGTGATTCACGAGTTCTTGCCGGGTGCCATCATCAATTGGACCGGGCTCTATCACAGTGGAAATCTCATCGCCGGGGCGGCCATGCAGCGGATGCGCTACCTTCTCGGTGAGAGCGCGATGAGTCTCCGGGCAGACGGCCCATGGAATCACGGTCGATGCATCCGTCTACGAAGAAGTCTCAGACGCAGCCATTCGCAAATTGTCGGAGAGTCCACAGGGCATCTTCTCTATCGAAATGCGACTCGATGTGCAAGGGAGGCCAAGAATCACCGAGATCAGCGCTCGACTGGCTGGCCGTCCTGCGCTCCTGGCACATGCAGGCACAAATCTACCTCTGGCTGCACAACGGATTCTCTCGGGCAACGCCGTGGGCGAACCGTGGGCGAAGCGCTCGCTCCTTCTGGGCCCAGGCTTGGGGTTCGAATGCGCCGACAAATCGACGTCGAGCCACTAGTCACTTCCTGAGACGCTGGCGAATCCTGCCCCAAGGCACGAGGCCTGCGAGTAGCGTGAGCATGCAGAGGAGATAGAGCAGAATGCGAGGCCCGTGCCCGACAGGGTTGTAGCGCCAGCGCACAATGTGGCGACCTGGCCCGACGGTGGTTGCTCGCAAGAGGTAGTTCGCACGTAGCGCGTCTGCCGGCTTGCCATCGATAGACACTTCCCAGCCCGGGTAGAATACCTCGTTGAGCACGAGCAAACCATGGTCTGGCGCGTCGATTGATATCGTCACTTCGTCGGCTTCAAACGAAACGAGTTCGCCACTTGCCGTGGCGCCTCCTGCCTCACCGACGGTCTCAAGTTTGGCTCGTAGCGATGGCTCGATGCGGGCACCGTCGCTCGGTTCAAGCACCGCGAACCTTCGCACACCCGTGTCACTCTCGGCCTCCAAGACGGCATTCAACGCCTTTCCCTTCGGAACGAATCTGGCTCCCTGGTACCACTGAACGATGGGGGCTGGATGCAAGGCCCTACGAGTTTGGCCTTTGCCGCGCTCGAAGTGGGTCTTTGCCTTAATTGCTGGATCGACTTTCAGACGGTTGCTTCGCTTGCCACTCCGGTGGTGTCGCCCGTGAAGTACGTAGCCAACATTGTAGGCCTCGAGAAGTCTTGGCTCTTTTCTGGCTCGCGCCAGGACGTCTCTATAGCGTTGAAAATCGAGTGGGTCGCCCGATGGATATCCGCGGAAGTCGCGAATTCGCAGGCGTGAACCTGGTCTCTGCTCGAGCACGAACTCGTCGTAGATACGCACCCGATGATCTAGAACACCTTTGAGGTCGGCAATCTTCGCAAGGTCTTCCTTGTGGTCAACCTTGACTTCTAGGAAGAGCTGTTGGTGATGCCAATATCTCTCAGAATCGCCTGTGATGAGCAGAGGCATGACTGCGACGAGGTAGACGGCACTGCGCCTAGTGTGAAGAACGCTGGCGACGAGCAGGCCCATGGCCAGGGTCGAGAGCACGATAGGCGTGGCAGGTCCGGGGAAGCGCTTCGTGAGCTTTGCATCGAGAGGCAGCCAGTGCAGCAACATCGCAATACCGGCAGTCGAGACAATGCACAGGCCGATGATCTTCCAAGTATCGCGGCTCCAGCGTGGCCTCGCCGCAAGCAGTGCCCAAGCTCCGTAGCCAGCAAGTGGAGCCATGGTCACGGCAAAGAGGCACTTGTAACGACTGGCGATTCGAAACATGCCAAATCCTGGAATGTGTTTGACGAAGAAACCCAAGACGGGCAGCTGGTCGCCAAAACTCATGCATAGGAAAAGTACCGAGGCGACCGCAAAGAATATCGGGGTGCCTCTGTGCTGGCGAGGCCTCAATAGCACGGCGCTCACGGCCAACAGCAGTACCAGGATTCCGCAGTAGGCATCGACCTGCCCGGAGGTGGGCACGAGCAGTGAGGAGAGGGTTGGCCACATGGGCAGTGGGATGCTCAACGCGTATGCCAAGTCGCGTTTGACTCTAGGGGTGTGCTCAGAGAGAGATAGACCTGGTGCGACGCTTACCCAGAGAAGGCCAAAGACGACGAGCGCAGCCAATACGAGCAGTGGAGCAATCTTCCAGAGAAATGCGGCGAGCTCTCCGTCGCGACGCTTGGCCAGTGCGGTTTCGACAATGCGGAAGCCGCCATAGAGCAGGGCCATGACGAGAACATAGAAGAACCCTGGCGGAGAGCCCGCGCTTCCGGAGACGTAGAGAGACGCCGCGAGCGCGAGTGCACGTCGCCAATTAGGAGCCTTCAGGAGCGCGTCTGTGGCCATCCAAATCAGCGGAGTCCAGACCATGGGCATGAGGAGGTTTGATGCCTTGTGGATCAAGAAGGGCGAAGAAGCGACAAGGGCGAGACCACCAACCGCTGCTGCTACGTGCGGCAAGCTTCTGTACCGGAGGAAGGCGTGCATGCAGACGCCGGCGATAACGTGATGCAAGAGCATCTTGAACTGGATTAGAGACCAGCCTGTATCTCCCGTTACAGCGCTTGCCCCTGCCAATATCCAGTGCAGCGGATAGAACATGCCGGGCTGTGGATCGGAGGAGTAGGGATAGCCGCCTCGGTCATATGGGTTCCACAGTGGCCACTCACCCTGAGCCAGGGATTCGGAGAAATAGACCAGATCGGGCCAGTAGCTCTCCGTCGAGTCCCATCCGAATCCCTTCTCGCCTGAGAAGACTTCTCGGTATAGGTAGAAGATGGCCAGGCTGTAGAGCATGGGCACCAAGTAATAGGCCGCGTTTCGGGCGAAATGGTGGCGCGCGCTGGCGCTCAGGCTCTGCTCGGAATGGGCCACCCGAGGACTATACAAAAAAAGGGCAGCCCTTTGGGGGAGCTGCCCTCGTAGCCAGATTCGCTGCTTATTCGATTGATATCTGTTCCGCCCAGCGGCGATAAGAGACCACCACGTCGGAGGGGTTGGCTGGATCGAATGGCATGTTGAAGAAGATGATCGAGTTGGAGCTGGAACGGAAATCCCAGCCCTGATTCCGCGAGCGGAATATGGTGACACCGTCGCGAGCGACTGAAATCGAGGCCGAGATTGGTATCTTGTTGAGCGTGATTGGCGAGGCATCGCCGATAATCGAATCGACCATGGCATCGAGAACAGGCCCTAGGTCGTCTGCGCAAATGGAACCAGCTTGTCCCCCAAGGGCTTGGATCAATTCGTAGTAGCCGAAGGCGTGCTCAGCGCCAGCTCCGGAGCAGGGGGATGTGCTGAAGGGGAGAGGCTCTGAAATCAGGTGCGCGACGGCGTTCTCGTTTTCGAACTCGGCAATGTAGGGCTGCAAGAACGTGGCAATCTGCGCTGCCTGCGTTGCGTTTGGCTCACTATTGCCTCCGTTCATGATGCCAGCATCCTCGATCTCATCAGGCTTTTCATCGGTGACGTAGATGACGACGAGCTTGGAATCGTCACGAACTTTGCTCGGGTCGCTGCTGTCTCGGGGCAGGTGACGGAGCATGGCGCTGCGGCCTTGGGTAAGCCCGTGCTCCGCGTTTGCGTCGGGAGCATCGATGCCGGAAGGGTCTCGTCGATAATCCAAATGATGTCCGCCGATGCGGGACGGTCTGCGTAGTACTCCTCGCATTCGATCTCCTCGCCATTGCCTGACACGGTCGAGCCGGTGCCATTGGCCATGTCGTCGGCAAAGATCGCCGAAGGACGCACGCGGTTGTCGTAGTCTACTTTGCGGACCACGGCACCCATGTAGAGGGTCTGTGCAACGTCGGCCCTGTATGTCGACTGAAAGGTCACGATGAACTCGGTGTCTAGTTGGCCCGTCCATGGTGCCGGAGAGATGGCGACTTCTGCCGGTGCTCGAATCAGTAGCTTTGGAAACAACTTGTCTCGAAGCGCAGTGACGTCCGTCTGCGAGTTCATGTGAACCTCGATGATGGTGGAGAGCACCGTGTCAAAGCCATCAAGCGAAGTGGCACTCGCGCCAGAGACGCGCAGAGTCGACTGAATGACGCCATCGACGGTGTCGATCGCGGCGGTTCTCATAAGCTCGTCGGTGGTGAACATCGAACCTGGTCAGCTGGCGGTGAAGGTCAACAACATCACCGGTTCGCAGAGCGCTATCACGAGGTCGGGGTGGACGCTGCGGCTCCCATTCGTGCACTCGGTGCACGAGTTGGATGGCAAACCTCAGACCTTCACGATGACTGGCAACCAATCGACAGGCAAGCTCGACGTTCGCGAACTCACGGTGCGAGCGAGTGACGGCTCGAACTTTCACTTCTCGGACACCACTATCATTTTCCAAATCGACGGCAGCGATGGAGTAACGGCGGTGCAAGCGGCCGGGCTTGGCAATGGCTACATGACCTGGATGAAGCCGTATGCGCGTTCGATCTTGCGGGATGAGTTTGGAAGGGAATCGACCATTGCGGTATCTGATCCCACGACCTACGGGACCGCTGCAAATCGCGCGAAAGAGCGCATGAACGAGGAGCTGGGGCCCATGGGCATTCAGATCATGGAGCTGGTGACACCGCGTCCACGATTCAACGAATCCTATGAGCACGCCATCGAGGAACGAAACGCGCTTTCCAACCAACTTGAGGTCATCAAGTCCAATCTCGACAGGGCGGAAACCGAGCGCAGTCGACAGTTGGCCGAAGTAGATCAACTGCAGAACAAAGTTGTTCAGGAGGGGCGCGCTGCTCTAGAAAATGAGCTCGCGCAGGCGGTTGCCGCTCAGGCGCAGACCAAACAAGAGGCCGATACCTACGCGATAGCACAGGTTGCCGAAGGGCAGGCCGCCCTTAGCTCCGACAAGTTTCGTGCGGACGAACTCACAGGCGAACTCGACGCACGATACGTCTCGAAGCAGGCAGAAGTTCTCGCCTTCCGAAGCCAGCCCGTCGAGCGCGTCATGGCAGTGCTCGGTGAGAAGCTCAAGGGCGTCACAATCAAGATACAACCATGGGCCGACGACGCTACTCCGAGTCGGGTCCGCTACGAGGATCTACGCCGATGACCAAGAGTCCTATTCGAATCTCACGTTACTTCGTCATCATTGTAGGAGTTGTTCTCATCGCCCGCGCCTCCTTTCTTACGCGGGTGCCGCCCGGCAGCGTCGGAGTTCGCTATTCCAATGCAGGTGGTCTCCTCGAGGAAGACCTCGCTCCTGGATGGCACTGGGAGATACCTGGGCTACAACGCATCTCAGCTCTTCCTAGTCGCTACCTCTTTCTCAACTACACCGGTGAGAACGCCCTAAGCATTCGTACCAAAGACAACAACACCGTTAGCGTCGACATCTCGGTGCCATATCAAATCGTTCCAGGGTCGGCCTGGAAGGTCATGGATGAGGGAAATCATCTCGAAGATGCGAATGGTGTCTTTCGTTTCGAGCGCTTCGCGAATCGCACCGCAATTTCAGTGCTGCGCGAGAATCTCGCCCAGCTCAAGAGTGCAGACTTCTACAATACGGACCGCAGATTAGAAGTGTCAGCTTCGAGTCTAAAGCACCTCAACGAGTCTCTGGCGAAATTGAACCTTCAGGCCCGCGACGTGTTGATTCGAGCCTCGTACTTTCGTCCAGAGTATGAGCAGCAGCTAGCCCAGATTCAGCTCAACGAGCAGCAGAAGCTGCTTGATGGTGCGAAGCGCGTTGTCTCAGACGTACAGCAGAAACTCGACAACTACAGCCAGAAGACTTCGGCCCAGGTCGCTGCGAAGACCCAGGATTGGAATCGGAAGATTGCCGACTTGAATCGAGGTTATCAGGTTGGCTTCCTAGATACTTCCGAGGATAGAAGCCCCGGCGCTGCGCGACGGCTAATGGCAGAGCTTTCCGAGGAAGACACGGCAAGGCTCCGAACTGAGGCGGCCATACTCACGGGCATTGGCGAAGAGTTGATTCTCGAAGCTCACCTCCTTGGGATCAAGAACGTTGAAGCCGAGACGACGGAGTACAGTCGCCGTGTGCGTGCACAAGCCGATGGCGTCTCAGCTCGCCTCACGGCCGAAGGAGCAGCCATGGTGGCGAAGGTTAATGGCGCTTACGAGAGCAAGCTCAACACGTTGCTCGGCAGCCCGGGCGGTCGCGCCTATGTTGCCTACGTTGCCGCCGGCAAGATTCGCTTCGACGAGAATCTAACGTTCCACTCGGGCGAGGGCGTGCCCTCAGTCTTGCGCCTTCGCGATTTTGCTACCCAGTTCATGGGCCGCTAGATAGGCCGGATACCGGCGCTAGACCGCCGATCGTAAACAATGATCGGTCTAATGGTCCTGCTTTCCCGACTGCAGCGTTGCTTATTTCGTCATTTGCCCCGGCAAAATCCTCATTCGCGCCTTGCACTCGAAAAATCAGAACTCACCACCCTCGGTCATTCCTTTCGCTCGACGGTCTAGACTTCGGGACCTTCACTCTCTGCAACGTCATCAGCTTCATGCTCGAGTGTGGAGGACTCGTCGAGAAGAGTAAGAGCGATGGCCAGGGCTTTCTTGGCTCTTGAGACAGCTTCTTCGTCTGTCTTGATCTTCTGGTAGGCCTTGAGCACTTGCTCTTGGTATCCAGAGTTTTGCTGTTCGAGTTCAGACTGCTCAGACTTCAGAGCTGCAATTTGATCATCGCGAGTGGCTAGCTGTTGCTGGAGGCTCCCTATCTCAGTATCTCGTTCGGCGACCATTGCTCTTGAGCCAGCGAGTTGCTCGTCGCGATCAGACACGGCAGTTAGATTACTCGACAGAGCGCTCTGTAGCTCGCCATTTTCGGTCTGCATTCGCCCAACCACTTCGCTGTGTTCTTGCTCGAGAGCTGCGCGATCCTCGTTTGCCTTGGTGAGCAGTTGAGCTTCTGACGCTGCTCTCTCCTCGGCAGCCGCTGCAAGTTCATCTCGTCGCTGGGCATTGGCTGCTTCAAGCTCTTTGGCAGCGACCTCTTGTTCCTGGGCTCGCTGCGTCTCCGCGGCTTCTCCCGCCAGGCGCATTGCATTGGTGTGGGCCTCGGCCTCGGTCTCTTTCTCACTTTGTGCCGCTGCGATTGCATCTGCATGGGCTGCATTGGCGGCGGCAAGCTCGGCGGCGGCAAGCTCCGTTGTCCGCGTACGCTCTGCCTCTCCCTGCTCTTTCATCTGCGAGAGTGCTGTCGCATGTTCAGCCGCTAGACGTGCTAGGGATTCTTCTGTCTCTTGGGCTAGTGTCGCTCGCTCGCTCGCGGCGCGCTTGTCTCTCTCCTGTTGCTCTGCTGTCATCTTCGCTTCGACTTCTGCTAGCGCAGCGGCATGACTCGCCTCAAGTTGCTCCTTCTCCAAGCTGTGTTCGGCGATGGCGTTCGAGATCTTTTCTTGCGCTTCTGTCCCAGCTCGCTCTAGTTCCGTCTCGAGTGTCTTGGCTGCTTCCGCTGCAGCGACTTGGTGTGCGCCTTCCATCTCTGCTCGCTCGGATGCGTGCGCTTCCTTGGCCGCATCGATTGCCTGTGCTAGAGCTGCCTCATGCTCGCTGACCGCCTTGCTCAGGGCTTGCGAGTTTCGTTCCTCGAGGCTGGCTTTCTCGGTAGCTCTGGCTTCTTCAGACTCCGCAAGGGCCTGGGTTTGCTGCTCGCTCTGCGCCTTCGCCTCTGCGTGGCTTGTTTCCAGCGCCGTTTCGCGAGCGAGCAGTGCTTCCTTATTGGTCAGCAGCTGCTGCTCTAGCCCAAGGTTCTTCTCGTCGAGGTCGGTCTTGTTGCGCTCGAGGATTCGAATCTTGTCATTGAGACCCAAGAGCTGACGCTCCTTGGTGGTCAGCTGGTCCTGGGCGTCAAGGAGCGCCTTCTCCTTCTTATTGATCTTCTCTCGAAGATGTAGGAATTCATGCTCTCGTGAGAATTCCTGACTCTGTGGGGAGCTTGTTGCAGACTCACTCTCGGCCTTGAGCCGAGCGTTCTCAGCGCGAAGTGCCGCAAGTTCGTCGGCGGATATGCTCGCCGCTGCGTGCTGCTCCTCGGCTGCACTCTCGGCCAGTTCGTCGAGTCCAAGATCAAGACTGCTGTGCTCGTCCTTTGGCTCATCTGCACTCACCGAGATTTGCTCGGGCTCGGGCTCGGCGATTTGCTCGGGCTCGGGCTCGGGCTCGGGCTCAGGCTCAGCGATTTGCTCGGGCTCAGGCTCCGCGATTTGTTCCGGCTCAGGCTCGGGGGCGTCGGCAATCGCTGCGATTTGTTCCGGCTCAGGCTCCTCGTCAGCGATCTCAATTTCCTCGACGGCATCGGGCTCGGCTTCCACTTCGATTGCCGCGATCGGGGCGGGAGTCTCTTCCTCCGGCACTTCAACGCTGATGTCCTCTACATCATCCGAGGCATCTTCAAGCACCACCGCAGCTGCCGGCATAGCCTCTATTTCTGCTGCGGGCTCCGGATCAACTTCTGCCACGGGCTGAGGCTCCAGTTCTTCCTGGGGCTCAGTTTCTAGTTCCACCTCGCTCTCGACGCGAGGTTCGTCAATCAGTTCCGCGACTGCCTCCTGGGCCGCCTCTGCATCGTCTGCATCGTAGGGCTCCGCGATTGGAGAGGGAATCGCGTCGACTAGCTCGACGCCAGCCATCGTTGGATCTTCCGCATCAAAAGCCGACACACTTGCCGCATCGAGTGTCTGTTGGTTCTCGTCTGGGGCGTCCGAAGAGTCGAAGGAACCAGAGTCATCACCAATGCCCATCGCTGCGAATGCCGCATCGGTCTCCGCGTCGAGGCCGGGATCTAGCAATGCTGTTGGCACTGCAACGCGGGTGCTCTCCTCGGAGGAGAACTCGGACCCCGATGGCGCTTGGAGATCTCCATCGAAGGGCGAGAGGGGGGCGTCATCATCCGAGGCACTCTCGTTTGTGGAGTCCATTTCGAGTTCTTCGATCTCGAGTTCTTCGATCTCGAGTTCTTCCATCTCGAGTTCTTCCACCTCGAGTTCTTCCACCTCGATACCCATCTCGTCGAGTTCCTCCATGCCCACCGAGCTGTCATCTGAGGGCGCGAGAGGCGCATCCAAGCCCACCAGCCGGTCGACCATCGAGTGCACTTCTTCCGTAGTCATCGTTCGCTGATCCAAATAGCCATCGGCGTGAGACTTGAGGCGCTGATGTTTCTCGAAGCCTTCGGGGCCTATCGTGGTTGTCTTGAGGACCACGGGGATGTCGAGCTTATTCTTGGCTTTGTGGCAGATTGCAAAGCCTGTCTTCTCGGGCAAATCGACGGCGATTATGGCGAGCTCTGCGCTAATCTTCGCGGCATCACCTAGGGATTCTTCCGAAACCTCTGATTGGTACACCTCAAAGCCATAGGGCGAAAGCTGTTGGCTAAGCTCGCCGTGGAAGGATAGGTCGTCATCAATGAGAAGAATGTTGCGTGTGCCCATGGTTGTCCCCGGTTGTTGCGAGTTCGAATTCTATCGCGAGCGATTTGGGGGCAGCAAGGCACGGCTCTGCATGCCTAAGGACGAATTGGCTTTGCGTGTAGGCACGGGCGCTCAGAATGCCTGTAGGCATAGGGCTATCTCTACGCATATGAGGGTAGATATCGCACCCCGTGGCGTCGTGGCGTCGGCGGCGCGCTCGCTTGTCCTATGGAACGAGCGAGTTGACGGTATCGGTGCGAGTTACCATCGCCACCAGGGCATTCACGCTCATGTCCGAGCTAAAGACATAGGCAAGACGCCTATTCTTGGGATGATAGGTGACCGTATTGAAGCCATATGCTTCGTCGATCCACAGCTCGGCTCCGTGAATCACCAATCTTGATTGTGAGCGCAAGTCAATATCCTCGAGTGCGACCGCATGGGCGTGAACCTTATGCCGACCCGTTTGATCGGTGACCTCGTAGACAAAGGTCGCACTCTGCTTGCCTCCCAGCTGGGCCGGGGTCCAGCCTAGAAGTTTCACAGCCTGGGACGAGAATTGTGGTGCTCGCACCGGGGTATTGAGGAAGTCCGCTGCACCTCGGCCGACATCTCCTCTGTCGTTGCTCACGAAGAGGGGCGCTTCACGCAGGTGCTGCCTAGCAACGTCTTGCGTGACTTGGCTCGAATGGGCAACTGCGATCTCGGCGGAGCCCGTTGGCAGGAACGTAGTCCAAGCGAAGAGGAGCAGCGCTGCTGCGGCGGTTGCAGATGCGACGGTTGGAATGGAGAACCATCGCAATCGATTCTCACGTCGAGTCCTTGAATCCTCTGCGTCGAGAGCTGTCATGATCTTCTTGTTCAAAAAATCGGACGCTGGTGGTATTGCTCGCAGATGGCTGCGCAGAGCTTTGTGCTCCTGCTCTGCCCGCTCAAATGAGTTTTGGCAGTCCTCGCAGTTCCCCAGGTGGGATTCGAACTCGCGTACCTCCGCATCTTGCAGCTCTGCATCGAGGTATGCATCTTGGCTCGTTTGGTAGTCTGCGCAGTCGTTAAGCATAATTCTTAGAATCCTGGCAATCTTAAGATTGCGAAACCTTGTCTTCTTGGGAACGGCGATACTCGGCTAAGTTGATTGTACCTTCGCGCGAGGACTCCTCGTCCTTAAGCAGCCCCTGACTCATTGCAAACTCTCGAAGCTCCTTCTGGAGAAGCCGTCGTCCTCTGGAGAGGCGACTCATGACGGTGCCCACGGGGCACTCAAGAATCTCAGATATCTCTTTATAGCTAAAGCCCTCAACACCGCAGAGTACTACGGCCACCCGAAAGTCGTTTGGGATTGACGCGAGTGCCCGCTCAACATCTTCAGAGAGGCTCTGTCGCACCAGGAGTTCTTCAGGCGAGAGCTGGCTCTGAGCCTTCTCGTGCACGAGGACTCCGTCCGTGCTTTGCTGCTCGGCGACGGCAGCGTTGAGAATCTCGCCCGAGCGTTTCTTGCGCTGGTAGGAAGTGATGAATGCATTGCTGAGGATCTTGAAGAGCCAGGCTTTGCAATTCAAGCCCTTGGTGAAAGAGTGCCAGGAGCGGTAGGCCCGCAGCATTGTCTCCTGGACGAGATCTTCGGCGTCACCAGCGTTTCCACTAAGGCGATACGCACTCCCGTACAGGGCATTGGTGTGCGGCAGGACCAACTTCTCAAATCTGGCTCGCTCTTTGCGAATTGACAAAGCACTCACAGGGTAGCAACTGGAGCTGGTTCCGGGATATTCCCGAAACCACTTCGAAGCCTATATAGCTTGAATTAGAGGGATATTGGAACGTGAGTCACATCAAGTGCCTCGGCCACAGCGGCGTGAGGAACCGTACCTTTGTAGGTATTGATACCGAGGAGGATGGCAGGATCCTCCGCGGCGGCTCTGTCGAGCCCCTTGCTAGCCAATGCTCGAACGTAGGGCATGGTGGCGTTGGTGAGAGCGAAAGTCGAAGTGTGCGGGACCGCGCCGGGCATATTTGCAACGCAGTAGTGCACTACCTCGTCGACAACAAAGGTCGGATCTTCGTGGGTGGTGGGTTTGCAGGTCTCTACGCAGCCCCCTTGGTCGACGGCAACGTCGACGATGACCGAACCTGGACTCATCTTCTTGATCATCGCGCGTGTGACCAAGCGAGGAGCGCGAGCTCCCGTGACAAGCACGGCGCCGACGACGAGGTCAGACTCCATGACGCACTTCTCAATGTTGCCTGCATTGGAGTACAGAGTACTGATTCGATCTTGGTAGACGTCGGCTAGGTAAGCTAGGATGTCTGTGTCGATGTCGAGGATGGTGACCTCGGCACCAAAGCCCACTGCGATCTTTGCTGCGTTTGCCCCCACGATGCCACCACCTATGATGGTGACCTTGCTGCGACGGACACCGGGAACACCTCCGAGCAAGATGCCCTTGCCGCCCCGTTCCTTCTCAAGAATGCTTGCACCAGCTTGCACTGACATGCGACCAGCGACCGCACTCATTGGGCTCAGGAGTGGTAGGCGACCGTCTGCAGTCTCTATGGTTTCGTAGGCGACGGAGTTTACCTTGCGCTCGATGAGCTGGTGACCGAGAGGTTGCGCAGCAGCAAGGTGCAGATACGTGAAGAGCAGCTGGTCTTCGCGCATTAGCGCGTATTCGGGCTCGATAGGCTCTTTCACCTTGACGACCATTTCGGCTTTGCCCCACAGAGTCTCTTTATCCGGGACGATGCTGGCTCCGGCGGTGACATAGTCATCGTCGGAGAGTCCGCTACCCACACCGGCATTGGTCTCAATGATGACCTGCTGACCCGCGTCCACTAAGGTGCGGACACCCGAGGCTGTTAGGCCGACACGGAACTCTTTGATCTTAATTTCTTTCGGGACACCAATCAACATGCGGGAGAGTGTGGTCTTGCCCCTTCTGGGCTGTCAATCCGAACTGACCGGATCTCAACGACAAGATGTCGCGGATTGAGTCCCTGGCGTGGAGTGCCAGGAACAGCACCGCAGGTGGGAAATAGATACGCTTGCGAAGCAAGCGTTGGTGTCTTAGGTGCCAACGCACTAACTCCTGTAGTCGGCGTTGATACCGACGTATTCCTTGCTCAAATCGCACGCGAGAAACCTCGTGCGTTCGGGGCCCATGCCCATATCCAAGGCCATCGGATACTCGGATTTGCGCATAGCGTCAGAGGCCTTCTGCTCCCAGTCGGGTTTGGTGCTGGGCTCACCGGCGCCCGGGATGGGGACCGAGCCGATGCGAAGGCTGGTCTTGGCCAAGTTCATTGCGACGCCCGAGCGCCCTGCAGCAGCGAGAATACGGCCCCAGTTTGGATCGCAGCCGGCAATGGCCGGCTTTACCAGCGGTGAGTTGGCAATGGTTTGCGCGACCTGCCTGGCGGCCCGATCGTTGCGGGTCCCGCGCACGAAGATGTCGACAACGTACGTGGTGGACCCCTTCGCCATCGCGCATTAGCTTGCGCGCCAAATCGTCGAGCGAGTTGGTGAGTGAGGCCGTGAATTCGCGCGAATCTGCCCCTCTAAGGGAGTTGCCCCCGGCGGATCCCGAGGCCATGGCGAGGATCATGTCATTGGTTGAGCTATTGCCATCGACGGAGATTGCATTGAAAGTCGGCACTACTGACGTGCCTAGCGCTTCTTGCAGTGCCTTGGGGGAGACCTTGGCATCGGTCACCACAAAACTGAGGGTGGTGGCCATGTCCGGAGCACTCATGCCAGCGCCCTTGGTGCAGCCAAGGATAGTGACACGCTTGCCACCGATGGCGATACGCCGCTGAGAAATCTTGGCATTCTTGTCGGTGGTTAGAATTGCCTCGGCGAATTGACTGATGTTCCTGCTGCGGAGATTGCTTGCGACCTTGGGCAGTCCGTCGGCGATGCTTGGCATATCGAGCGGAAGACCAATAACGCCTGTCGAAGCTACGAGCATTTCGTGGGACTTGGCCCGATTGCTTCTGCTCCCAACCTCGCCATACGCCGGGCATCTAGCGCATCCTGGCGCCCCGTACATGCATTGGCGTTGCCGCTGTTGACGACAACGCCTCGTATTCGCCCTTCGCTCTTCTTGAGAATAGTTCTGCTGAACTTCACTGGGGCGGCGGCGGCCTTGTTTGTAGTGAAGACGGCGGCTGATGAAACGGGGGGATCGGCGGCGATAATTCCCAGATCGAGAGCCCTGTATTCTTTTCGCCCGGATGCGACGTCAGCAAATCTAGATCCCCTACAGCGATAAGACACGAGAGCACTATAGAACGCTCAGAGTAGAAACGCAGCGAAGAACTTTGATTTGCCCAATTGTGTTTCGCGAATTGCTCGTGAACACCAAGTGCACTTCTATTGAATCGAGGTGCGCGTGGCCATTGAGTCTCTGTTCCGAAAGCGACTAGCTGGCAACAGTGAGAGAAGGAAGCTGTGTTGATATGGCCAGGTGACCTGCTGTTTGCAGCGTTGCACCGTAGGCGACCGCGACGTTTGCATAGTCGTTGCTCGTGACTTGCTCGCGTTCGAAGAACTCTGCAATGTTCCGCCTAACCATCGGAATCAGGGACGTACCGCCAATTAGGATCACTTCCTCCACTTCGCTCGGCGCCCAGCGCGACGAGCACAGGAGTCTTGCGAGTACGTTTCGCATCCTCTCTATAAGCGGCTGCCACTTCGCTTCCACCCATTTTCGATCCAGGAGCAGATCGATGTTGCGTTGTTGGCCTTGTTCGACGTATGCAGCGGGCATACGGAGGTAGGCCTCTTCCTCGCTGGAGAGAATCCGCTTTGCCGATTCACAACGCATGCGCAGATGATGCCAACGCACGACGTCGTTGCGCATGTTGAAACCGCATCGCCTTTGCACCGAGTTGGCGACTTCCTCTGCGAGAATCTCGTCGAAGTCGTCTCCGCCGAGTAACGTATCGCCGTGGCATGCGAAGGGGGTGAACTGCACACCCTTTTGCTCGATAAGCGTAGCGTCAAACGTGCCACCGCCAAAATCGCAAACGGCTACGCGCCGATCGCAAGGAGCGCCGTGCAGACCCAGGGAGAGGGCACCGGCAATGGGCTCTGGAATCACTTGCAATAGCTCAAGATGTGAGATGCGGGCAGCTCGCCTGAGTGCCGAAACATAACTCGGCTCTGAATCAGCGGGTACGGCGATAATCACTTTGCGAATGCGGCGTCCGAAGCGTTTCTCGGCAAGATCACGCAAATAGCTAAGGACTGAGCTGGCAACTTGCTCGCATGCGTAGGTCTGCCCGCCGATCTTTAGCGCGGCCATTCTTCGAGGACCCGGAACAATTTGGTAGCCGACTCCCGCATCGAGGAGTCGCACTTCTCTGTCTTCCAAGCGCCGTCCGAGCAAACGTTTGACAGATTGCACCGTGGTGTTCGGATGCGTGGCCAGTCGCATGTGGGCTGTCATTCCGACTTCGGGTGTGCCCTTGGCGGGAAGATGCACGACGCTTGGGATCATTGCGTCACCGCGGTCGAGCACCCACTGGATTTCCCCGTTGATAAGCGCGGCTGCCGATGAATACGAGGTGCCGAAATCGATACCGAGAATGATCTCAGCGTCCCGGCTCGATGCTGGTTCCTTCGGCATAGTCCAGAAGGTGAATCGGCCGTCAACAGGCAGACTACAGAGGGGGGCACCCGGCGGGCACTGTCTGATCCCCCTACTGAGCTCGGCGCAAGGTATTGATGTCGCTGTGGTCGAATAGTTCCTCTTTCCCCTTTAGTTTCAAAAACATGTGCTCCTCGTAGTGCAGCGTATCCGGGGTGCTGGTGTCGACCTCGAGGGTGTATTGAACAGTCTTGAACTCTGCTGAGAGAAAAGGGCTCGAGCAGATTCCAAACACCTCGGAGCCCGCTTTAGCTTCGAGAGATAACTTGGTTGCGTCAGGTTCGGCATTTCCACCGGCAAGAATGGTCATGCCGCGGGGAGGCATGAAGCAGCGGATGACGAGCTTCGAGGCTGCGTCCCACAACCAGTAGCCAACTTCTTCGTGGAAGGGGGCGTCTGCACCGATTCGCCAGGCCTTTGTGGAGTAGCGCAGTCCAAAGAGTTTCTGCTCGTGGTTGTCAACACGGCCCGTGGCTTCGAAGACCATGCGCTCTCGGAACTTTGAGGTCGCGAGTTGTCTGTCGGTTTCGGGGGAGTCGGACGGAGCTAGGTCCGTTCCTCTTTCGCCCTCCCAGATTCCCTGAAGCGGGGCGAGGGGGCCAAGTTCATGCGTCGCGCTCATGGTCCTAGCCTAGTTGATCTAGAGTCAAGCCGCAGAACCCCACTCGGTTGGCCTTCCGAGCCTACGGAGAGGTGAGCTTCTGGTGTGCTCGCCTGTCTAGGAATCCAGCAAGTTGAGGAAGCTCTTTGATACTTCGAGCTTGCGCATGAGCTCTGTGTAGATCTTGTCCACGGAGATCGTGGAGAGCCCCAATCGTTTCAGTGCGTCGAAGTCGTGCTTCTCCGGTGAGGGGGAGCCACTGTCGCCGAGTTGAAATACTCGAGCCATTTCGTCGGCCACAGAAACGATATCAACAAGAGACATTAGCGATGGTGCGAGTTCGTTGCGAACCGAGTTTCTGTGGGTGGCGTGGTGATGCTCAATTGGGAGGGCGAGCTCGAAGGGGAACTTCCATTTCTTGGCGAGGCGGCTGCCGATTTTCTCGTGGGATGGCAGGCCGATGTCCTTCTCTGCATCCGACATGCACTTGCCGTTCTGTCGGGCATCGTCGAGTGCACCGCCAAAGAGCTTGGGTGACGCCTTGGCTAGAGCAATCTTGCCGACATCATGAAGTAGTCCGGCGGTGAAGCAGGCACCGCCTTGGCGGAATCGGATGTGCTCTGCAAGGACTTCCGCACAAGAGCCGACCGCTAGGGAGTGAGTCCAGAGCCCCTTCGCATCGAAGCTCGAGCCTTTTGGTGTCTTTAGTGCGTCCAAGACCGAGACACTCAACACGACCTGGTGCAGCGTATTGAATCCGATAAATGAGATCGCGCGCTGCACGTCATTTACCCCGCCCGGAATCGCGTAGTAGGGGGAGTTGACGAGCTTGAGAACCTTGGCGGAGAGACTCGGGTCCTCGGCCATGGTCACCGCAATCTCCGTGGCAGTGACGGTCGGATCGTTCACCATCTCGCCGACTTTCATCGCGACGAGCGGCAGTGTCGGGAGATTGTCTACTTTCTTGACAACGGAATCGGTACTGACCCTGCGCTTCTCGCGGACCTCCGCGTCTCGGTTGCGTGTTTCCTTGAACTTAAACGCCACGTATTCACACCCTAGGGGGAAAGGCCCCCTGCATCTAGCTGTACGGCTATTCCCCCGTCGGCTGAACCCGGGGCAACCTCTCCATTGCCCGGAAATTCGGGTGTTGTCCCCGAATTCATCGCACCCGAGAGATCGGCGTCTGAGGGGGGAGTGAGTCCGGCGTCGAGAATAGTTGCTCCGCCGTCCTCGAAGGGCATCGCGTCCTGGCCCATGGGCATGGCATCGATGCCGACACTCATTGCGTCGGAGCTCACTGCCATCGCATCCACTGCGGCCGCGTCCCCAGTGGATGCGTCCCCCAAAGATGCATCTACGGCTGATATGGGTTCAGAAGTGCAAAATCCCGATGATCCACAGATGTTGCTCGGAGGACAATCACTGTGACGGGTACAAAGGTCTGTCGTGCAAGCCGAGGGAGTGAGAAGCAGGGTGGCAACGAAGGTGACATAGGTATACCTCTTAGAAAACATCAAAGGCCACTCCCAGTACCGCTTGCACTTGGGTGGCGATGCGCCCTTCGGGAATATCAGTGCCGAGACCAAAGACTGTTGCTTCCAAATCAGTGCAAACCCCCATGCCGCTGTCTACGCCGATGCATCTACCCAGGCCTACCGTTGCCCCATATGCGGAGAAGGGTAGGCCCATCGCGACTGCCGCGACAGAGACGCGATTGCGCCCCGCCTGAGGGTTGAGACGAAGCCCGATAAGTGCACCAATCGCTGCACGACCTCGTCCTTCAAACAACAGGCCCCCGTAGACCGATACCCAAGGATCGACCATAGTCGCGTAGGAGGCGAGCGCACTGATGCTCAGCGGCGAGAGTCGCCACGTCGATTCCCCCGAGCCGCCGCCCAAGGCGAGGCCCTGGCCAATGCGCGCCTCGGCTAGGCTCAGTGGAGCCCGCTCGCGAACCTTGTCAGCGCGTGCCGGGCTCCGCGCGCAGAGGAGCATGAGGAAGATCAATGCCGATAGGTACAGACGGACGCGCATCGCAACTGAACGATGCAAAGCCAGTGCCTAGGCAGAGAGCTAGTAATGTTCGGCGGTTGGCAGTGCGACCTCGCTAGAGCTGACCTGGGAATTGGCGCGACTCGGCCACTGTCTTGACGCTGGCGCAATTCCCCTCGTGAATTTTGTGCGGTGCTCGGAATATGGTCCTTTTCTTTGCCCCCCCCACTAGCTTCCGCAGGAAGCGTTGAAAACTGGCGCCAACTCGTTTGGCACCAGTCTTCTAGACGACAACCTCGTCGTTCGGGACGAGCTCCTTGTGCTCACGATAGATGCGTGCGCAGAAAAAGATCCAAATCACCACAAGGGCAACGTTGACGAGGGCGAAGCCTTGGGTGTTTAGGAACAATACGTGGGTTCAAACCGCAACAAGCGCCGCCGATAGGGCATCGCCAAGCCGGACAAAGAACATGTCGATCGTCTGCTTCGCTTTGTAGTTTTCTTCACGGCTAGTTGGCAAGAAGAGCGTCTGCTTTACCGTGTTCTGCAGCGAGTAGTCGGTCGAGTTTTCTGCCGTTTTGGCGAGGCGAAGCGCAAAGAGGGTACCGACGATGCCGAAGAGTGCATTGCCCATGAAGGTGGTAACGGGCAATACGAAGAGCGCCTTTCTGACCCCGAAGAACTTGAAGATCCGGGAAACCAGGAACA
>JAAEPE010000016.1 GCA_024222395.1 Myxococcales bacterium
CGCAGTACGGTAGGGCCATCGCCAACATGGCCCTACTCTTGCTCGACGGGCCGGTATGTACCCTACACTTCGTTCGGCAATAATTATCACCATGGTTCTCGGCTCAGCCGTCACAGCGGGAGGGTGCGAGGAGGGCGACCCCAATCGAGTACGAACAAATACGAGCCACGGCGGCCGAATAGCAACGAACTTTGTGACAATGTCTGTCCAACAATAGGGGATAAGCTCACTTACCGGTGAGACACAGTCCCTGCCCAACGAGAAACGCCCCGCCCAGCGAAGCTGAGACGAGGCATTCTACAGATGCGGCGTTTGCGAGGCGCGTTTGCGCCATGTGAGCTAGAGACTAGCTACAGCCTGATGTGCTGCCGCAGTTTGGACACTTGTGGCAAGCGCCGTTGCGAATCATCAGAGTTCCACACTCATGGCATGGTGGAGCATCTGATTCAGCGACAAAGCCCATCTGCGTGGACGGCTCTTCTACGACGATGGCAGAGACGACCCGACCACTCTCGTGGGTAGCGAGCTTCTTGTCGTTCTGTACGACGGGCACGTTTGGCAGGTCAAGTTGAGCCTGGGTTGCGCGACCGGCTGCTGGGTGCTTCGGGGTTCCGTCGAGGAAGCGGAGAGCGAGCCAACGGAAGAGGTAATCCATAATCGACGTTGCGATGGGGATTTCCTGGTTTCCGGTGAATCCGCTTGGCTCGAAGCGAGTACCTCGGAACTTCTCGCAGAGAATGCTTGCAGGTACGCCGTGCTGAAGGGAAAGAGATACTGCGGTTGCAAAGGAGTCCATGAGACCGGCGATGACAGAGCCCTCTTTGGCCATGCGGACAAAAATCTCACCAGGAGCGCCCGAGTCGTACATGCCAACGGTGATGTACCCCTCGTGTCCAGCGATTTGGAACTTGTGCGTAATCGAGCGACGCTCGACGGGCAGTTTGTAACGAATCGACATCGGAGGACCAGCAGGCAGCTTCTTGCTCTCGCGAAGAGCGAGAATCAGAGATCGCTCCTCGTCGTTAAGAGCGTCGAGCCCATCCCCCTTGGCCAGGCTGCCATCGCTCGTTGCGCCCTCTTTCGAAGTGGAGAGCGGCTGAGTGCGCTTGCAACCATCGCGGTACACGGCGACAGCCTTGAGACCGAGCTTCCAAGAGTTGATGTACGCCTGCTCGATATCCTCGACCGTGCAATCGGAAGGCAGATTGACTGTCTTCGAAATGGCGCCGGAGAGGAATGGCTGGGTCGCGCTCATCATGGTGATGTGCCCCATGTAGTCGATGGAACGCTCGCCATTGGGTGAACGGAAGGCGCAGTCGAAGACCGCTAGGTGTTCTTCTTTAATCCCTGGTGCGCCCTCGATAGTCTCTTCCTCGTTGATGTACTCACAAATCGCATCGATTTGCTCTTGCTCGTAACCAAGCTTCGTAAGTGCCAGCGGCACCGTGTTGTTGACCATCTTGAGCACGCCGCCGCCAACAAGTCGCTTGTACTTGATGAGTGCGATGTCTGGCTCGATGCCCGTGGTATCGCAATCCATCATGAAGGCGATGGTGCCAGTAGGAGCGAGAACTGTGGCTTGTGCATTGCGGTAGCCATGCTCTTCGCCGAGTTCGTACGCCTCCTTCCAAGACTTGCGAGCGGCTTCGACCATGTCGTACGGGATGAGAGCCGCATCCATGTTGTCAACAGCCTGGCGATGCTTGCCAATAACGCGCATGAAAGGCTGCTCGTTGACTGCATAGCCCTCGAAAGGCCCAGTCGAATCACGAGAGATCACGGCGGATTGCTTGTATGCCTCACCACAGAGAATTGCGGTAAGTGCAGCAGCGTAGGCGCGGCCTGGCTCAGAGTCGTAGGGAAGACCGCGAGCCATCAACAATGAACCGAGGTTTGCGTAGCCGAGCCCCAGTGGGCGGAAGAGGTGAGAGTTTTTCCCGATGCGCTCCGTTGGGTACGAGGCATTATCGATGATGATCTCCATCGCGGTGAGCGTCGTGCGAATCGCATGCTTGTAGGCATCGACATCGAACTCACCATCGGGGCGAACGAACTTGCGAAGGTTGAGCGACGCGAGATTGCATGCCGAGTCGTTGAGAAACATGTACTCGGAGCAAGGGTTCGAGGCGTGAATGCGATCGGTATTGATGCACGGATGCCAATCGTTGATCGTCGTATCGAACTGCAGACCAGGGTCGCCACAGACGTGGGCAGCCTCGGAAATCTCGCGCATAAGCTTGCGAGCTTGCATGGTGTCGATGGTGCGCTCACCCATAACGGCTTTGGTGGACCACTCGCCATCAGAGATGACTGCGTCCATGAAGTCGTCAGATACGCGAACCGAGTGGTTTGCGTTTTGGAACTGCACCGAATCGTATGCGCCACCAGGGCTGTTGAAGCCACCGTCGTATCCCGCATCGATGAGTGCCCAAGCCTTCTGCTCTTCATCCTTCTTCGAATTAACGAAGGTCATGATGTCTGGGTGTTCAGCGTTCAGGATGACCATCTTGGCCGCACGCCGAGTTTTGCCGCCCGACTTGATAGCGCCTGCGAATGAGTCGAAGCCCTTCATGAAGGAGACGGGGCCAGATGCTGTACCGCCACCGTTTAGGAGCTCTGCAGAGGAGCGAAGCTTGCTGAGATTCGAGCCGGCTCCGGAGCCGTACTTAAAGAGCATGCCCTCGGTCTTGGCGAGATCGAGGATGGACTCCATCGAATCGTCTACCGAGTTGATGAAACAAGCGGAACACTGTGGGTGCTCTTCGACACCAACGTTGAACCAAACTGGAGAGTTGAACGCCATCTTCTGATTGACCAGGAGATGGACGAGCTCGTCGCGAAACGACTTCGCGTCTGCGGCCGTCTTGAAATAGGTGTCCTTGACGCCCCATCCGTAGATCGTGTCGGCAACACGGCTGATCATTTGCTTGATTGAGTGCTCGCGCTCTGGAGTGCCTACCGTCCCCCGGAAGTACTTCTGAACGACAACATTCGTGGAAGTCTGAGACCACTCGGTTGGGAACTCGACGCCCTTCTGCTCAAAGTAAATCTCGCCACCTGCACCCATGATGGTCGCATCGCGAAGCTCCCACTCTACTTCTTCGAGTGGGTCGACCCCATCGCGCGTGAAGTAGCGCTGGAAGACCAATCCGACTTTGTCGGTTGCTTCTTCTGTCGCATTGTCGGTTGCTTCTTCTATCGCACTACTGTTGTCCTCAGAAGTGTTGTCCTCAGAAGCCATCGTACTTTTCATGTCCTCGCCCTGATGCGACTTCGCACCCTTTACAGCATCCCCAGCAGTCGTATTCGCTCTCATCGAAGTGTTCCCCCTCTTGTGCATAACTTTTGCAAATTGAAGCTGCGAACGCAGCTCTCCCGGCATGGGACCCTGGCAACCCATTGAAAACTTGGCGCTTTTTAGAAAAACTTGTTGATACTCACCCGCTGTCCAAGCGGACCGAAGCGCGCCAGATGTGGGTCACTATGCAGACGAGGCTCGCTGGGGGTCAAGAAAAATGGATTCCAAAAACCGCAAAATCTTGGGGGGCAAGTAGCCACAAACCACTACAGGTTGTGTAGTCACACAGAGCACAACATGTGAACGGCCTGTGAAGAACTTGCGGTTTTGCCTCAAGCAATCCATTAATTTCCCATGGTTGACCTACCCTGTGGATAAATAAGTGAATTGGGTACGGCGAACCTTAGTATCACTACAAATAGTCCGGATCCCTTCCCCATCTCGAGGTCCCTTTTTTTTTGGCATCCTTTTTGAGGATTCATTCCGACTCTCAGAGCAAGATAGTAACATTGGTATTTCCAGCTACTTAGACTGCATCGGGATTTTCTCCACGACGAGCATTTCTAGTGTGCCAGAGACCTTGCGATGACCCTTCGGATTTGCTTGCAGGTGCTACTCGCTAGCCTTGCCTTGGCGGGGGCAAGACAAAACAAAAGCCGGGCATGTGAGGGTGGAAGCCCTGGCACGGGTGAGACGATGACGCGACGCATCGCAAGCCAGACCAGACCACGTCGTCGCACGCCAAGCGTGCACCTAGATTGGCAGAATCCCCAAAAAGTCGGTCCACTGAAATGTCAGTCTCGGATGGTACAGATCGGCGATCGATCTAGCGATAGCACGCGACCCACTTCAGACTTCTCGTGCACGGAGCGAGGCACGTAGTCTGCTACCTTCCTGCCGGCAGCATTCTCATTCCCGGAAGACTGCCGGTAGAGTGCTCTCCAGGATCGCGTCAATCGAGACAGCCAGCCCCTAGTTCTAAGACATATTCCCATATTCCATGACTGAAGTAATCGATCAAATTGTCGAATCAATTTGTCCGGCAAGCGTGGCTCAGGCGACCGGTGCAGCGCAGGCTCTTCTGCGAAGCGGCTTGGCATCGCAACACGGTGGGCTGGCCGGCGTCGCCACCCGCCTTTGTGCGGCAAGGCATGCACCTCGCCCCAAGCTCGACGACAAAGTCGCGGTCGTAGTTGCAGCAGATCATGGCGTCGCCTCCCCGGGCATCGACCTCGGCGACAACAGCCCAACAGTGTCTGGCCTCCTTCTAATCGCCGAGGGGGGCGCGGCGATCAATGCTGCAGCACGCAGCGCTTCTACTCAACTCGTATTAGTGGACGCCGGGATTCGCGGAGGCGAGAGCATCGATCTCGGGCAGAGTGTGCTCTCGTTTCGAGCGGGCAACGGCACCGAGAATTTTTGCGAAGGCTGTGCCATGAGCGAAGATCAGGCGGAGAATGCCCTACAAACAGGTATCGCCCTGGCATTTTCTCTGGCAGATGTGGGCCTCGACATTCTCGCGCTGGGACAAGTGGCAGCAGGCTCCCAGCCGACGAGCGCAGCTATCGTTGCTGCCATAACCGCACAATCGCCAGCAGCCCTTAGCCCGGATGATCAGGACGTCGTCGACAAGGCCCTTCGCCTCCACGACCTAGGCGACTGCAGTGCGATAGAACTTCTCTTACGAGTCGGTGGTTTTGACATAGCCGTCATGACGGGCATGATCTTGGCCGCAGCTTCCATCAACGTCCCGGTAGTGCTCGACGGCCACGGTAGCAGCGCCGCAGCGCTCGTAGCCCACAAGATGAGCCCCCACATACGCGGCTACCTCTTTGTATCCCATAGCGGGGGAATACCCGCTCATGTCGCAGCTCTCAAAGCTCTCGAGCTCGAGCCGCTATTCGCTGTTGGGCTTGCACAAGGCGAGGGAACCGGGGCCGTCCTCGCGCTCCCGATGCTCGACGCGGCGGCGCGCGTGATAGCGGAAACAGGGCACTAGATGTCCCTGGCGGAAGTGCTGATAGGAAAAGTTGCCAACTCTGGTAAGATGAGATCATAAGGGTGGTTCCTGGTCAACGAAGAGGATTGAGAATGGCCCGAGATGCGCTTGTGATAGAGCTTTCGTCTCGGCAGCGAGACACTTTGAATAGATGGGCGAATGCTCATAAGACTTCGCAACAATTACTGTCGCGAATACAAATCATCCTGCTGGCGTCGACTGGGCTGAGCAATGTCGAGATTGGGGCTAAGCTCGGTATGACAGACCAACGAGCTGGTCGGTGGCGAAACCGATGGGTCGCTCTGCAATCCCGTTTGGCCGAAGCGGAAACGCAGGGTGCCTCGGAGAAGGATCTGGATCGCCTTATTGCTGAGTGTTTGTCTGATGAGTACCGCAGTGGAACTCCTGCTCGATTCA
>JAAEPE010000017.1 GCA_024222395.1 Myxococcales bacterium
ATCTACACCCAAACAATGATCGGTCTAATGGTCCTGCTTTCCCGATTGCAGCGTTGCTCATTTCGTCATTTGCCCCGGCAAAATCCTCATTCGCGCCTTGCACTCGAAGAATCAGAACTCACCATCCTCGGTCATTCTTTGCACTCGACGGTCTAGCGAAGCGGTCCTGACGGCAAGCCCTTCGCTGCCGATGGCGTAGAACGGGTGCATCCAGTAGTGTACGACGTCGATTCGACTGTCTCCTGCAGCCAATAGGCATGCTGCGGTCAGGACTTCGTCTGCCGGCTCTGAAGAATCGGTGGGGACCAAGATCCTCGACATGTATGCGACATCGCGCTGCACTGCCCGCGCAACCAAGACACTGCAAGGGCTCTTGCGACCGACGTATTCCGCCGTCCTCGCGAGGGTGAGTCGCTCGAGACCTATTCGCCCGTGGGTGCCGACGACAATAAGGTCCGCGTTGTGACGTTCCGCCGCGCCGAGTAGAGCAGCTGCGGGTTCAAATTCGCCGACCTCTGAGCTAAGTTGCAACACATCGCCCACCCGGGCGCCGGCCTGGCTCCCGGTTAGGGCGCCGGCCTGGCCCCGGCTCCTGACTCTTGGAGCACGAGCCAGAGAACGAGATCAAAGCGAGAGCGAGATACAAGGAGAATCGACCCACCGGCTGAGTGTAGTCCCCTGGAGGGCCACCGGCTCGCTCTTCCTCACATTGTCAACGACAAGTCGGAGACTTCTTGTCGCGTTCGGTACAGTTGTCTCCATACGGTGACAGTCTGAATGGGCCGAAGCGATCCGCAAATGACAAAGTTCCCGTCTCTGCACTTGTCAGAAGCCGTCCGGCCTTTGCATCATAGAAGCATGAACGCGACTGTTGGTGCCGATATTGAGTCTACTTGCCGCAAGTGTGGCGATGTCTGGCACGTGATTGTAGCCATGGTGGAGGGCGACATCGCCAAGGTTGAGTGCAAGGAGTGCAAGGGCACCCATAAGTACAAAGAGCCTGGCAGCGAGACTGCCGCCGCCAAACCCAAGAAGCCCGCCAAGGCCAAGAAGAAACCGCTCACCGCTGCCGAGAAAAAGGCCGCGGCGGCCGCCAAGCCTAAGACGCACGCGACCGTCGAGGCGGATCTAAGCAAGCCGACACGTCCTTACAAATTCTCAGACACCTTCGAGCCCGGCGAGCGTATCGACCACGTCAAGTTCGGCGTCGGCGTCGTCGAAGATGTGCTTGATGGTGGCAAGATCGAGGTCTACTTTCCAGAGGGCCGCAGAGTGCTGGCACTGGCAAAGGGGAACTCCAAGCTAACGTCTCTCAAGGACGGACGCCCAGCTTGGCTCGATCAGATGAAGAGCGCCAAAGCTGAGTAGCTCTTTCGACTTTCAGCGCGCGATAGAAAAACTCTCAACGCGCGATTCTTCAAAGATTGACTCTCCCAAGCGCGCCGCTGTGGCCGCGCTCGTTCGTGGCGCCGGTGATGAGGCGGAGGTCTTGCTCATGCGCCGCCCTGTCTCAAATGGAGATAGGTGGTCGGGGCAAGTCTGTCTGCCCGGCGGCAAGGCGGAAGAGCAGGACATCAACTCGGTGGCGACTGCCCGCAGGGAGACCCACGAGGAACTAGGTGTTCAGCTTGAGCACTGCGGCCAATACGTCGGCACACTCGACGACGTTCAGGCAATCGCCCGTGGCCAGCTACTCACTACGGTCATCACGCCACACATCTTCACCCAGGTTCACGAGCCACAAATCGTTCTGAGTGCCGAAGCCGCCCACGCGTTCTGGCTTCCCCTCGGGCCGGCGGCACGTGGGGAGTACGATTCCAGCTACCAGTATGGTAGCGGAGTCAGAACGTTGGCCCTTCCCTGCTGGCGCTACGAAGAAGAGGTCGTGTGGGGATTAACCCACAAGATGCTGCACGCTCTGCTCGTCCTAGCGGGCGTCGGCGAGTAGACTCCCGAGGGTTGGACAACGCCTCACTCACAATAAGTCTGGCCATGGTTGCCGGTGTTCTCAGCCAGTCTCTGGCATCTCACCTCCGGCTTCCAGGCATTGTCGTGTTGCTCGCAGTGGGAGTCCTGCTTGGCCCTGACGTTGGTAATCTCGTGCGCCCCGAGGTCATGGGGGAGGAGGGCTTGCCCGCCTTTGTTGGATTTGCCGTAGCCATCATCCTCTTTGAGGGCGGCATGCAGATGAACCTGAAGCGCTTGCGGCGTCAGGCCTTGACGATTCGTCGCCTGGTCACGGTTGGCGCCTTGGTCACTGCTATCGGGGGCGGCTTGGCCGCTCGCGTTGCGATGGGGTGGCCCTGGTCGATCTCCTTCCTCTTCGGAACCTTGGTCATCGTCACTGGGCCGACGGTGATTACCCCTCTTCTGCACCGGTTTCACATCAAGAAAGACACAGCGATCATTCTGGAGGCCGAGGGCATCTTCATCGATGCGATTGGCGCAACCGTAGCTGTTGTGGCTCTCGACGTCGTGATGGTCGGCACGACTACCTCGGCTGCCGTTGGTGTGCTCGACGTCGCGTGGCGCATTGGAGTTGGCGCTGTTATCGGTGTTGGCGCAGGTGCTTTCCTCGCTGTCCTCATTCGATGGCGTGATGTCATTCCTCACGGCCTCGAGAACATCCTTTCATTGGCTGTCGCAATTGCGAGTTTCCACATCGCCAATTCGGTAGTGCACGAGAGTGGCATCACGGCTGCGATTGTCGCTGGCATGGTGATTTCGAATACCCAGAGCCACGCCTTCGAAGAGATCGTCGAATTCAAAGAGCAGCTCACATCATTTTCCATTGCGACGCTCTTTGTCCTGTTGGCCGCCGACGTTCGTGTGCAGAGCGTTATCGATATTGCGGGGCCTGGCCTAATCGTCGTTGCCCTACTGATGTTTGTGGTGCGACCGCTATCGGTACTGGCGTCAACCTGGGGCGCCGATGTCAGTTGGCAGCAGCAGCTCTTCTTCTCTTGGCTCGCACCAAGAGGTATCGTAGCTGCCGCTGTAGCCTCTCTCTTTGCCGTCGAGCTTGCCGCCAATAGTGTCGAAGGTGGGCGTGAAATGCGAGCGTTGGTCTTTCTCGTCATCGCCTGCACCGTTACCCTCCAAGGGCTCACTGGGGGGATTCTAGCCAAGCTCCTCGGGCTTGCTCGGCCCAAAGACCACGGCTATCTGATTCTGGGGGCCAACGTTCTCGCAAGACGTATCGCGAGAGAGCTTCACGAAAGTGGCGAAGCCGTGACGCTCATGGATTCCAATGAGGACTGCTGTGCTGCGGCCCAGAAGGAGGGGCTCTCTGTGATCTACGGCAATGGGCTCGAAGAGCGAACCATGATTCGGGGAATGGTCGACTCTCGAAAGGCAACGCTCGCACTCACTCCGAACGAACACGTGAACTTCCTCTACGCCAAGCGCGTGAAGGAGCATTTCAACTCAATTCGCACTCTGGTCGCACTGGAAACCGAGAGCAGTGGCGTGACTTCGAAGATGGTGAACAAGCTGCCAGCGGGAATTCTCTTCGGCGGCGAGCGCCCCCTGGGTCTTTGGATGCGATCCATGCTCAGTGATTCTCTGAGTGAGGAGAAGTGGGAACTTGGTTTTCCCGGAGACCCTGTCGATTTCTCGAAGTCACCAGGAAACGCGATTTTGCCGCTCATACTGCATCGTGCCGGAACACGGTTTCCCGTAGAACCGGAACAAAGCCCTCAGAAACAGGACATTATCCTCGTTCTGATTCGACCGGAGCAACGCGAGACTGCGTATCAGTGGCTTCGTGATTCTGGCTTTGTTCCCGCCGATGCCGGGCTACCAGCCGAGGCGAGCTAGAGACTCCCCCCTTTTGCCGCCATCTCTTGCTATCCTTAGAATCGATGAGTGATAAGTCGAAGTTGGACTGTCCGTGTTCTCCGCATGTAGGCATTGCTGTTCGCGCAAGTGGAATGGGAATCTGGCGGCTCTCGTTGGCGACCGGATTGTTCTCGCTCAACGAGCGTAGCTGCGAGATTCACGAGTTGGATATGGGCGCAGAGATTACTCTCCAACTCGAAGAGTATCTTGCACTCATACATCCAGACGACCGATGGAAAGTTGAGAGCATCTTCCGAGACGATTCGCCGAAGAGTTTTCGCGAGCTAGAGTTTCGATTGGCAGATCCGGTGGAGGGGCCACGCTGGGTACGGCTCAGTGGAGATGTTGAGCGAGACGGAGATGGTTCTGCAGTGGAAGTGGTAGGCAGCTGTTTCGACACTAGCGAGCGCATGATGGTGCATCGCCAGCTCTTGCAGGCGCAGAAGATGGAGGCTGTTGGACAGCTCACCGCAGGTATCGCGCACAACTTCAACAATATTCTCAGCGCCATCTTGCCGAGTCTTCATCTCGCTACACCTCATGTGAAACCCGAGGGCGCCAAACTCGTGCGAAATGCTCAGCTCGCTGCCGAGCGAGCGACGGGCTTGGTCGCCGAGCTCATGGTCGTAGCCGGTCGCAAGACCGGGCATACGCGCAAAGCCCTCGAGCTCACCCAGATTGTCGACCGCGTGGTCCGCATCTGCCGGACCACCTTTGGCGGTTGGATTCAGCTCAACGTTGATTGTGATTTCGAGCTGCCTCCACTCCTTGCCAACGAGAGCCAACTAGAACAGGTACTGCTCAACCTCTTGCTCAATGCTCGGGACGCATTTGAGGAAAGCTCAATCTCGTACCCTCGTGTCGACATGGAACTCGAGGTGGAAGACGAAGAGGTCGTCTTGCGCGTCTTGGACAACGGCCCTGGAATGGATGCGGCAACGTTGCAGAGAGTCTTCGAGCCATTCTTCACAACGAAGGGTTCCGGAACAGGCCTAGGTCTCGCGACGGCATACGCCATCGTGGGCGAGCACGGTGGCTCAATCGAGTGTTGGAGCAAGCCGTCCAAAGGCACCGAGTTCGTACTGAGGTTTCCGGTACATGCTGGGGCTGTCGAGTCCTTGCCCGACCTCGTTGAGCCAGTCTTTGTTGGCGGAAACGAGCGAATCCTCGTCGTCGATGACGACCCGCTCGTTCGGCGAGTTACCTCGGCGGCGCTGCGCGATGCCGGCTACGAAGTCTTGGAAGCCAAAGGCGGCGACGAAGCTATTACCACCCAGAGGGCCGATGAGTTGATCGACCTAATCGTACTCGATATGGCGATGCCAGAAATTACGGGAGACTTGGTACTCAAGGCCATGCGAACCAAAGATTCAGCGGTCAAAGTACTTGTCTTCACCGGCCTGAGCGATGCACGGGTCGAGCGCCTACGAGATGTGGCAATTCTGCAAAAGCCAGCCGGGGTCAATGAGTTGCTCCAGGCCGTCCGTGGCGCCATCGACAATCACACAATCAACTAGCAACACCCCTCTAGGCTCGACTTTGGTGGTTTTCTCGCCGTAATTCGTGAGCCGGTGCAGCCGAAACCCACGCTGACTTGCTCGCCATCGTGGAGCCGCGCATGAAGAAAGCGATGGAGAGAGGCTAGACGCTTCTTGGGAATTGGCCGAAGCGATGGCAACGAAGTCTTGCTCTGGCCGTGGGCCGAACTCGCTCCACTTGTCAGGCCGAGGAAACGAGGGCTGCAATGGATAGGTAAGTGCCTGTGCCAGTGAGATCGTAGCTCCTTCGCGCGAACGGCTCAAGGCCTCGTCAACCGCTCTGCAAGGTGATTCGCCACGCGCTTCGCAATCGCTCTTGACCGCGATCCAACTCTCTTGAGCAGCAGCGAAGAGCTGATGCGCTAAGTGCAAATCTCGCTTGAGCTGTAGCGGC
>JAAEPE010000018.1 GCA_024222395.1 Myxococcales bacterium
GCCGCTACAGCTCAAGCGAGATTTGCACTTAGCGCATCAGCTCTTCGCTGCTGCTCAAGAGAGTTGGATCGCGGTCAAGAGCGATTGCGAAGCGCGTGGCGAATCACCTTGCAGAGCGGTTGACGAGGCCTTGAGCCGTTCACGCGAAGGAGCTACGACCTCACTGGTACAGGCACTTACCTATCCATTGCAGCCCTCGTTTCCTCGGCCTGACAAGTGGAGCGAGTTCGGCCCACGGCCAGAGCAAGACTTCGTTGCCATCGCTTCGGCCAATTCCCAAGAAGCGTCGGCGGCTACGCTTCTTGACATGATCTCCAAGTGTCGCGAGAGGCGCAGTTCATGTCTGCGTGCCATCGAGCAGGTCGCCTATGCACATGCCTACGAGCCGTCGTGGCTATCCCCAGAAGGCATCGGTGGCTCTAGTTTGAATGCGAAACTGGCTCAGCAAATTCGCGTACTGCATCCAGCGACCCTCCTGCTTGAATTGACGGGCCTCACCAAGCACGCTGGCTCAGATAGCGACTTTGAAATGGAAGCCTCGGAGTTGGCAGCCATACTCTTCGCTGAGAAGGTCGGACGGTTTGCACCCGATGTCGTGCTGGCAAGCCAGTATGCTGGTATCGCTTGTAAGAGTGGTCGCGTGCGGGCTTGCCCATTGGTCCTAGCTTCGGTCGCAGGCGATGCGAGCGCAGCGTATAGGAAACCCGGGGATTCCAATGAAGTGCCCCCTAGCTCAGGTGGACTCTCGGAAACGCAGCGCAGCAAGGCGCGCCGCTGGCATCCTGCTCGCGGGGTGTACTTGAATGCTGGGATCGGGGGGTCGGCCGAAATTGCTGGAGATAGAGAGCTTGCCGGTACATGGTCTCTAGGCGTGCAAGTCGCGTTTGACCCGTCGTTTGTCCGTCTTGGCGTAGTCCCAGAGATGGGAGAGAATCCCGACGCTACGTTTCGAGGAACCTATGGGCGACGCCTCGGCCGACACAATGCCCTTGTCGGTGTGGCCATGGCGTATGGCGAGCCACCGGATCTTGGTGGCTTCGTGGGTTACGAATTTGTCCTATTCAATGGCGGTGTTGGAATGCATGGGCAAGCGGCGCTAGGCGTCGAAGTGCATCCTTGGTTTGCTTCGGAGAGACCGGCCGCGCTGGGCATCTACATTCGAGCTTCGCTGGGCTTATAGGGGGACAACCAACGTTTCGCCGACTCTGGGCGGCTACTCGAAGAAGTCGACGACAGCTTTGAAGGCGAGAGTGAGGTTGTCACCCGATGCTGGCGCCCAGGAGTAGTCGTGCGGAAAGTTATTGCGCTGTCGCATTCTGCCAAAGTGTGGGAAGGCCTCGGCATCACCGATGATGTCCTCGGAGAGAACATCGACGCCGCCGTGTTGATGACAGCCGATGCAATTGGTCGCCATGTTTCCCGGGCCCTTCTCCAGGTATGGATTCGAGCACCAGCTCGGCCCACCTACGCCTTCGTGCACTTGCTCAAGAGCTGCCGCGAGGCTTGGCGCCATCTCGGAATAGCCGCCGCTTGGATCAGGGTCGCCCTCGTCGAAAGCGGTGGCGGTGCACATCTTGTAGTTGCTCCACGCCCCCCCGAGGTCTTCAATGAGGGCCGGACGGTCCTCGCCGAAGTCGCTGTCGGGCGTATCGGACCACCAGAGCGTAATCCACTGCCAATGGTCTAGCTCCTTGGTCATGATGTGAAAGGACGTTAGGCGGTAGCGATTGCCATTGGGCCGCTCGATTGTGTAGATCTCGCTGGGGCCAGGATCGGCTTCGCCGGTTGGCGCTCCCCAACCCGCAACAGCATTGGCACTAAGAGTCGTGCCGATTGCATCGGAAGAAGTGTCGTATACGGGGAGTTTCTGGCCGAATTGAGCGCGACTCCAACCCGCTTTGATGATAACCGAGTCAGTGGAGAAGACGCCGTCGAGGCATCCTGCCCAGGGAGCTTCGGGAGTCGCGTAATCCACCTGCACGGCCCCGGTGAACGCGTCAATACCAGCGGTGACCTCGACATAGACCGCCCCCTCCAGGGCAAGGGAGCAGGCCGCCACCCCATCACATTGCACGCGCTTGCCCTCGCCCATACCGAAGATGGCAATGCTCGCCTCTTCTCTGCCTTCGCCGCTGAGCTCGACCTGCAAGCTCTCGCCCGCCCCAACGTAAAAGGGGCCGAATTGCCTGGAAGCACAGCCTGGTAGCGTGACCGGTTCGCGAACTGCTTGTTGAATACTCTGTCCCGGCGTATCGAGAAACGCCTCGGGGGCGCCAGATGCCAAACAAGAGAGCAGCTCTGGATAGCCCCGCAGTAGGTGGCGAAGCGCGGATGGGCTGTAGCCTACGAGCGCGATGCCACCAAGGCCTGCGAGTTTGTCTGATGTGTCGACTGCGTCTAGATAGGCTTCGCGACGCTCGCTAGGCCAATTCGCAAGCTCTTCAATCTCGGTGGCATTCCAACCGAAGGCCTCGTCGATATCAGTCTCATCGAAGCGCGCGTGGCTCGCCTTCTCACCGCTTGCGAGCCCCTCGTACAAATGTTGAAAGATCCGGGTGGTATCGTCTTTGGCGTACCAGGTTTGCCAAAGAGGAATCTCGCTCGAGGGCACATTGGGCAAGTCTTGAGCGAGCGCCACCGGCGCAAGAACCTTGGCGATGGTTTGCCACGCAGCTTGGCGACGCAAGATCTGTGAGCTGTGCAACTCGCGCTCCTGACCTCGCAGCATGCTGTTTGGAGTGTAGGGAGCGCCCGCTCCCAATATGCCCCGATCCTCCGCCTGCACGGCCAGTCTCGCATTGCCGAGGGCGCAGTCCTCACTTGTATCTCCAGCCGAACAACCGGAAAGTAGAGCCGCAGCGATGGCTATGGAGCGCGTAGGCGACACGAGGCCCTATGGGGTTGCTTCGAGGCGCAAGGCCGCATCACTCGCCACAATGTGCTCTGTGCCTTCACCAAGAGTTCGGACCATGAAGTAGAGCCAACCATCGGATCGGAAGTGCGGAAAGAGTGCGTATTGTCCTGGCTGCATATGGGTAATCCGAGTGACCGCGCCACTTAGCGTATCGATGAGGTAGATGTTGCTGGCCCCACGGTCAGCGTACTCTTCAAAGCCCGGATCTGATGGGCCCGTGAACCCAAGGTCGACGGCGTCTCCATCGCCGATGTAGTGGTGCACGACAAGCCATCGATCGTCAAATGAGAAGTCGGGCTTGCCACCGCTGAAACAGTAGCGAGCGACCTCTTCGAGCTCCACTTGGTAGCCGTTGTCAATCGGCGTGCTCTGCACCTCTCGCATTACGAAGCCAAGCTGCTTTGCCTCGGGGCCACGCAGCCGAGAGATGACCATCTTTGCGGTGCTGGAGAGAACCGCATCGCCTTCGTAAGGGGTTGTGACTGCGATGGTGTCTAGATCTTCATAGGCGAGGCCGGTGTGAATGAGGGGGGTGAGCCTGAGCTCGGAGCCCTCGGAGAACGAAGCTCGAGGGTCGCTGCTTTGTGGCTGGCGTCCTCCGTTGTCGCTCACGAACTGTCCGTCGATTGCCCAGTAGTCGCTGCTATCGAGCGCCCTGCCTAACTGTTGGTAGAGGCCGACATTCTCGGTGGCCGAACAGTTCGCCTCCGACTCGTAGTCAATCTCTTCCGGCTCGCTTACAAGCAGGCTTTGGTCGCAGAGATAGGCCTGATTCTGCTGGAACATGAAGCCGGAATTGTCGGGGAAAAACGCCGGATCGTAGAAGGCAGATCCGGGAATGGATACGTCCCTCAGAAGGTCCACAATGCGGGAGGAGGCGCCTCCGCTCTGTGCTCCGTTTGCGACAAAGCGGCCATCTGCTGAGCTGCGGGTCCAGAAATTCGAGCGATAGCCGTTCTCGCGCAAAACTCGGAGTTGTTGGTTCGCAACATTGACGTTCCAGCCTCTACTGAATGTCTCGTCGCCTGCCGCTGGGTAAGTTGATAGGCAGTCGAAGCTTGTTGCCGCATCTGCACATCCAAACATGAGCAGGTTGTTCTGCTCGTTGACTGCGCGCCAACCGGTGGTCGCCATTTCCGTTACGTGGCTCGCGACCGCAGCGGAGACGCCTGGGAGGCACTCAGTGGGAACAGAATCCTCTGGTAGCTCCGCGTCGAGTGCTGGAACACCGCGAGTGAACCAGTTTGCGACGATATCGAACTGTTCTTGCGTAAACGGCGGGCTCTCCCCTTGGGGCATGCCAACGCGCATTTTGAAGGTATCGTACTTGTCTTGGTAGTCGTCGCCATAGGCGCGCTTGAAGGCAAAGTCGAACCACTCGAGGTGAGCACCGGTCGCAAAGATCCCGACGGCCTCTGTGTGATACGCGGATGATGGGACCGTCGGCTCCTCGCGCATGCAATCGATAGCCGTCTTTGCAGCGGCTTCTGTAAAGAGATCTAGATCCGTGAAACACGTCGAGATACTTGTGTCGGTGATGGCTCGCCAGTAGCGCATGCGCTGTCTGGTGAGGCCATGGCACTCTTCGCAGGTGCTTTCCGTCGGATCCGCTTCATAACCCATGAGCGCCAAGGCTTGCTCGGCAAGCACGTCATCTGCTAAGTCATCGCGCGGGTTAAAGAGTGCGGGAGCAATGGCTGCATCGGGAATGAATGCATCTGGGATGCCCGCATCAACGGGATCCTCGTGAGCTGGGCCCCCTTTGCAGGCGCCGCTAGCGAGCGTAGCCATGATAGCGAACGGCAAGAGAGTATGGCGGAGGGAAGCAAATTCTCTAGCCTGCTGCATCGGCGAAGTCTAGCAACTGACGTCTGGCTCGCGGGAAAATTCTCGGCCGGTGAGGGGAGTCTCGGAGAGCTTGGAAAACCTGCAAAATCAGCGCTTTCGGAACCATCCGCGACGCTTAAAGAAGATCAAGAGCCCTACCGAGATGGTCACCATCACACCGAGCAAAATGGGATAGGACCATTTCCAATCGCGCTCGGGCATCCAGACAAAGTTCATGCCGTAGAGGCCCGATAGGAAGGTGAGCGGGATGAAGATGGTCGACATGACCGTGAGCACCTTCATGATTTCGTTCATGCGATTACTCACTACGGAGAGGTAGCTATTCATGAGGCCTGCCCCGAGTTCGCGGTAGGTCTCGACCATTTCAGAGGCATTGATGCAGTGGTCGTAGACGTCTCTAAGGAAAACTCGTACCTCTGGCCCGAAGCACTCAACATCGTCTCGCACGAGTTGGTTCACCGTATCGCGCAACGGCCAGATGCTTCGGCGGACCATCAGGAGAGTCGAGCGAATCTCGGAAAGCGCATGTAGTGTGCCATCGCCTTTGCCTGCAAAGACCTCATCCTCCAGGTCTGCAATACAGTCGCCAAGTGATTCGATCACTGGGAAGTAGGCGTCTACAATGGTGTCGAGCAGTGCATAGGCAAGGTGGTCTGCGCCTTTGGTGCGGAGGGTCTTCTTGTCCGAGGCCAGCCTGCGTCGGATCGGATCGAAGACATCGCCCTCGCGCTCTTGGAAGGTGACGACGTAGCTTGGCCCAATCACGAAACTTACTTGCTCTAGCCCAATATTTCCTTCCCGTCCGCCTGTCAGCATGCGAGTGAAGAGCAGTTGGTGGTTGTCGTAAGCTTGTGTCTTTGGCCGCTGTGGGACGTGCACGATGTCCTCGATAGCCAGTGGGTGAATTGAGAAAACTTCGGATAGCTCCCAAAGTGTGGCTTCGTCACCCAGCCCCTGGACGTCGACCCAGACGGTCTCCGAACCAGCGAGCCATCGCGAAATCTCTCCAGGGCTTTCGATCTCTCGGGAGAGATATGATTCGTCGCCATAGACGTGCAACGTTATCCTCGGCGATGGTGAGCCTTCCGGGAGCGACAACGTTCCCGGCTCCGCACCCACTAGAGGGCGGTTCTTGTGCATGTCCTTGTCGTGGGCATCCCGGGTCACCCCATGGTTGTATCAGGCCGCCGGATCTGAATCGCCAATGAAGTCATCCTCGGCGATTGAGAGCAAAATTCTCTCTCGCATACGTGCCAATAGATTGTCGTTGCCACTGTAGATGCTCTCATCCGCAAGCTCACTTGGATGAAGCGGTAAGAATACCTGCGCATCGCCAAGAGAGGAAAGGTCTTGCGCTACCGAGCTGCGAACAAGCTGGCCGAGCTCCCATGTTGACTCGAGAGATTCAGAGACTTCTTCCATGCTCGGGCCGGTATGCTCCGAGAAGTAGTGATGTGGCGCCGAAGCTTCGGTGTGATACGCAATGAGCTCATGGTTGTGGGAGGCAAGTATCGGAACGTAGTCAACGTTGACCCTCTTGGCGGCCAACACAGAATAGAAGGCATCCAGAGCGGCTCCATCGATGCTCTCCCTGGTCGGGTAGGCCGTGACCTGTCGTTGATCGGAAGTAGCCAGAAGTGTTCGCCCAATACAGTGCTCGATAGTCGGCACGAGCTCCTGCTTCGCGCTCTCTCGCGTGAGGATGTGGTCGGTTTGTGCCTCGCATGGCGGTGCTGGCATCTGTTTCGGCGAGCACCAGAATCCGCTTGGCCATCGGCAAGATGGCCGTGTTCTTCTGTAGGAAATCGACGCCACATTTGCCGCAGGCATCTTCGTCAGAAACCAGTGCATCAAAAGGCTGACGGCTGCAGAGAGCGAGAGCTTCTTCCGAACCTCCGACAACCACCACCTCGAATGTGATAGCGAGTGCGGCGCGATATGCGTTGGCACGGCTGGTGTTGGGTTCTACCACCAGGACATGGGTGCTCGCTGCAATGCCTGGATCCTTCTCAGAGGCCATGGATTCCGAGTAGATTTTGGCTCGGTCTCGGCCGTTGGCTTTTGCCTCGTAGAGCGCTTTGTCGGCGTGCTCCAGGAGCTTCTCAATGTGCTTGCCATGCTGCGGGTAGATGGCGATGCCGATGCAAATCGTCTGCTGGAAATCTGCTCCCTCAATTAGCTCCCTAATGGGCATGGCTAGCTCAGTTGCCCGCAGCGAGCGGCAACGTGTTGTACTGCGCACGCGTCGGTCTTACAGAGCAAGATCTAGGCTGGAATCAAGTAAGACTGCTGGAACACTGAGATGCTCAACGACGCGCGCAAAGCTCTGGGCGTGGGATTGTTCGAAATCTAGATTTCTCGGATTCGGACTACCGAGTGCGCAAGAGCTAGTGATGCTCCTGCGAGCGCTCCAATGAATGCAAGAGACAAGAGCCCGACGAATAGAGAGAGCACCGCGAACATCTGAGGGATGGACCAGGCATCGAGATAGGTGCGCGTCTTACTTCCAATTGACATGCGCCACAGTAGAAGCGCTGCTAAGCACCAACCAAGGCCGAGGAAAAGGAGGCTCGACCGTCCGGCGTCTCCGCGTTGAAAGTGATACCACCCAGACCAACCTGGCACGTTGGGTCGACGGGAACAGGCCTGGCCTCTGCCTGCGTGTCGCACGCTTGTGATGCTCTAGCGCGAGTCACGAGCGCCTCGCCGAAAAGTGCCAGCAGGACAATGGGTACAACGAGCAAGGCAGTGTTCCTCATGAAGTAATTCTCAAATGGCAGAGGTCGACCGCAGGATAGCACCCTCTCAGCGAATGACTTAGACCGGAGTTTTCCTAGGATTTCCGAACAAACGCCGCAAGCTATTCGCAGGTCGCTGCATCGAAGCGTATCTGCCGCATCGTCATAATCTTCTCGAGAGAAGCGGACGACTTGATGAAGAGGTCTTGCTTCTCAATCAACGGGCAATCCGATCAGTGCGCAAGGCATCAGCAATCTCGTTAAGCGTCTTGCCAAGGTCGCTGAGATTCCGCATGTCACCTTGCATCAACTCCGGCACAGTTGTGCCTCGGACCTTCTCGAAAGCGGTGCTTAGTTGCCCGAGGTGCAACGGATCTTGGCAAAGAAATCTATGTAGTGGTCGACCGCCATGGCATTCGACCGTCTCAAAATGGCACAGTAGCAACCGAAGGCGCTTCACAACTAACGCGGAGGCACATGAGATCTCTTGGACTTGAGTCCTATGATTGAGAGAGAGACCGCCTCAAGTTCGTTGGGATTCGACCGATTCCTTCTCGCGGAGAGTTCTGTCAAATCCGTGCCGAGATGGAACTCAGACGTACTCACAGAGGCGAAGTCCATGACGAATGATACAGGTCTATACACAATCGCAGGGTGGACTCTTCGCGTAGTTGATGCTCGCCACAACGAGCTCGTAACCACATTGTGCGAGTTGTGCCCCAGTGGGCTCTACATCGCCACGGATTCTGCCGACCACGGGCTCGCTGTTGACGGTCGAGTGCTGATTCTCTTCTGTTCCGGGGAGCTGCAATTTGAGCTGGGCGCGACCGTTTCGAGGATTGGTTGGTGCACAGAGCTAGGCGCCGAGGGAATTGGCCTGAAGTTAGACACGTTGGCGCCTGAAGTAATCAGTGCGTTCGCGGCCACACCGTACGTGGCTGCCTGATAGCGTTGCGCGGTGAGCAGCCGCACCGAAGGTGAATGTAAGGAGGACTTCGAAGAAGTTCGCCGGGTCTTTGATGGCAGCTTCGAAGCTAGGCGCGAGCTAGGCGCAAGCTTGTGTGTCTGGCACCGCGGCGAGATGGTCATCGACTTGTGGGGCGGGTACGTCGACAAGGCCCGCACGCAGAAGTGGGAGCGAGACACCATGTGCACGATATTCTCGACTACCAAGGGCATGGTGGCACTCTGCTTCCTGATGCTTGCTGATCGAGGAAACTTTGACTACGACGAACCTGTCGCGAAGTACTGGCCCGAGTTTGCTGCCAATGGCAAGGAGACTATTCGCATAAGAACATTACTCAACCATCGCTCTGGGCTGGTGGCGATTGATGAGCCGATCGACTTAGACGATTTTGCCAACAACCCTGAGAAGGTCGCTCGCATTGCCGCCCAGCAAACTCCGTACTGGGAGCCGGATACCGATCAGGGCTATCACGGTGTCACGTATGGAATCTATGCCGCCGAATTATTTCGGCGCATTGCCGGTGAGAGCATAGGAAGGTTTCTGAGTAGAGAAGTCGCAAGCCCGCTCGCTGCTGACGTGCATATTGGGTTGCCCGCGTCGGAAGAGGGGCGAGTTTCACCATCGCATCCTGCAGGGCTGGTAGAGTTCTTCTTCAAGATCGTGCCCAAACTGCTCTTTCACACAGGCAACGAGGGACGCGTCTATCGTCAGATTGCCCTCGGCAAGGAAGCGGCCAGGGCGTTCGCGAATCCTGCCGAGGTCAGTTTCAAGGGAGTTAAGAACTTCAACACGTCACGAGTTCACGCGATGGAGCTGCCCTGGAGCAATGGCATTGCAAATGCTCGAGGGCTGGCTCGAGTCTACGCCGCCCTCGCGAGCGAAGGTAGCATCGATGGTCATCGATTGGTTAGTGCCGAGGCGATAGCCCCGTTGCATGAGACGCAGAGCTGGACTTCGCAAGACCGAGTGCTTCGCAAGCCGCAGGGCTGGACTCAAGGGTTCATCAAGGAGATCGGGCAGGTGTTCTCCCCTAACAAGGAGAGCTTTGGACACCCGGGCGCGGGTGGTGCCCTCGGTTGGTGCGATCCGATCGAAGAGCTCGCAATCTCCTACATTCCAAACAAGATGGCCCACCACATTCGCTCGCCGCGCGCGCGCGCGCTGACGGCCGCAGTGTATCGCTGCTTGGGGCTGTGAGGGAGTACGGGCCCTCTATCCTGCCAACTCGTATGCCAGCCCCCAGCGCACGCCGCGGTCGCTGATGACAAGGCTATTGGCTCCGAGGACCGCCATGACGTGGTCGTAGATTGCGGCCCCGCCGGCGATGATGTCGGCGCGCTTGGGCTCTAGGCCCGCGAGTTCCTTCTTCTGGGCCACGGTCGATTCGAGGAGATTCTTGGTGATGGCGCCTACTTCGCCTCGGCTCATCTCGCGCCCGTGGATGCGCTCGGGGCTGTAGGTTGCTAGGCCGAGTTCTATGCTGGCAATGCTAGTGGCTGCGCCAGCGCTTCCCACCAATTGCGCCTTGCCGCTCAGTCCAAGGGTCTCGATATGCGTCTCGATACCCTCATATAAACTCTCAATCTCCGTCTGCGTTGGCGGATCACTGGTGAGAAATTCCTCGCTGAGCCGGACTGCCCCAATGGGCAAACTCACCACGGAGACCAGCGCCCCACCGCGAATGCGAATGAACTCGGTGCTAGCGCCGCCCACGTCCACACAGAGAAGCTCGCCTCTGCTGCGCTCGGGGAAGTCGGCAATGATGGCTCCGGCCACAAGCTCGGCCTCTCGCTCACCTGCGATGATTTCGATGGGGCACCCGAGAATCTCCTCCGCGGGACCAACGAAGTCGTCACGGTTCTCGGCTTCTCGCAAAGCTTGAGTGCCAACGCAGGCAACACCTGCCAGATCATGCTCGTCCATGATGCTTCTATACCGACGTACGATTTCAAGACTTCGCACGATGGCATCGGGATGCAGGGTGCTTGAGTGAGCGAGCCCTTGGCCTAGCCTTCCGAAGTCACACTCGTCGACCAGAGGCACCAGGGTGCCGCTAGTATCACAGGTTATGAGAAGGAGCAGCGTATTGCTGCCGATATCGATGCTAGCGTATTTGGCCACGTATTGAAACTCTGCGAGAGATTCTACTAGTTCTTCGGAGCTGGGCCCCAGTCGATGCTAGTCACCGAGCCCTTGTAGACGCGTTTGGCATTGCCGCTTCCATCTGCATTGGCGATGTAGATGCCAGCGCCTCCCTTGCGTGCGGAAGAGAAGGCGAGCACGCGCCCGTTGGGAGCAAAGCTCGGTTCCTCGTTGCTGCCCTCGTTCTGGGTAATTCGCACCATCTTCTTGGTGTTGAGGTCTTGGGTGACGATGTCGAAGGCTTTGCCATCACGTGTGGTGTAGGCGATGACACGCTGGCCCTTGGCTGGCGACCAAGCAGGCGTTGTGTTGTACGAGCCGTTCATTGATACGCGCCTTTGCCCGGAGCCGTCCGCTTTCATCACGAAGATCTGTGGCCCGCCCTCGCGGTCGCTCACGAAGGCAATCTCTTTGCCGTTGGGAGACCAGGTTGGTGAGGTGTCGATGTGCCGGTTGCGAGTGAGGCGCTTGATGGTCTTCCCTGTGCTCGCGCTGATGATGTAGATCTCAGGGTTGCCGTCTTTGGAGAGCGTGATTGCGAGCTTGCTTCCATCGGGAGACCAGCTCGCCCCCGTGTTCATGCCCCGGGCTCGGCTCACGCGCTTGGGACGACCACCGCCTGCCGAGACGACGTAGAGATCCGGGTTGTCGCGCATATACGAGGTGTAGGCCAGCTTGCCGCCACTTGGTGACCAAGCGGGCAGGATGTTGATAGAGCTGTTGCGGCTCATGTTGTGAACGCCTTTGCCATCGAAATCCATGGCCTTGATCGTCTTGTTGCCACGGCGACCCTTGCGGCCTGCCCTGGTGACGAAGGCGATCTTACTGCCGAAGAAGCCGTCTTCGCCGGTGAAGTGTTTCACGACATCGTTGCACCACAGATGAGTGAGCTTGCGGATGTCCTTCTCATCGCCCTGATACGTTCTCTCGAGAACTGGGTTCTCGCCCTTTTCGACTTCGTAGAGTTTGAAGTCGATGGCAATGCGGGAACCTGTGACCCGAGTGCGGAACTTCACCACGCCAAAGGCACCGACGTTTTTCCAAGCGTCGACTTCGATGCCCATGCCCTCACGCTTCAGATTGGCCAAGAAGCCCTTCTTGTTCATGACCTTGAACCAGCCGGCGATGTCGAGGTCGAAGGCTGCGACGCTCAGAACTTCTCTGGCGGTGGCCCCATCTCCCTCGGCTGCCATTGGCAGGGCGAGGGGATAGCGCGCACGCTGAAGTTGACCGACGTCAATGACAAAGTCATCGTCTGCGTGAGCTTGAGGCGAAGCACCCATCATCAGCCAAACTAGTCCGAAGAGGGCAATTAGGGTCAGATTGCGAATTTGAAGCATACGCCTCTTATTGTGAGAAGGTTGATCATGGTGTCGGGGACGGGCTTGTCCATGTCTGGTGCATCCTTGAGAGCAACTTCGACGGCTCGATCGAGGTTGGTATTCTTTGAACGCTTCTTTAGTTCTCGATCTAGAATGATGCCGTCTTTGTCGAGGCGCACACAGGCAATTGCCACCCCACTTCCCGCTTCCAGCGTGGGCACTTTCACAAGCTTCTTGATGTGGCCTTTTAGCTCACCTACATAGGGGTCGCCGCGAGCCTCTTTCTCCGTGCCCCATTCCGAGCCAGTGGGCGAGCCTTCCACCGGCGTCTCATCACTTCCGGTGTCGCTCAAGTCCTCGTCTTGCTTGCGGTTTTTCTCGAGAACCGACTTGATATCGTCCTCGTCAACCGGAAGCGTGTCCTTCTTGGGCTTCTCTCTCTTGGGATCGAGCTTCTCCTTCCTGGAGGCGCCGTCATCAGCCTTGGGGCGAAACTTCTGTTTCTTCTTCTTCTGAGGCTGTTTGCTCTTTGGTTTCACCTCTTTGAAGGCGAGGGAGGCCTCAATCGTCTCTGCCTCGGCAAAATCGGTCGATCCTGACGCATCGCCGCCGCCACAGCCACTATCGTCATTCTTCGAAACCGCCAATCCGGCGACGAATATGTGCAGGAGCAGCGTGAACGCCAGGCCTGAGACAATGGAGGGGGTGTCGCGCATCTAGTTATTCTGGGCCGGTTTCAGTGCGGCGCCATCTACTGCGGCGCCATCTGCTGGGAGACCAGCCGCCTTGTCGAGCGCCCCATAGTCCAGGTTCGCGGCGGGATCTGTGCGCATCTGCAGTTTTACGACACCCGCGTTCTGTGCTGCAGCCATCGCGGTCACTACCACTGCGTAGGGCAGGTCTTTGTCGGCCTCGATATAGAGTTCTTTCTCTTTCTTGACCCGCTCGTTGGCCCGCAGCTTCTCCTCGAGCTCGGCCCAGCTCACTTGAGTCTCGCCGATAAAGAGCTCTTTGGTCTTCTTGATTCTCAGGGTCAGACGGCCTGCGGGATCATCCTGAGTGGGCGCATTGGTCTCTGGCAAATTCAGGTCGACGGCGCTATTGGCCATCGTTGTGGCTGTGATCATGAAGATGACCAGGAGCACGAGCATGACGTCGACCATGGGTGTGACGTTGATCTCACTATTGAGACTGCCCTTCTGCTTTCCGCCCGACATTCCCATGAGGCGCTCCTAGCTGAGGAAGTGGCGGCGGATGATGTTGAGGTAGTCGTGCTCGAAGTTCTCCATATCGGAGATCTGCACGGTGATACGCCTTGTGAAGTAGTTGTAGGCCATAACGGCGGGAATAGCGGCGATAAGACCAACAGCCGTGGCGACCAAGGCCTCGCCAATCTGGGGAGCGATCTGCCCAAGTTTGACGGCCTCGTCTGGGTTGATCTGTTGGAATACTAGGAGAATGCCCCAGACCGTGCCCAAGAGGCCGATGAATGGTGCCGCAGAACCGGTGGTGGCCAAGAAGGGAATCATGCTCTCGAGCTTGGTGGTCTCGGCGGTCTGCGCCTTGCGAAGAGCGCGCTGCACGTTTTCCAAGTCTGCTTCACGGTCGCGCGAGGCCGGGTCGTCTGCACTGAGTTTGGCAAGCTCGGTGTAGCCCGCTAGGAACATTGCTGAGACCGGGCTGTTCTGGAGTGCCTGAGCATTCTTGTAGATTTGCTCGATGTCTTTTGAGCGCCAAAATGAGTCACCAAAGAGCTCACTCTCTTTCGCCGCTCGCCGGAGGTAGAGGTACTTAAAACCGATGATGTACCAGCAGAATACTGACATGAGCGCCAGGAGCAACATGACTGCGATCACAGCCCCAGATGCACCCGAGATCAGCGACCAGGTGGTCATCGAATTGGTGTTTCCTGTGGCTCCCAGGAGGAGTTCTTGCATATTCAGTGTTTAGCAAGTAACAGCAATACTGCACAGAGCCTTTGGCCGTCTTTTCATGAATACCAGCACCCCAAAGCCCGTCCACTCCACACCCGCACTTCGGGTTCTAATTCTTCTTGGAATACAGGTCCTTGGTTTTCAATGTGTAGCAATCGACGGCGGAGCCTCAGAGCTCACATGGTCTTTGCGGACCTTCGGCGGCGGTCCGGTGGAAAGCTGCGCTGATGCGAAAGTCAGCAAGGTTCGGCTGTGCTGGAATGCGGTAGATTCGGGAGTCACTGGCTGTCGTCCAGGGAGCTTTCGCGACTTCGATTGTCAGGATCAAACCGGCGTAACCCTCTTCGAGATCGAGCCAGGCAGAACGGCATTCTTCGTCGAGCCAATTTGCGAAGATGCACAGCCTGCTCGGGTGGGCACCTATCAGGTGCCACCAAAAATTGTTCGCATGGTGCGAGAGGGCGAGGTGGTGAGCTTGGAGTCCCTCTTGATCACCATCACAGATCAGCCGGAAAATTGCGGCCAGGAATGCACCTGCGTCCGAGAGTGACGCAAGTCCTCGCGAAAGAGGTTGGCCATGACGCATGCTCAGATGCGTCCGTCTCGATGAAACTGGTACCCCACAAGCTAGCGCAAGGTTCCTGTGCTGCGGCCTCTCGGGGACAATCGCTCACCGTGAAGTTGCGAATGGCAGCATGAATCGAGATACTCAGCTTCGGTTGCCGCTCTGGTGCGGCCGCCACTATAAGATTTTTGAAGACCAGGAAATAGAAGACCAGGAAATAGAAGACCAGGTGACTCCACTTCGGAGTGTGCCTCTAGAGTCAGGGGAGAGAACATCATGAATAAATTAGCACTATCTGCACTTGTGATCGGCGGCCTGTTTCAAGCAACCGGTTGCATTATTACCACCGACGATGGAGACGAATACGGCTCCTTCGATGTCTCCTGGTCCTCGGACAGCGAGTGCCCAGCCGGTGCCTCCGCAGAGGTCTTCTCTCAAGACAAGATCACGGAACAGGTCTTCACGGACATTCATAGTTGCGCAGACGGTTCCGGTGCCGCGGTCGATTTGCCGCTTGGCGACTACGATGTTTGGGTCGACATCACCTCTGATGATGGCGACACCCTCTATGCCCAATCTTTCGCCGAAGAAGCTTCTATCGATGTCGACGGTGAGCGAGTCCTGGTTGCCCTAGATATTGGCACGGGCTTCTTTGGGCTGACATGGGACTTGCTGGACACCCAAGGCTTTCCGCTAGGCACCACTATTGAGGCCGCTTGTGATGAGGTTTTTGCTGGCGGCGTCGACATCGTGGCGACTATGGCGTCTACGACCTATGCCTTGGTTGAGGTTTTTGATTGCGGTGAGGGCGAAGGCGTATCGGCTCCACTCTACCTGGGCGACTACACTCTGGTTGTTGATGTGCTGGACACAGACGATGCCGCCCTTGGGACTTCGGACCCGCGGGATGAAACGCTAAGCGTTGCAGACGCCGTCGTCGATCTCGGAAACTTCGAGTTCAAGTTCTAGAGGTTCGAACTAATCTATCGGCGTCAAACGAGCCCCGCCCGGTCACAATGGCCTGGTGGGGCCTTGTTTTTGCGGCAAATTAGTGAGGAGAGCAGGGCTTCAGTTGCAGCCCGGGGCGACCGGTTCTACATTCTGACGATATGGCAAGCGGACCGCGCAGAGGCCTCGGCCAAACCTCGATAACCAAAGGATGTCTCTACCTCTTGGTGGCGACCCTTGGCCTATCTCTCCTCTTTTTTATGTCGAAGGGCGAGATGCGCCTGGAGATCGCGCGCGTCGTGGCGGCTAGCGGCCAGAGTATTTGGCACGATTTCAAGCTTTGGCAGCTCGTCACATCTCCCTTCCTCGAAGTGGAGTTCATCGGCCTAATCTTTCAGGGCTTCATGCTCTGGATGTTCATCCCTGCCCTCGAGCGGTGGTGGGGCACCAAGCGCTTCCTCAAGTTCGCGGCCTACACCTCCGTTATCGGCGTTGTGACGGGCACCCTGGTCATCGCGCTCATCCCCGCGATTTCAAGCAACAATGCTATCACCGGCCTCGAGCCGCTGATCTACTCCGCCATCATCGCCTACGGAACGCTCTTCGCGAACGAGCAGGTCCAGTTCTTTGGAGTGCTTCCCATCACCGGCCGCCAGCTCACCATCGGAATCTGTGGCTTCATGTTGCTCTTTGTGGTTCTTGGTCAGAATTGGGGCGAGGGGGCAGCGAATGTCAGCGCAATGTTGACCGCCTGGGTTCTCACCAACGGCAAGTGGACTCCCAGGATTTGGCTTCTCAAGCGCAAACAGGCGCGCATTCGCTCCAGGCTAAGAATTGTCACAGACAAGGATGACCCCAAGGGCGATGGCCCAACCTATCTAAACTAGGGGCCGGGCATTGCCTTACCGCCGCAAGTTGACCGGCTCAAAGTGCCCAAGATAGGCTTCTCGTGTGCAAGGTGAAGCCAGCGAATCTTCAGGACTAACCACCGTATTCGAGGGCGAGCGGGCCACAGTTCGCAGGCTTCGAAAAGCCAAGCTCGTCGTCGTGGATGGCGCCGACAAGGGCAAGGAAGTCGAGATCGACAAGTCTCGATGTACCGGTGGGCGGAGCATCATCAACGATTTGATGATTTCAGATAAATCAATCTCTGGAACGCACTTCGAGATTGCGGTTCGCGATGATGGGTACAGGCTCCGCGATCTCAATTCTCGCAACGGTACCTTCGTTGGCGATCTGCGAATTCTCGAAGTCTTTCTCCTACCCGGAGTGAAGTTCCGGGCAGGACAGACGACGGTGATGTTTCAACCCACCACCGACATCGTCGAGATTGCGCTCTCCAAGCAAGACCGCTTTGACAAGGTTGTTGGAGGCTCGCCCGTGATGCGAGAGATCTTCGCAAACCTTGAGAAGATTTCTCCTTCGGACCTTACCTGCCTAATCACCGGCGAGACCGGTACCGGCAAGGAACTCATAGCCAGGGGCATCCACAACGCTTCGCTTCGCAATAGGAAGCCCTTCGTCGTACTCGATTGTGGATCGATTCCCCGTGAGCTTATTGAGTCCACGCTCTTTGGTCACGAAAAGGGTGCCTTCACTGGTGCCGTGGGCCAGCAGGTAGGTTGTTTCGAGCAAGCAGATGGCGGCACGATCTTCCTCGACGAGATTGGTGAGCTCGACATTAGCCTTCAACCCAAGTTGCTTCGTGTCTTGGAGCAACGTGAGATCAAGCGTGTCGGCGGTGATCGCACGGTGAAGGTAGATGTACGCGTCTTGGCGGCGACCAACCGTGATCTCCGAGCAGAGGTCAACAACGGCAACTTCCGCGAAGACCTCTTCTTCCGCCTCTCGGTGGTCAATTGCGAGCTTCCACCTCTTCGCGATAGACGCGAGGACATCCCGACCATCGCGAACCTCTTTCTAAAAGATGTGATCGCGCGCCGTGGAACGAACATGTCCTTTGGACAAGACGCGATGGCCGCGCTGCTTAGCAACAATTGGCCGGGCAACGTTCGCGAACTCCGCAACGTTGTGGAGCGCGCTGGGGCACTGTCGGACGGGCCCGTCATCACGCGACAAGATCTGACTTTTGGGCCCGGCGGCCCCTCACCCATGGTGCAGCACGATCTTGCCTTGGCCGGAGTTAACGCCGCGCAGGCTGCGGCGGCAGAGATGTTGGGCGTAGCCTTGCCGGGCGGTGGTCCGACGACCTTTGATCCGGAGCTTCTCAAGCCAGGCTTGGCATTCAAAGGGGCCAAGCAGACGGTCGTGGATGCTTTTGAGACAGCGTATCTAGGTGGTCTTCTCAAACGCAACGAGGGCAACATCACTCGATCAGCCCAAGAAGCCGGACTTACGCGCTATCACTTGCGCGAACTTCTCAAGCGCCACGGACTGGCTCCTCAGCGTTAGAAACCTGGAGTCACGAGCGGTGGGCGTGGTCATTTTTGTAACTCCACCCGATTTGGCGAAGTCCGCGGCCAATCGTGGAAACCTCGATTGAGGAACCACGTTCCTCTTCCCAAGCTTGGGCTCGTTCCTGCCTTGTCGCGCTCGGAAACGCCTTCGCGTGTCTACGAAGCCAGTCTAAATCGAGTTTTCGCTTGCGACCACTGCGAGACATACCGCTCAAGACATCACCGGTTTCGCGATGTAACCGAACCAACCGGTTGACGCTCGCTTCGCCAACACCGAACAGCTCAGCGGTCTCTACAAAAGAGCCAGACAGCCCACTTTGATATGCTTCAACAATCTTTCGACGAACAGCTATCGGAATCATCCATACTTTTGACCATGAACATCCCCAGACCGCAAGTTCTCGATCAGGATTTATACTCGTGGGTCTAGCTTCGCTGGGTGCGATCGCTCCACGCCAGGTGTTTCCTACGCACCAGCTTCGCTGGGGGCGTAGGGGATTGTCCGTTTAGTAGATCGAGATTCCGAGGCTTGCTTCGCTGGCGCCCTCGCCGAAGGAGCGTGTTACGCCGGCTCGGCCGGTGAGGGCTAGGCGGGTCGTGATGTCTAGTTGCAGCAGGGCTCCGCCCCCCAGGAGATTGGAGTTGTCGTCGAATTGAACGCCATCGTCGTAGCGGCTGGCGAAGCCAATTTGGCCAAATAGCCCCGCATGGATTGGGCCTGCCTTTGCGAGGTAGGCATCGAGCTCCAGGGCGTTGCGAGAGATGAAGACAGTTTCCCCCGTGTCATCCGCAGCCCAACCCATGCCGATGTCCCATTGCAGACCAATCCGCTTGGTAGGGAAGTAGCCGAACTGGATGTGGCCATTGAAGCCTGTGAGAGGGTCGGCTTCATCAACGCCGAGTGCTGGAATCTGTCCACCACCGAGCAGAACTGAGTAGGTAAAACCCTTACGGTTGAGAGGAGCGCGACCTAGGTGCGTGAAAGGGCCTTCACCAGATCGGACGTAGGCGTGGTCGGCCCATGCGGCAGTGCGCTCGTCAATGTGTGCGAGGGGAAGTACGGTATATCCGCCGTAGGGGCCATATAGGTGCACGGGGTGCATCGGATGGAGTTTGACCCAACCGTCGTAGCGCGAGCCCTCGGTTGCAGCTAGTCCAACGGCTGCAGCTGCGGCGAGGATGATAAGATCCTTGGCGCTGTCCTTCTTGCTCTTCGCGAGGATGCTCGTTCCGGAGCTTCCATGGAATGAGCCTCCACTGCCGCCAACAGTGCCACCACCGGTGCTTGTCGAGCTCGTTGCACTACCACTGTGGTGGTGACCATGGTGATGGGGACGTCCGTCAATCCAGATGGGTGAGTGCACAACTACGACCGTGTTGTTGTTGACGCGGTCGGCACGTGGTGGTCCCTCGGTGTGACCGAGGCCTTGGACCACTCGAACCTTCTCGCCGCGTTGTTCCGGTGCGGTGCGACTCAGATTCATGAGCTCGCCCTTGCCAATTCGGTGACTCGAAGAGAGACAGCCGGTGGATGCTAGTGCGAGCCCGAGAAACGATAGAAGAACTACGTTGCGCATGGGACGACCGTATCGCAGGTTTGAGGCCATGGCGGCCTCTCGGCCTTTTGACGGCTATGTGTCTGGAATCATGCGGTTCTAGGGGTTCCCTCGGTGAGTACTTGGGTTCACATAGGTTCAATTGCGTGGCAAGAGGGGCACATCAGGCCCCTGCACGATGTGCCCCTCTTGCCACGCAATTGAACCTAACAGTGCAGGGCAATCGAGTTCTATCCCGTAGCCCCTGTAAGCAGCTGAATTAGATAGCTCTTGTCCCATCCAGCGCGTTGCCTGCAGATCGCAACTCCGAGCTTTCGCGTCTTATCTTGCTTCACCATGTTCAAAGCGAAGTGGCGGAGGGTGGCTAGGTTTTGGGCTGTGTTCTTAGCCCGGTGACGAGCTTCGTCTTCTCGAAATGCCATGCCGAGCACCCA
>JAAEPE010000019.1 GCA_024222395.1 Myxococcales bacterium
ACTTCGGCATGGCGCGAAACAAGAACCGGGTCATCTGATTTCTTTTCTAGAGCCTCGGCGATGAACTCTCCCGCGCGCGTCAACCTGTACTTCTCTGTGCCTCGTTCGCGCAGAGCAACAGTGTGGAAGACCAAGGCTGCTCTTGCCTGTAATCCAGAATCGACAAAGCGATAGTCGTGGATGTCCACGAGGCGGCCAGCCTTGGCGAGTTCACCGCGAGCCAAGAGGCGCTCGGCCTGGGCGATCTGCTTCACCGCATCATCGCCATCAACTCGCATGGCATTGACGCAAGCCAGGACAGCAGCCGGGCCAGCGGTGAGAAAACTCAGAATCAGGGCGAATTGCAGTATCATACGGCTCTCCAAACGTTGTGGCTTCAGTGCCAAGTTGCCACTAGTAGCGGACAAGACTCGCGAAAGTTCTCGCCCTTGCGCCTTATCACTTTCGCTTGCGGCGACGGCGCTTCTTTGTCTTGGTCGCAGCAGGCTTGGGCTTGACGGCGGCTTCAACTTCTTTAGCGGCTATGTCTGCGGAGCCCACTTTCTCCACCACGTCGGTGTCGGCACGGTCTTCCTCGGCGACTTCAGCTGCTGGTGCTGCTTGCAGGGCTGGCTCCGCCGCTTTGACAGCAGCTTGCTCTGAGCTTGCAGCGGGAACGCGCTCCGCCCACCACTTGCGCGCTGGCTCATCCAGCTCTAGGGCCTTGACCAGCATACCCGGCGGCTTCTCCACACCAGCGACCTGCTCACTCACGCGGGCGACTCGCACCGGGATCTCTAAAGAGCCCCCAACGCACACCACTACGTCCGAGCCAACCGGCATTGGCTGGGGACATTGTAGATACGCCTCCGAATCGGTGAACTCCTGCATGCAGAGCTGGTTCCCCAGCTCGATGCCCTGATACTGCACGTTGACGTAGACGTCTTCTGGCATGCTCCAGAGAATACCCTTCGAAAGCAGCTTCTCCAACCAAGCCTGGGGCCCGCTTTCAACGCGACGGGTGAAGCAGTGCTTTCCGGGCAGGGTTGCCAGGTTGCGTGACCGCGCCCACATTTTGGGTGTCGCCACCGAGAACACCTAGCGACGCAGAGCGTGAACCACTGTTAACAGGCGTTCCTCGCAGATTTCTGAGGAGGCGTGGGAGGGAGATAGCGTGAGCTTTCTGCCACAGCCAAACGTTGACGATGAATCGCCCAACCTGCCAAAACACCGACGGTTCTGTCAGAGTTCACCCACTTTCTGACAACCGCCCACCAGCAAACACCTAAGAACGGCCCAATTCCCTAGGAAATACGATCCCTTTGCCAAGGTGGCACGCCGCATGCTTAGTCTTACGTCAAGATGCACACCGCAGATTCTAACGTTGGAGGAACCATGCTGAAGAACGCCTTAATGATCACCGCCCTCACTTTCTTTGCGTCGGCCCTCGCCGGCTGCCACCTGTACTTCGAAGACGAAGGTGACGGGAGAGATGGCTACACCTACTGTGATGAAACAGGTTGCTACGAGTGCGACGATTGGGGTTGCTACCCAGGCGACGGCCGCGGCGAGCCCGGCTGGACCTGCACAAGCAACTACGACTGCGCCGGTGGTTGTTACTGCACGAATGACGGCTTCTGCGAAGAAGCGGGATTCTGCTCTAACGACAACGAGTGCGCCCCGGGCTTTGAGTGCGATGACCGCTCGAGCTGTGTACCCGAGGGCAGCAACGAAGTCTGCGAATCGGACGCAGAATGCCCAAGTGGAAGCTTCTGTGACGAGCGAAGTGGTGCCTGTGTTGGCTCTTGGACTTGCGACGATGGCGACGCAGATGCCGACGAAGCCTGCGGAATGGGCTTTGAGTGCGACGAGCGCAACACCTGTGTGCCTCAGCCTTGTACCGACGATGGCATGTGCCAAGAGGGCTGCTACTGCGATGAGGGAGCTGGCGAGTGCATCGAGACCGCAACCTGCGACGCTGGTGGCAACTGCTTCGGCGACCTAGTCTGCGACCAAGACCGCAACACCTGTGTCCCACCAGACGAGCTTGGACC
>JAAEPE010000020.1 GCA_024222395.1 Myxococcales bacterium
AAAGTATGAAGCCTGCGATGCCACCTCCGAAGTGGGCGTAGAGGTCGATGCCGGGTTGAAAGGAATAGACGACATTGACAATCAAGGGCAGGGCGACCTGGTGTCGCTTTAGAGCGAGGGAAGAGCTGGGAAGCAGCCCCCTCGGCACTAGCGACATCACAAGGCCGGCCGTCATCAGTCCCCAGATGGCGCCCGAGCTGCCAACAGAGAGGGGCACGTTGCCGACAAAGGCACTTGCCAGAGAACCACCTAGTGCTGCTAGGCCGTAGAGAAGTACGTAGCGTTTTGCGCCCAGCACACGTTCGAGGATAGGGCCGAAGACGGCGAGGGCTACGAGGTTGGCCAGCAAGTGACCTGCTCCTCCGTGCAAGAAGGCCGATGAAAAGAGACGCCACACCTCACCGTCGCGAAGTTCGCTTGCACTATTGGCACCCATGCGCCACAGCAGCGCAGAGAAGGCTCCGCTACTCCACAGTTGTTCCAGTGCGAAGAGCAAGACGCAGGTCGCAGCGATACTCCAGGTGACCCAAGGCTTGCGCTGCGCAAGCGCATCGCTTCTGCGCTGGTCGGTCTGGTATTGATCGTGACCCTGCGCAAGTCTCGTTTGAATGCCTTCTTCGTCCAGGCGATTCTGCTCACCTGTGCTGCGCACGGCTCGTTCTAGCGCGGGCGCTTGTCTGCCGGTTATGCGCTGGAGTTGCCCCTCTCCGCCAACGAGATAGAAGCCGAACTGCCGCGAAAACTGAATCGATGGCGCACTCTTGCGCAGCAGCCTTCGAACTTCTCGCTTCCGACGGTCGTCACCTCCTGCGACTGCAGCGATAAGCAGAGTGCCTGATTTCTTTTGCTCGACCAGTGAAGCCAGCTGCGCCTTCAGCTCTGGCAGAGCGAGCTCTTCGTCGCACGTTAGGAGGGCTATTTCCTCCCCAGTTTCAAGCAAGACTTTGGCCTGCTGCGCATTGTGCGCAACGAGCCGAGAACTTGAGTCGCCGAGTAGGCTTGCGACGATGTCTTCGCGCTGTTGGTACTCAGAAGATACGGTGGTGGAATCGTCTGACATTTCTACTCCAGTTCCACCTTATGGCGGCTCCTATGGGCGTTCGCTGGTCGCAGACTACACTGCCCCTCTGCAGCGAACAAGCCGACTCCATTGCATTGTCCTGCCCCGTATTTGGTGTGTGGGGAAGGGCCCATTAACGAGCACCAGAATTGCCATCCGAGAGGCTAGGTAGAATAGTGCGACCGGGCTCTGCTGGTCGAGGAGGAGTAAAGATGCGACAACTTTATGAAACTTCGTTTGTCGTCTAGCGGGTTGAGCCTATCCCAAAATCTTGGACACTAAAGACGGGATAATCCCGTAGTATGGAGAAGAAATGGGAAAGAAGAAGCAATCCAATCGGAAGCACTCCGATGAATTTAAACGTGAGGCCGTACGGCTCATGGAAGAGCGCGGT
>JAAEPE010000021.1 GCA_024222395.1 Myxococcales bacterium
ACAAGAACTGTCAGGACGACATCATCACTGCAGAGCGATCGGGCAAGCCTCGAGTGGAAACTCGAGTCGGCGCATCGCTTCTTGCGCACCTCATTGAGAGCAAGTGCGACGACGCATTGCCCATCTACCGTCAGCAAGATAAGCTTCTGCTAGCCTCAATCATAGTTGACTCGGCCGCATCCGGAGAGCGCCGCGAGAGCAACGATGGGCCCAACTCGCATGTTTAGATGCTCGCCCAACTCTCTCGCTCTGTCCAGGATTGAGCTAGTCCAGTCTCATCTCCTCAGGGGAGGGCTTGGGCCCAAGATGCGAGGTCCAGACGATGATGTCGTCGGCAAAGAGGTCGGCGCCTCCCAGGTCGTGGAGCGAGACCGAGGCCACCAGGGCAGGGCGCTCTTGGGCGGGAGCCCATGTGAAGACCTTCTGACCGGCAGTGATGATGAGGCCCCGCTCTTCCCCAAGAAACCGAATCGATGTGAGCTTCTTGCCCCCGGATGACCAGCGCTCTGACTTGCCGCTTTCCAGATCTCTGCGGGTGACCTGCCGCTTGTTGGCGTAGCTGATCTTCTGACCGTCCCGGGAGAACCAGAGACTGTGCACCTTCCGGGAACGGGGGAGTTTCCGCAGCTTGTCGTCCCGCTTGAGCAAGTAGGCGGTCTTCTCGGTGACGAAAGCCAGGTCGCCCCGGCTACTCAACTCGGTGTTAGTGACATAGCCACGATAGCTGCCGACGACACGCTCTTGCCACCGCTCCTCTTCTCGGTGCATCTCGATGATCTTGCCACCGTGAAAGAGAAACACTCGATCATCCTCATCGTGGGCTACGAATCGCTGCCAGGTTTTCCCCTCGTAGGAGAGAACACGGTTGAGATAGACGGTGGTGTGTTCACCGCTGAGGGAAAGGTGGTCGAGATGCTGAAAACGTACCCGGGCGGCGTAGGTGTTGTACTCCACCAGGATTCCATCGCGGGTCCACTTGAGGCGATGAATGATCGGAGTCACTCCGAGCTTGCTGACTCGCTCGCTTCCCAGGTCGAGTACTTTCAGTGCACTCTTGCCCTCGTCGAAGTCGTCGATCGCGTAGGCCAGCTTCTTGCCGTCAGAGGAGAAGCGGAACTTGCCGTTGCGAACGCCCTCGATGAAGCGCTCCTCGCCGTCCGGCTTTCGAACAACGATGCCCTCACCTCTGGCGTAGACCAGATGCTCACCGGTGGGGGAGGAGGCGAAGTCGTGCTCGGTGGAGAAGCTGCGGGAGTTCTGCCGGCCCGTGTGACGGGCCAGTCGCTGCTGCTTGCCGGCCTGGTCGATTCGAGTGATGTCGTAGGTGCGCTCACGGAACACCGGAATCATGGCTCAGGTATGACCAGTGCGTTCGAAAGCGACGAGGGTGGTGACGCAGGCCGTCACGGCGAGGGCGAGAGCGATGACTCGTGATCCTGGCATGCCACTGTAGAGAGTCATCGAGATCGGATGGAGCGCACGCCCAAAGCGAAAAAACTCGATTCGGCGCCGATTCGGCCGGTCTCTTCCTAGAAGGCCAGGCGCAGGCCCTAGCCTCGTGAAGTCGACGTCAGAAGCACTTGGTGCCAGAGCGACTGGTTCAGGGAACGACCAACACCACATCTATCAACGTGATGGCAACGCTGAATCATGCAGCACTCTGTTGGCTGCGGCTTCCGCTGGGCCAGCCGACTGTTCAGCGTTACTGCGTGTCGACTTGCTGGCGCTCTCAACACAACCGGGCCAACCCCAAGCTCGCTCGAAAGTCGAGAGTTCTCCTGTGAAAACCGAATCCGCAGGCTGCCCCTCCGGCCTGCGTTGGGATGGGGTCAAGTGCGCCCAGATGCGCTCTGAGGGCCTCTACCTCTGTGAGCGTGACAACATCAGTGAGTGCACTCGTCAATGCCAGGCGGGCCATGCTGGAAGCTGTGGTTCCCTGGGCTTTTCGTACCTGGCAGGCAAAGGTGTGGCACTCAATCGATCACGTGCAGCGTCCCTGTTTGACACTGCCTGCCGTGGTGGAGACATGACTTCGTGCGAGAATCTAGGAGGAATGTACTTGCGAGGAGTCGGAGTTCGCCTGGAGACCGGACGTGCCGTTCACTTGATGTCAAAGGGCTGTGAGGCTGAACCCAGAAACTGTTTCAACCTGGGGGTGATGTTCAGAGATCGCGAAGGCAAAGACAACGCACAGCGGGCCCCCGAACTATTCTCACGAGCTTGTTATGGCGGGCGAGTCGATGCATGTACAGAATTGGCAATCCGGTATGCCACTGGCTCAGGTGTCCCCAAAGACGGACAGCGGGCACTTGAACTGCGCCAGGTAGCTTGTCAAAGCGATGGGCTCGCCTGCGCTCATGCCGGGATTCAGCTCCTATTTGGATCGGCTGTGCCAATGGACGAGCAAGGAGCCTTTCCCTACCTGAGCAGGGGCTGCGAGTCTGGTGCTCCTCTTGCTTGTGCCGTGCTCGGCCACGTGTATTACACAGGCAAGGGCACGGGCGTTGATCCGCAAAAGGGCATGAAGCTTCTTGAGCATGCGTGTCACAGCGACGTGGGCATTGGGTGTGGGTATCTGGCCCAAGCCCACCGCGACCAGGGCAATGACCAGGTCGCTCGCCAATATGACCAGAAGGCGTGTGAGCTGGGTGTGCAGGAAACCTGCGGCAACTAGCTGTCCCCTTGTTGGGGCCGTTGCCGCTTTGACGCTTTGAACTGATTCTGGGCGAGGGCCAGCCCAGATGCCCTCGGATGTGGCAGTACCTCAGAGACCGCGCACATAGTCGCTATCACTGCGGGCCTTTTCCTTACCAAAGCTGAAATAGAAGATGGCGCCCAGCGACATCTGGATTTGGTCAAAGCCGCCGAGCAGTGTGCCAAGTTCGGTTTCGATAGCTTCCGTGTCACCACGATCGCGCCAGGCCACTTCAGCAAAGAGATCAAAGGTCTTGTTGACGCGCATGAAGGAACCAACATGAAAGCCCAGGGCACTGTTCGGCTTGGCCCCGACCAGAGCTGCGCCCTTGTCGGAATGCGAGAGGGGAATGGCGGCGTCGAAACCGAACCAGGTCGCGCCAAATCGTCGATAGCAGTTGTTCCAGCACAGCTGCACCTCAGCCGAGCCAGTGGCAAAGGTTGAGGTCCGATTGCCATCCATCGACGTGCCTCTGTGCATCACGCCCGCGCCGCCGAGGCTAAATTCCGTCTTGACGAACTCGGCGTGTTGTTTCCGCCAGGTCACGACGCCGCCCGCGTTGACAACACTGCGGGTCGTATCCAGACCGGCTTGCCATTGGCCTCCTGCGCTCGCCGCAAGGTGTTTGCCAAAGGCGTACGACACATCGGCTCCTGCGTTTTGAATCACACTGGCATCAAGCGACGCAGGTCCCTTGGCAAGCCCCACGACCTTGCCTCCAAAGGTTAGCCGGCGCTCCGGAGTGAATGCCGCAGCAATCGACCAAACGCCAAGGTCGGTGAATGCGAGAGGAGCGACACTCTGATGCGTGTCTGCAGAGGTGACATAGCCCAGGTTGGCAAGGATGGTGAGGTCACGTGTCTTGCTGTCCAGGTCGCCGCCTTTTTGATCCACCGTCCCCATGCTCGACGACGATACACTGATGTTCACGGCATCGACAATCAATGCATGCGCGGTCACATCGATGGTGAGTGGCAGCTTGGTCATGGTTCCGGAAACGACATCCACTTGGCCTTTGGCAAAGCCCCTTCCAATCCTGGAATTGCGACACTCTGCAACGTAGCTGTATGTGCCGGGTGG
>JAAEPE010000022.1 GCA_024222395.1 Myxococcales bacterium
CGTGCGCGGTGGGGTGCAGAAGGGACGGACAGCCTGTGTGGGATGTTCTTAGGAAGATGAAGTTCTTCAGTGGTCGGCTGGTGAGGGACGATGATTGGGGGAGAGCGTTCGGGGAGGTGCGTTCAACGAGTCAGAAATTCGAATTTGGGTTCCTTTGCTCTCACTCTGCGCGTCTTGAATACGAGTAGGTGCGGTATGGAATAGAGCATCCATTAGTCTTCCTCACGGATACAGCGCGGGGGTGCATGGAAATGCGGGTTCAGAGAGCCGTGAAGGAATTCAATGCCTTGAATGGTCAGACGCCGTGGCGTCCATTACAAGGGCTTCGATGAGCTCTACGGAATGGCTGTGCAGCCTCAGCATGTGCCTTCAAACAAACAGATAGGAGGATCGGGCGGAGGATCAAACAGCTGTGCAAAGTGCTACATGAACTGCTGGCGGTGCAAGAAGCCGCGGGTGCTGTATGCTAAGAAGGAAGGCCCCCTGGGACCCGGGAACAGAGAATCGAGGGAACTGAGTCAACTTCTCATGACCAACATGCTTGACAAGTACTCGTGTGGAATGCGGTGCGAGGACCTTCTGAGGCTGTCGAGGGCGAAGTTCAAAACGCTCCAGGACGATCCGTCCCTCCCGCTCAAGGATGGCGACAAACTTAGTGCCGCTTTGCAGCATCTCTCCAACCTACTGGACTTTCAGGAAGGTTTGAAATGCCACATCTACGTGGAGAAAGCGCACTACGAGCCCAACAACGGGTTCGCCACCAAGTTCAAGTCGGGGCGGAAGGTGGACATGTGCCCAGGCTGTCTCGGGCCACCCGGAGAACAGTCGGCTGTCGACAGGCAGAAGAC
>JAAEPE010000023.1 GCA_024222395.1 Myxococcales bacterium
GGCTTGTCTGTTTCAGCTTCACGTACCTGCCGCACTGGCCGCACCGGACGACTCGTAGCGAGAATGCCTATCAAGCCACGAGAATCATCCTTGGCTCCGCACTCTCAGCGGTCACGTTGTTCGAGAACTACCACCTCATCCATCACCTGCGCCCGAACATTCCATTCTACCGGTATCGAAAAGCCTATCTGGCCACGCGGGACGAGTTGCTAGCCTCATTAGCCCGTGGTCCACCCCTGCGCTCAAGGTTCGGGCGCGCCAGGTGGTATCGGCATACCGTATGCGGATACGGGCGAGGCCCTGCCACACATTCGCCCCGCGTGCGCGGTGGCTCTGCTTGCTCTTGCTCGTCCTGGTCCTCGATTGCTTCGAGGTCGAATGCGAGTTGCGCGCTCATGCTGTGCGCCTTTCCCAACGACGCACGAGCCTGCCTATCTCGGCGTGCGCCTCGTCGAAGGACATGCCCCTACCATCTATGTGGTGGCGCCTAAGCAGCCTCATTTGCTTGAACGTTGCAAGCCCCTCTCTGCGGCGCCTCTCAAGGTAGCCAGTGAGCTGGGCGGCCTTGCTCTGCGCCAGGTCTTTGGGCAGCTTCAGCCCCTTGTGCTCAAGGTATGCACGCTGCCCAGCGCTAGCACTTGGCCCCACACATGGCCGGCAGTCGAACGGTGAAGATATGA
>JAAEPE010000024.1 GCA_024222395.1 Myxococcales bacterium
CAAGTTCAATTCGTCGGCGGTGGTGACGAACGGGGCGGAAGTTTCGAGATGATCTCCGGAAGCCTGCACGTATGCCGTGAGTTTCCTCACGCTCCACTCGCGCTGGGGCTGTGCACCATCGGAACCGTGGCCCGAATGAGCGCCTCAGGCTTCGCCTACACGCCAAAATCAGCCGTCAACGTATTGTCAAGCGCGGGGATCGGCGCTTTTCGCGACCTACCTATCGGAGCGACACGGATTCGACTGCATGCCGAGGGCGCTGGGCAGTTTGTCACGCCGCGGTATTTCATACTCAATTCGGATAGGGAGACGGAGACCGAGGTGCATCAGCCAGCGAGGGCCACAATCCGGCTGGCCGCGAGCTGGGGGATGTCGTTTTAGTGACAGATCCGGCTGCTTCGGGCCACAAGTCGGGTGTGTTGCTGGCGATGCAAGGCGTTCCCTCGGGCTCAGATTTCGATTCTGAGGCTAGCTCCGATGCAGTTGGAGTGGTGCCATCCATTCCGCAATTCCGTGAAATCTATGATCAATACTTCGACTTCGTGTATCGCGGGGCCCGCCGCCTTGGCATTCACTCCCGGGCGTTGGACGACGCTACCCAGGACGTATTCCTCGTGGTGCACCGGCGTCTCGACGACTTTGAAGGCCGGTCCTGCATCAAGACGTGGCTCTACGGCATTACACGCCGAGTCGCCAAGGACTACAGGCGGCGCGCGAGCCGCAAAGAGAAGGGGCTGGTATCGACAACCGGCCCGATCGGTGGCCAGCTCGCAGCAGCTCAGAACTCTCCCGATGAGAATGCGGCGCGACGCGAAGCGGCTCAAACCCTCGAGAAGATTCTCGCAGGTCTCGACGAAGCGCGACGCGAGGTCTTCGTACTAGCGGAGATGGAACAGATGACAGCCCCAGAAATCGCGGAGGCGCTCTCACTCAATCTCAACACGACCTACTCACGCTTGCGCACGGCGCGTACCGAATTCGAAAAAGCCGTCTCGCGCCACTTGGCGTCGATGGAGACACTGCCATGACTAAGCTCTCTCCCGAAGCACAGGCCTTGCTCGACAAAGGCCGAGACGCCCTTACCCCCGATACGGCGACGAAGGAGCGAGTTCTGAACTCTCTCGATGCCAGCCTCGCCGGTGCTTCTACGACTGCGGGATCCGGAGGATTTGTGACGGGCAAGCTGTGGCTCGCCCTAACCCTCGCTGCAGGAATCGCCGGAGGGCTGCTCGTCTTTGGCCAGCAGGAAGGGTCGCAGCGTCCCGCTCGCGCCCCTATCGAAACAGCGGTTGCCGCCGAACCCGAGAAGGCGCCCGTGCCCGAAGCAGAACCAGCGCCAAATCCGGCGCCCCCCGCCGCCGTCATAGAGCCTAGTGCTGCGACTGACGCTCCAGCGGTGGCTGCGGTGACTGCGGTGGCTGCCAAACCTAAGAAAAGTACGAAGCCTCAGCGTGTCGAGAAGAACAATCTCCTAGCCGAACGGACCCTCATCGCCGCAGCGCAAACTGCGCTTCGCAAGAAGAACTACAGAGAAGCGAGAGAGCTGCTCGGCGAGCACAAGAGCCAGTTTCCCCGGGGCGTTCTGGGCCCCGAGCGAGAAGCAGCGCTTGCCATGGCGAACTGCCTGGACGAAGACGGCAAGAGTGGCAAGGCAATCGCGCGCCGCTTCTTGGAATCACACCCTAGCTCGCCTCTAGCGCCAAGAGTGCGCAAGAGCTGCGAGCTGGAGTAGCTAGTGCTCTGGCCCGAAGGCTACTCGACTGTCGCGTGGATGGCGTCGGAGATGTGTGGTGTCTCGCCGACGTGGGCGTAGACAACAATCGTCCATGGGCCTGCGGTGTCGATGTTGACGTCCGTTGAGTACATATCATCGCCCATGGTGCCGGTGAAGTTGAGATCGAAGGAGGTCGTGTCGCCAAGACCGCACTCATCGCTGTGTCCCATGCACGCGCGAATCTCGGTGTGGTGCAAATCGCCCTCGGTGTGGACCATCCAGGTCACAGCAGCATCCTCACCCGCTGTGAGAGTTGTTCCTGGGGCTGTGACGAACATGAGGTGTGCCTCGTCTCCGTGCTCGTGGTCATGGTCATCTTCACCACAGGCGCCAATCGCTAGGGTGCCTACAGCAAGTACGGAGCTGAGAACGAGAGGATTGAAAATTCGAGAAGAGCGCGAAGCTAGCGAAGTCATGGGCGCAGTCTCACCCCCGACACTGCTATCGAGCAAACGGAATCGACCGCCGGTGCGGCACGATGCCTACTCGACAGCGATGGTGTGCTCGCTCTGGGTTTTGGCATCGACTGCTTCGAGCCACGTATGCAAGCGTGGATGGGCCTCAACCAGGGGTGTGCACTGCGGCATCGTTGCTAGGGCAAATTGCCGCACTAGTGGGAAGATCGAAAGATCGGCAGCGCCAATTTGCGCTCCGCTCATCCAATCATTCTCCGCAAGCACAGAGTCGAGCATCGCTAGATGGAGAGCGAGCTGCTCTCGCACCTCGGGCTCGCCATAGCGACCTAGCCCTTGGCCATGCAATTGCTTTAGCGCTTGTTTGCGAGCGAGGCCTGGCACAAACCAGCGCAAAGGCGGCGGCAGTTTCCCGAAGGTTCTCTTTGCAAAGGGGTCGAAGTTCTCCGTGACCTGCCAGCGATAGTAGACCGCATACCAATAGAGCGATTTGTCTGCCCACCCCTCGAGCAACGTCGAGAACCAGGGAGTATCGTCGGACCAGATCGGGTCATTAGAATAGTTCCTATCTAGAAATGCTAGAATCTTGCGAGAGTCCGCGATGAGCGTGCCATCGTGCTCTAGTACCGGGAGCTTGCGGTGCTCGGGATTAAGACGCTTTAGCTCACCGGGGGAACCAACATTCTTCACCCGATACGGCAGCCCTTTGAAACCAAGGGCGCGATGAGCCTTCACGCAGAAGGGTGAGGCGGACTCGGTACCGGGATCTTTCGAGAATTGATGGAGCGTGATGTCGGCCATCGCCGGAGGGTACCCCGGCCAAGGCCAGAATGCAGTGGTCTAGATGATGCCGAAGAAGCACCATAGCCAGACCACTCCTCCACTGAGGAGGGCGACGCCAACAACGTCAAGAGCGATTCCAGTACGGAAGATCTCTTGATAGGCGCCCCGTCGCTTCGAGCTCCCTCGTGGCCGCCGACCTCGTCTGGTCGAAACTGCCAGCGTCCACGATCACCCCTATGCGCTTCCACAGGTAAGCACCGATAATTGGGAGCAAGACAATCACCACAGGGAGCCCAAAGGCGAACCAATCCACTGCCATGAGAAATTCGGCGAAGAAGAGAACGATGATCGGGCTGAAGAATGGTGTCATCGCGGTCTTGGCACCCGCGACGCCAGCAAAGACGAGGATGACTGGTATTAGGAGTGAGGTGACGAATAGGGGAGAACTCTGAGAGCCAGAAGACCACCACCACGCCCAGGAAATCGAGCACCACGGCAGCGTCCACAGGCGGGCGACGCCTAGCTTCTAGCGTGAGCGTCTCATCGTGAAACCGTACGGAGGGAATGGCCTAGCTTCGCCCGTCAGCCAATTGGATCGCGATCTCTACGTCTGCGAAATCTAGGCGGATAGCTTCGCCGCCTACGCGAATAACAACGCGTGCTTCAATAGGGGCATCGCTCGGAACGCCGCGGGGCATCGTGACTTCGAGAGAGACTTCACTAGCCTGGCCGCGAAACTCCAGGGGTGGCTTGCGCCGACTGCAACCTCCGCATCGAGAACGATCTCACCTCGATGCGTGATATGCAGACGAGAATCACCTTCGGGCACGGCCTTGGTGCCACCATCGCCAACATCGCCGCCAATACAGACACCAGTACGGCCAGTCCCAAGAGCCACAGACGCTCAGATCGAGGCTTGGGTGCCCTGGAGGCAAGCTCTGGATCTGGCGTAGGACTATCGTTCCTGACGCTCTACTGGGCGACCTTGGCACGATTGTCCTGCAGTTGCCACGAGGCGGTGCCACAACCCGGCAGTCAAATCGCACTGCTTCAGCAAAACTCTGAGTCTCTCTCCACTGCGGCGTGTTGTAGCCAACATCTGCAGCCCTAGCCTTCTTGCTACAGAGGCCCCTTGAAGATAGACACAGCGGAGAATGCCCTCTGAAATGCCCTCTGAGTAGTCGCGGCTCTCGCATTCCTTGTCTGGGGCGCAGAAGTAGGAAGCGCTCAATCGCGATGCATGACATGGCCGATGCTTGGGTCACAGGCGGAGGACTTTCGTACTCGTGCGTCCGCGAATCGGTTTCACCGTCGCCGTAAGCTACTAGAAACACGGGGGGCCATCGTCCCCCGTAGACCGCGAACCACCTTACAAGAATGTCCTGGCCTACATATCACTACCTACGCTATGCTCGCCGCGCCCGCCACTGCTGCCCCCAGTCGCAGCCCTGTTATTCCCCGTCAGTACCCAACTGCACTGTCAGCGCCACCAAGCTGACACGATTGGCTTCACACGATGCGTATCTCTCCTTTGCTAGCCACCGCTCTCGTCGCTGCCTCCTGCCAGGCCGGCGATTTCTCGCGGGACGACGACTCATCCATTGGCAGCGCCACAAACTCGATTGTCGGCGGCGTAGAAGCCACCTTCGATGAAGCGGTCGTAGCAGTTGTCGTCGGCGGTCTCTGCACTGGCACGCTCGTCGCTCCCCGAATTGTTCTTACCGCCGCACACTGCGTTCGCGATGTCATCGAAGCCGGGTTCACCAATTTGGGCCGGGTAAATTTCGGCGACGGTCGAGGCCCCTGGATCGACTCTATCGACGTTATCGATATGACCATGCACCGGCTCTACGATCCGCCGGCCTTTTTCTTACACGACATCGCGCTCTTGCGACTCGCACGTGCTGCTCCAGAATCGATCAAGCCGATTCCGATTAGCACAACAGCGCTCACCGACGAAGACGTTGGACTCCAGCTCCGTGTGGTCGGTTTTGGCAACACCGATGGCGCAAACGGCGGCTCAGGCTCCGGTACCAAGCGGCAAGTCACCGTTCCCCTCTTGGAGGTCAACGCTGCCCACATTGGCTTTGGCGATCACATCTACAATACGTGCCAGGGCGACTCCGGTGGTCCTACCTTCGCTACTTTCGATGGCGTAGAGTACGTCATAGGGGTGACCTCTTTTGGCGCATCGGGTTGTGCAGGAAGATCGTATATGACTCGCACTGACGTGATGTGGGATGTCTTTCTCACCGAAGTTATTGGCGCCTGGTCCGGCCCGTGCCAAAACGACGGCGAGTGCGTCGAGGACGCGAGCTGTCTCTTCCCTGATCCAGACTGCGATATCTGCGGCATGGAGGGGCTCTGTGGCACCGACTGCGCTGCCCCAGATAGAGACTGCCCTCTCGGCGGCTTGCCCTCCGATGACTGCAGCCAGCCCACCGATTGCGAGTCCCGACTCTGCACCGGTGCGCCAGAAGATTCGCGCATCACCTACTGCAGCATGAGCTGTGATCCAACCAAGCTCTCATCCCAATCCGGCTGCTCCCCCCCCCTCACGGTTTGCGAGGAGCAACCCGATGGTACGGGTATATGCGGTTTCTCTGGAATTTCTCCGGGCGCCCAGGGTTCGAGCTGCGCCGAGGGAAACGAGTGTCGCTCAGGAATGTGCGATGGAAGAGAAGGCATTTGCGTGGAGCCCTGTGGTGGCGATCTTCCCGAGTGTGGGGAGGAGTACGAATGCCGCGCTGCTGGCGATGTCAAGGTATGTGCCATTCCCGATGAACGTGGCTGCAGCACAGGCTCAGGACGCTCCGGCTTGGGCTCAGGCCTGCTCCTCCTGATGGGTTTGGCTTGGGCAGGTCGCCGCCGCCAGCGCAATTAGCGGCTGCGATTTGTTTCCGTTCATGTCTGCTGGCACTAATATGGATGCGTGTCGGACGACAGAAACCTCACTCGAACCCATAGCCATGTTGCAACCCGTGACAGGTCGCTAATTCTCGGCCAAAAAGGTGCAGTCATTTGGCTCACGGGCCTCTCGGGCTCCGGCAAGTCCACTCTGGCCTACGCTCTCGAGCGGCGTCTCATCGGCCTGGGCAAACTCACCTTTGCACTCGACGGCGACAATGTCCGCATGGGGCTTTGCAAAGACTTGGGATTCAAGCCCGAAGATCGAAACGAGAACATCCGCCGCATCGGCGAAGTCGCTTCGCTCTTTGCCGAGGCAGGGCTCCTGGTGCTCACCTCTTTTATCTCTCCGTATCGAGCCGACCGCATTGCCGCGAAAGCCACGTCCAAGGGCGACTTCATCGAGGTCTACCTCGATGTCTCCGTAGACGTTTGCGAAAAACGCGATCCGAAGGGGCTCTACAAGAAGGCTCGCGCGGGCGAGATTGCAAACTTCACCGGAGTGAGTGCCCCCTACGAGGAGCCGGCAAGCCCCGACGTTCGAGTGAACACCGATGAACTCACGGTCGAACAATGCGTCGACAAGATTGTCGACCACCTGCGAGAGCGGGGACAGTTCGACGTGAGCAGCCTGCGCGCCGAAGCTGCTCAAGAAGAAGCAGAAAGAGCCCAGTCGTAATGAGCGGATACCATCTAAGCCACCTCGACGAGCTCGAGGCCGAAGCGATTCACATCATGCGTGAAGTGGTCTCCGAGTTCGAAAACCCCGTCATGCTCTATTCGGTGGGCAAGGACTCATCGGTGATGGTGCGATTGGCGCGCAAAGCCTTTGCCCCTGGCAAGCTTCCCTTCCCTTTGCTTCACGTCGACACCGGCTTCAAGTTCGAAGAGATGTACGCCTTCCGCGATAAGTTCGTGAAGGATATTGACGCAAATCTAATCGTCGAGGGTAACGAGAAGGCGAAGGCAGATGGAGCCAACCCCTTCGATCTCGGCACCTCGCAGTGTTGTGCACTGCTCAAGACAAAGGGGCTGCTCGACGCACTCAAAGAGGGCAAGTACGACGCCGCCTTTGGTGGCGCTCGCCGCGATGAAGAGAAGTCCCGAGCAAAGGAACGCGTCTACTCGTTCCGCGACAAGTTCGGGCATTGGGATCCAAAGAACCAACGCCCTGAGCTGTGGAACCTCTACAACGGCCAGCACAACAAGGGTGAGAACATTCGCGTCTTTCCACTTTCGAACTGGACCGAGCTCGACATCTGGCTCTACATCTACAAAGAGCAGATTCCCATTGTGCCGATGTACTTCGCCAAGAAGCGGCCAATGATCGTGCGCGACGAGCAACTCATCCCCGTAGAGGGCCCGATGCGTCTCAAAGAAGGCGAGGAGCCGGAGATGATTTCGTGTCGATTCCGCACTCTCGGTTGTTCCCCTTGCACCGGCGCGATTCGCTCCGAAGCAGATACGCTAGAGAAGGTCATAGAAGAAATCATGACCGCCAGGCAAAGCGAGCGCATTACCCGCATCATCGATCACGATAGAGACGGCTCCATGGAGCTTAAGAAACGCGAAGGATATTTCTAGAGTATGGGCATCAAGGAGCTCCTTCGCGAGAACGAGAACAAAGACCTTCTACGCCTCCTCACCTGCGGAAGCGTAGACGACGGCAAGTCGACGATGATTGGTCGTCTCTTGCACGACAGTAAGCAAATCTACGACGACCATCTCAGTACGCTTGAGAAGGATTCCAAGAAGGTTGGCTCTGCCGGTGAGGCAATCGACTTCAGTCTGCTTCTCGACGGCCTCAAAGCCGAGCGCGAGCAGGGCATCACAATAGATGTAGCCTATCGCTACTTCTCTACCCCGAAACGCAAATTCATCATTGCGGATTGCCCCGGCCATGCACAGTACACGCGCAACATGGCGACCGGCGCCTCCACCGCCAATCTGGCAGTGGTGCTCATAGATGCTCGTCACGGCGTTGTCGAGCAAACCAAGCGGCATAGCTTCATAGCTTCACTTCTCGACATCGGCCACATCGTTGTCGCGATCAACAAGATGGATCTCGTTGACTACTCTCAAGAGGTCTACGACAAGATTCGCAGCGAGTACGAGGATTTCGCATCTCGCCTCGAGGTTCGAAATATCCACTTCATTCCGATGTCGGCTCTCATGGGCGACAATATCGTCGAGCAAAGTCCGAACATGCCGTGGTTCATGGGCACTCCTTTGCTCGAGTACCTGCAGACCGTGCATATTGCATCGGACCGCAACCTCATCGACATGCGCTTTCCGGTGCAATACGTACTGCGCCAAGACATGAGCTTTCGAGGCTTCTGCGGCACCGTGGCGTCTGGCATATTGCGTCCAGGCAGCGAAGTCAGCGTCTTGCCATCTGGCAAGCGAACGAAGATCAAGTCGATCCACACGTTCGAAGGCATGGTCGACGAGGCCTATCCGCCGATGGCCGTGACCGTCGCGACAGAAGACGAAGTCGACATCAGTCGCGGAGACATGCTCGTCGCCCCGAACAACTCGCCTCGGGTTAGCCAATCGTTTGACGCAGCAGTGGTGTGGATGTCGGAAGAGCCTCTCGACACCGAGCGTCACTACCGCATCAAGCACTGTTCTACGCACGCACAAGCCGAAGTCACCAATGTGGTGTACCGCTTCAACGTCAATACAATCGGTCGTGAAGAAGCGGACTCTCTCACTCTCAACGAGATTGGGCGACTGCGTATCGATACAAGCCGTCCCCTGGCATTTGACCCGTACCGCCGCAACCGAGCAACGGGCAACTTCATCCTTATTGATCCGCTAAGCAATGCGACCGTCGCCGCAGGTCTGATCTTGGATCGCACAAGCGACGAGGATCAGATCCAACAGCCGAAGGTCAGCACCAACATTCGTCAGCAGGTCTCACCGGTCTCACTCGAGGAGCGCGAAGCACGCCTGGGACAGAAGTCGGCGACGATCTGGCTCACCGGTCTGCCCAAGTCGGGCAAATCCACAATAGCCAATGGACTAGAGCGCCATCTCTTTGACCAGAATCGCATGGTGCACGTGCTCGACGGTGAGAACCTTCGACACGGGCTCTCAGAAAACCTCGGTTTCACGGCCCTCGACCGCTCTGAGCACATTCGTCGCGCAGCGAGCGTGGCGAAGATGTGCAACGACCTGGGTCTTATCACCGTCGTTGCATTGGTCTCACCATACGAGACAGATCGCTGTCATGCGCGAACGATCGTCGGCGCAGAGAAGTTCTTCGAGGTACATATCGATGCACCAATCGAAGTCTGTGAAGAGCGAGACACCGATGGCCTCTACGTCGCGGCCAAGAGCGGAGAAATTGAGAGATTCACCGGCGTCACGGCTCCGTATGAGCCCCCGGTGAACCCAGACCTGAAGATTGACTCCAAAGAGACACCGATAGATCTGGCGGTTCAGAAGATTGTGGATCTGCTCTCCGGTCGAGGCATCCTAGGTTAAGCCAGCTCTCACTTTGGCAGCCGCGCAGCCTCGCTTACGAAGCACTCGATCCGACATTGGGTCGTTAGGTCCTCGTCAGCCACACACTGCTGGTTGCAAGCATTTGCGATTCGCTCCGCCTGAACCTTTGGGCTGCCCCCTTGCGCGGCTCGTTCACACATATCCTTGCACTCTGGGCCGCGGGTGTGCGCGATACGACAGGCGTAGGTCACACAGTTCTCGTGCCACGAGATGGCAATCGCGGGACCTCTTTCTGCCGCAGGCGCAGATTGCATGGAGTCGAGCTGCCGACCGTGATGCCAGCGAAGCAGCGCGCCGGCTGCAAAAATGACGAAGCCACCAATCATGAAAGGTCGCCGATACTTCGATAGAGAGCCTATGCCCATGCCACCCAGATAGCTCATGGCGAGAGATGGCACAAATGCAGCGCTAACCATCTGATATTCTTAGACGAAGTCTTCTGGTGCGCAGCCCCACACTTCGGGCTACAATAGTTCTATGCGCTTCTTCGTTAAAGCTATCGCCACAGGCTTCGCCATGAGCATGGGGTCTGCGCTCTTCAAGAGGGTGAGCGACAAGATGGGGCTGGAGAACGAGGCCTCCAAGGACGAGGCAACGGCGCAGAAAGCCGAAGCTGCCGAAGCTGCCGAAGAGGCTGCCAACGGCGAAGAAGACGAATCCCAGTAGCAATTGGGAGCCATACGGCTTGGCACCAGGATTCCTGAAGCGTTTCACTCTGCAAACGCTCTGGACTCCGCCATTTACACGGGACAACTGCTCTGAAAGACTTCGAAGCAGGATCCCATGCAAGCGATCAGTCTACTCGCACCGGGATTACTTCTCTCGATGCCTCAACTCTCCGACCCGAACTTCACGAGAGCCGTTGTGCTCATGCTGGAGCACGATGAAGAGGGTTCCTTCGGACTCATCGTGAATCAGGAAAGTGAGCTGACGGTCGCCGAACTCCTGAAGGAGCTCGACACCGAATGGACAGGTGCTGCAGACGAGAGTGTATGGTCTGGCGGACCAGTGATGCCCGGCTCGGGCTGGATGCTTCACAATGGTAGCGAGCATCTGGGCCCAAGCTCCGCGACGCTCCGCGACGCTCTAGACGAAACCGGAACACTCAAAGTCGCCGATGGGCTCTTCATGTCCACCTCGGTTGGGAACATAAGAATCCTGTCTCAGAACCCCGCCGACCGCATGCGCCTCATTCTTGGCTACTCAGGGTGGAGCACTGGGCAACTCGCTTCCGAGATGGCTGCAGGTTCCTGGCTACATTGCGACATCGACATCGACATCCTCTTTGATTGCCCCGCTCGCGACATGTGGGAGCGCTGTTTGCAAAGCATGGGTCTCTCTCCCGAGACCATCGTGCAATCCCGCGGCATCCACTAGAATCGACCGGCTCAGCCAACCATCAGGTCCCCATGAAACTCGACGATTTTGAATCGGTCTTTCGCAGCTCGGTGAAGACGCCCTTCCACCATGCGCCCCCCAATATTGAGTCGGCGCTCTTGGTGACCGATGTGGACAACGCCGCAACGGGTGCTTTCCTTGGCGAAATTCAGCCATTTCTCGCCAGCGGCCACGCCGACGGAATTGAGTGGACAACCCTCACCTCAGAAGATTTCCAAGAGGTCTCAACGGTCTTGGATAGAGTTCGCAGGAATCCGCCCAGTCTCGTTGTCTGCTATCGGCACCTCCTAGGTCAGGGGGTAAGGCTGCCCTATAGCCTGGGAAGCACTGTCGACACACTCACGCAAGCAACAGATGTCCCGGTGCTTTTGTTGCCCCGCCCTGACGAAGTGGGCATCACACTCCCCAAGAAGGCTAGCCAAGTCATGGTCGTCACCGATCATCTCACGGGAGATGACCGGCTCGTCAATTGGGCGGCGCATCTGTGCACCGATGACGGAACACTCTTCCTCTCTCACATCGAGGACAAGGCGATCCTTAAGAAGTACCTAGATGCCTGCAGCAAGATTCCCGGCATCGACTTCGACCTTGCCAAGGAGAAGTTGCCGAAGAAGCTGCTTGCAATGCCAAGTGACTACATCGCTTCCACATCCGAGATCTTGGCCAAACAGGGAATCCACGAAAACGTGCAAGCCCTCGTCAAAGTCGGAGATCCGGTGAAGGACTACGAACAACTCGTAGAAGAACTCGGAGTCGACCTACTCATCATGAACACCAAAGACCACGACCAAAACGCCATGCACGCTCTGGCATATGCCCTTTCCGTTGAAATCCGCAATCGCCCCCTCCTGCTCCTCTAAGCCATGAGTCCCGAAGGCATCACCTATATCTTTGCCGCCATCTTGGTGGCTATGGTCTTTACTCTAGCTATCGAGGAGAAGATTCACGCAAAGAAGTCGATGATCGTCGGCATCTACGCAGTCATCTCACTCTTGCTAGCTGCGGCCTTTGGCATCTTGCCAGAGCCTCATGCGGAACTTCTCCTGCTAGAGCCTCATGGGGACCTCAGTCCGGACCAAGTGGTTCACATGCCAGTCTACATCCCCGGCGTCGAATGGGAGGTCATTGCGATCATCCTTGGATCAGGGCTCTTCATCGATGTTGTCTCTCGCTCCGGCATCTTTAGTTGGACTGCCATCTTGCTCACCAAGAGGAGCGCAGGTGACCCGCTCAGGTTGCTCATCTACTACTCGGCCATCACCGTCATCTTCTCGGCGGTTCTCAATAACGTTGCCGCCATGATGATCGTGGGTTCGCTAACGATGGTGAGTCTCGAGAAGCTCAAGCGCAAGGATCTATTGCTCGGGTTTCTCCTAACCGAAGGTTTGCTCACCAACATTGGCGGCCTACTCACTCTCATTAGTTCTGTCCCAAACATCATCCTCGGCAACATGGCGGAGATTGGCTACGTCGATTTCTTTGTCAAAGCCGCCCCCTACACGCTCGTCGCAACGGCCCTCACGATTTTCATGGCCGTTCGAATCTTTGGCATTCGCAGCCTTGAAACCGAGGAAGAGAAAGCCGCCGCCGCCGAGCTCGTTGCGACCTTCGACGAAAGAGACGGCATTGAGAGCAAGATCTTCTTCAACTTCTCCTGGGCTCTACTAGGCATCTTCATTCTCGTCATCGCAACGACATCGGTCCTACCGTGGATCGGCGGAGAACATGGGCTCGGCATGGGCTATGTAGCTGTGAGCTTCGCGCTTATCGCGCTCATTCGCTACAAGCACGAGGTCGACAAGAACTACGCCGCAGTCGATTGGGACTTGCTTGCCTTCTTCACCTTTCTCTTCGTGGTCATCGACACCATGAAGTACTCTGGTGTGCTCACGCTCATTGGCGACGGTATCGCCAAGCTGCTCTCTCTGCCTGACGCGCTCGCCGGCGCTTCGCTGCTGTGGAGTTCGGCAATAGCGAGTTCGGTGACCGACAACGTGCCCTTGGCTGCTGTCATGGGGAATATTCTTAAGGGCATGGAAAACACGCCAGATTTTCAGTGGTGGGCAACCATCTTTGGCACAAATCTCGGGGGCAACTTCACGCCGATTGGCTCCGCGTCTACGGTTGTTGCGGTCGCAATTATTCACCGAGCCAAGCTGCCACTCACCTTTGGAAGCTTTGTAAAAACTGCAGCCCCCTTCGCCATCGCGCAACTCGCTCTTGCCACAGCCTACGTATTGCTCTTCTTTCGCTAAATCGAGGTAGAGATAGTAACCTCGCTAGTACAATGATGAGAGATCATCTGAAGGCTCTGGCGGAAGTCGCCCGGCGCTATGAGATTATGCTTCTCTCTGACGAGATCTATGGAGAGGTGCAGCATGATGGCAGCCACATCTCCATTTCGCGCTTCTACCCGGAGAGAACGATCATCTCTGGTGGGATTTCGGGGTGGTGCGGGGCTGGTGGCTGGTGTTTGGGAACCTTCGTATTCCCCAAGGAACTATTCTGGCTGATGGAGCCCATCGTCACCACAGTCAGCGAAACCTATACTTCGACCAGCGCACCGATTCAACATGCGGCCATCTCGGCCTACGACGACAGCCCCCGAGCTACAGGAGTACCCTGTGCAGAGCCGTCGGATTCTCGGAGCCTGTGGCTGCTGGGTGGCGAATCGCTTGCTGGCGGCTGACATTCACTGCCCCAAGCCAACCAGTGGCTCCTATTTGCTGCCTGATCTCGGAGCACACGCAGAGAGCTTCGCAAAGCGCGGCATCTACGGCAGCACGCAGCTATGCGCACAGCTTCTCGAGGAAACCGGAGTAGCGGTCTTGCCGGGCTGCGATTTTGGCCGTCCGGAAGAAGAGTTCACACTTCGCGCCGCCTACGTCGATTTCGACGGCAGGGCAGCCCCCAAAGCGGCGGCCGAATCATCGGAGCCGCTTGGCGGCGACTTCGTGCGCAGCCACTGTGGCAACGTTCACAGCGCTATTGAGGCACTGTGCGATTGGGCGATTGCCTAGGAATGCTGGCGCCAAACGAGACTCGGCGCCAGATGCGTTCTAGGAAGACTACTTTGCGGCTTCGGCGAGCTTCTTGATCTCTTCCGGCAGAGCGAAGCTCTCGTCGGTAGTCTCGACATTGATTTCAATTGATGTCGTTGTCATGACTTGCGTCATGCCCATGACTTCAATCTCGACGACACTTGGCATGAGCATGCCGTCAAAGTCCATGTAGTCGCGAAAGTGCATGTCGTTCTTCATCTCGCCCATTTGGGTTTTGACAATGCCGGTCTGGCGAACGAGCAATCCACTTTCCTTGTCGTAGAAGCGTGTCTCAGACAAATCTACGTTATCCACCATCTCGACGGTGAAAGCCGGCTTGCCCTCTACATCTTCAACGCCGGTCGTATTCGCAGACTTGTAGTATTCGCGCCACTTCAGCTCTTTGAGAAGGTCTGCATCTCGCAGCATTCGCTCCCGCTCGGCGCCTTCGAGAATGCGAGAGCCGGTCATGGCACTCATCGACCAAACCGTGCTGCCATCTGAGCCGCTGCGCTCGGTTCCCATTCCGGGGATTTCCAATTCGAAGCGAAGGCGGCCTCCGCTCGCTCCGAGAATGGAGAGAGCACCTTGCATCTTCTGAGCGGGAATGGCGAAGGTTCCAGAGACATTGAAGCTCTTGACTGCCGCATATGCTGCCCGCCCGCCCGACTCCTCAATGGCACGCTCGAGTATCTCTTCCGCTTTTGGAAGCGCTTCGGTCGCCGCTGCTTCAGGTTGGGCTAGAGCGTTTGTCGACTCAGCTTTGGTGGTTGATCCGCTACCGCCGCACGCGGCGGCTGTTGCGAAGAGTAGAGGGAGAATGATGTTGTTCTTTGTATTCGACATGTCTTGGGTCTTCCGCTGAGCCCTATTAGTTTTGAATCCACGCAGTCGCTGCTGCGATTTGTGAGTCTGAGCCTGAGAGAAGGCTCTCTCGGGTAAGAGGAACTACTTGCGTAGGCGTTAGCCCATCGTGCTCGAGGATGCGGCCACTCACCGAGACGTAATTGGCAGTGGCGTATTGAAAGATCGCTCCGTTTGGCAATTCTTCCATTTGCGATGGCAAAGCAGCTCCAGCAGTTCTAGTGCCAAAGACCGTTGCTCGCCCTATGTCTTCGAGCCCTGCTGCGAGAATTTCGCAGGTCGATGCACACATGCCGTCTACGAGAATCGCGACCTTGCCTGTAAACGCCCCAGGCTGAGGATTGAGTACAAAGTCCAAGCGGCCATTCCGGGAGATCATGGTACCCAGCTTGCTGCCCTTCTCGCTCACCAAACGTCCGCCAAGCCCCATGGCCATACCGCCGATTCCACCAGGGTTGCCGCGCAAGTCGAAAATGAGCCCGGCCTTGCCTTGGAAGCGCTCAATGTCGGCCTTGAAGCGTTGGCTCACGGTCATCGGATCAAAGAACACGCTCAGGCGTACATAGCCAATAGAAGCGCTGAGCTCGCTCGACTCATACTCGACAGTAATGTCCTTGAGCACGCCAAAGCTGGCCGTTGTGCCCGGTGCCTTGCCCCATTCCGCCACGATGTCTTTCTTGGCCCCCGCGCCATCGATGACGCTGAGCTTGACCTCCGCTCCAACCTTGCCTCGAATGAACATGGAAGCGAGACTGCCCTCCTCGTAAGAGCCCTTCCCCTTGCTTGCCGGAGATGCCCGATTTTTTGCGAGGACGTCAGTCCAAAGACGGCCTGCCACTGACTCGACGATCATGCCCTTGGTGATTTTGCTGGTAGCTGCGGGCCCGCCTTCGGCTAGACGCCAGACTACCGGTGCACCGTCAATGAGGCGCACGTCAAAGCCCAAGGTCCCATTCCCACCAAAGTCTTGGTCTGCCGCTGCCACCTCACCACCGGAAATGGCGAAGTGAGATTGACCGAGGCTGGCAATGAGGCTGCGCAGGATGCCCCGGGCCTCCCCTACCGTAGTAGCTGCGACAATCTTGGGGCGCAATTCATCTCGGGCCGCGTCCCAGCTCTCGCCGACCTTCTCTGGATCCCAGTGTGTGCGATCAATCGCCGACCAGACGTAGTCAAACGAGGCCACCTCATCGGGGAACATCGCTTGCGATGCGCCGTTCGAGGGCGTTGTGGCGGGTCGACTTTCCGTTCCGCCACAGCCGCCAGCAGCGCTTGCGGAGAGCAGCGTGAAGAGAGAGAGGGAGAGTAGCGACTTGAAGATTCGAGGGCCCAAGGTTGGGCGACTGTGACACAAACTGTCGTCGGCCGCCGGGGGGGGCCAGTGCCAAAAGCGCTTGGGCCTCTTTTCATCGTCAAATCGGGACGATAGCTTCTCTCCGTGCTTCTAAACGAACTCAAAGGTCACAAAGTCGGTATCTGTGTCTCGGGCGGTCTCGACTCCAAGACGGTCACCTCACGCCTGCTCGAAGCCGGTGTGGATTGCCTCTGCTTCACGGCAGACCTCGCGCAACCAGACGAGAATGACATCAGCAATGTCGTCGAGAAGATGCGCCCATGCGGCGCAGAGACCGTCGTTGTCGATCTCAAAGCTGAGATAGCTCAAGCATGCCTCATGATGGTTCGTGCACAAGCGATGTACGACGGTGGCTACTGGAATACGACTGGTATCGCACGGGCAGTGACTGTCAAAGGTCTCATCAAGGCTATGAAGGATCGCGGCTGCACGGTGCTTGCCCACGGCGCAACCGGGCGAGGCAACGATCAGCTTCGTTTCGAGCGCTACACAAATGTGCTCGCTCCAGACATGAGCGTTTACGCTCCGTGGCGAGATCCGGAACTCTTAGAACAGTTCCCAGGGCGAATCGAAATGGTCGCCTACCTTGAGACCAAGGGCATAGAAGCCTCGGTGGGACCACGCAAGCGCTACTCCACCGACGCGAATCTCGCTGGGCTTTCCCACGAAGCGGAAGATCTCGAATCTCTCAACACGCCCTGCACCATCGTCAATCCGATCATGTGCGTGTGGCCCCACGACGCTCCAGAAGAGACCGTCACCGCAACTCTGCGCTTCGAGAAAGGTGTATGCGTCGCACTAAACGGTGAGACGCTCGCTCCTCTAGAGCTCATGCTCAAGGCCAATGCCTTGGCGGGCAAATACGGCGTCGGCCTCAAGAACGCCCTCGAGAATCGCGTCATCGGCACCAAGAGCCGTGGCGTTTACGAGTCTCCGGGCCTAGAGCTTATTGGCACAGGCCTCCGTGCAGTTTACCAGGCAACGATGGATCGTCGTTCGACAGGCCTCTTCCACGCGATGTCTCGTCTCGTTGCCGAGCAAATCTACGATGGTCGCCTCTTTGATCCGGGCGCCCGTGCATCGATGGCCGGCATCGACGTACTCGCCGACTACGCCACAGGAACGGTGGATTTGGGCATGTATCGAGGCCATCTCTACTTCCAAGCGCTACGCGATACGCCTCACAGCTTGTACAACGAAGCCGACTCCTCGATGGAGGCCAGCGACGGGCTCAACCCCGCCAGCTCTCAAGGTTTCGTGGAGGTTATGGCCGTGGAAGCTATCTCACTTGCTAACGCTAGACAGATCGAATCCCCCGAAGAGCTCTTAGTCGTCGCTGATACCTAGTTCGCGCAGATAGATAGCGCGAACTTCGTCTCGCATCTCGTCGATGTTCTCGGTCGTGAACCGCTCACCGGGAATCTCGACAACCATTTCCACTCGAACTACACCGGGTTTGGAGACCAGACGCCCCATGGGCAGGCACTCCCTTCCGCCCTTGATGACGGCGATCACCACCGGCACATCGAGCGCGGCAGCGAGATGGAAGGGCCCCTTCTTGAAAGGACCGAGCTTGCCATCGCGAGCCCGAGTTCCCTCGGGAGCAATGCAGACTGTCGCCTGTCGCTTCTTTACAAGGGCACCGACGTTCTTGAGTGTGGCGATGGCCTTCTTGAGATTGGAGCGATCGATGGTCGGGATTGCGAAGGCGAAGAATATGAAGTTGAAGAAGGGAATGTAATAGACCTGCTTCTTTGCCAGGGTCGTGCCGTATGGAGGCAAGACTGTCGACATGATGAAGAGATCGAGCTGCGATGAGTGATTCATGAAGACCACTCGCGCCCTGCGGCCGGTGAAGAGCTCGGGATTGATCAGTTCAACCCGAACTCCGTGCAGGGCCAAGAGGAGGCGTGCACACACGCCAGCGACGTGGTGGAAGTATGCAGCTGAGCCAATTCGAAAGGTGACGAGGGCAAAGGCGCTGGCGAGGGTGAATGCGACCGCGCAGAAGCTCCAGCCCGCTAGGACGATGATGCATCCACGAAGAACCTGCCAAGAACGGCCTGCAACGCCGCTGGGTTCGGGCCGTGGGTACGGGCCGTAGAATCCCGAAACTTGTTCTTTGGGTTGTTCCATCGGGTGCCTATTGGCAAAGCATGAGCGCGAGCGCCAATGCTAGGAGCGCGGTCATCATGACACCGGATTGCTTAAGATGCCGGGGTTTTGGGCGCCAGATGGCGAAGAGCACGCATCCACCGAGGCCGACTGCGGCGATAGCAGAATTGCGGTGACCATCGAGCAGGAAAAGCGCGCTCCCCGACGTCGGCGGCAAGGTCAAAGCCAACAGAGTTGCCTTCACTCCACTCCCACCCTTGCGAGCACGGGCGAAGATGGCACGGACAGATAGCGAAAAGGCCGAAAACACGGCGATCCATGCTAGGGAATCGACGGTTGCCAACCGAATTGGCACACGGCCAATCCCCTCAATGGGAAGCACGAGGGTGCCAAGTAGTGCCGAGGCTACGACCTGTGCCCAAGGCGTCTTGCGAACCTTCTTATGAAATCGCCCACCCAGGACGATCGTGAGTGCGGCCAAAGCCGCTGCAACCCCGGATGCGTGCAACAGCTCCTCGGACCGGCCAACACTTGCGACCAAGGCGATCACAAGCATCACCCAGAAACCGTGTTCACGAGGTACCTTGAGATCGACTGCGCTATGAGTCTTCTTGGCCTGCACCGGAGTGCACCCGTAGCACGACGGCCACTTGCTCTACTAGCCCAATGCGATGCTCCATCACTTTGCCCGGCGAAGTTAGTGCTTCGGGCTGCCCATCACGAGCCCCATATCCTAGAATAGCTCCTCCGAGACGCCGTGGGATTCCCGCGCCTGCTGCTGAGCATGCAGCATATTGTGTAGCGAATCGAGCATCGCGGAATCACCGCCGGTGACGGCGTCCAGTGCTTCATTTCATCACAGGAGAAGGGCTTGAGCTTCTGAGCTCTTTGCTGGTGTTCCGGAATCCAGAGCCTTCTGCAGGTAGCGAATCGATCTTAAGCAGCATGCCTTCCAATCGATTCAGAGTTTGGGAGACCCTAGTCTTCGCGCTCGGCGTCGCCCTCGGGCTCGACCGGCACGTGCTCTCGGTCCGTGCGTCCTTCGAAGCCTCGGGTCTTGTCCCCAAGGTCAGCGTCGGGCGACAAGAAGCTTAGCTTCTCGCCTTCAGCCGACGCCATGACCGCGGTGACGGCGAGGTCACCGGTGACGTTTACGGCAGTTCTGAACATGTCGAGCAGTCGATCGACGCCGAGAATGAGCGCAACACCAACCGTCGGAATGCCCGCCGATGTGAGCACCATGGCAAGGGTAATCATGCCAGCGCCGGGCACACCTGCCGCCCCGATAGACGCCGCAGTGGCCGCAAAGACAATGCCGAGCTCGGCACCAATGGTGAGGTCAACCTGGAACACTTGAGCGATGAAGAGAGCCGCTACCCCCTGGTAGAGCGCCGTTCCGTCCATGTTGACGGTAGAGCCTAGCGGAATCACGAAGCTTGAAACTGATTTCGAGATGCCGAGATTCTGCTCGGCGCACTCCAGCGTAATCGGCAGAGCGGCCGAAGATGAGGAGGTCGAGAAGGCAATGAGCTGAGTTGGCCGAGCGGCCTTGAGGAATTCGACGAAGGGCAATCTTGCTAGGAATCTCACCAGTCCGCCGTAGACAAAGACCGCCAAAATCGAAAGTCCAAGAACCACTGTCATCGCGTAGACAAAGAGCGCACTCAGAATACTAACGCCACTCTGCCCCACCACCTCGGCGATGAGGGCCGCGACCCCGAAGGGGGCCACCGCCATGACCATGTGGATGATCAGGATCATCGCGTGTTGAATTGTGTCCATGAAGGTGATCACCTGCTGTGACCTCTTCTTGTCCAGGATTGTGAGTGCAATGCCGAAAATGAAGGCAAAGAAGATGATCTGCAGCATGTTGCCGCTGGAGAGCGAGGCGACAGGGTTGTCCGGAATGATGTTGAGTATGTTCTCAACCATGGTCGGTGCATTAGCTGCGTTGTCGACCTTGTCCCCGGCGGCGGACTCAAAGCTCGCGACCAGGGCCGCCCTGTCCTTCTCCGCTACGAACTTACCCGGCTGGACGATGTGAGCAACAAGGAGACCGATGGTAACTGCGGCCGCGGTCGTGAGCATGTAGAGGCCGAGTGTGCGCCCACCCAGCCTGCCTAGCTTGCGAACATCGCCAAGGCCTGCCACGCCGACAACCAGCGAGCAGAAGACCAGTGGCACGATGACCATCTTGATGAGGCGCATGAAGAGCGCGCCAATGGGCGAGAGCCACTTGATGATCAGGCTGCCGATGGAGCTTACTGGGACTGGCAAGACCAGGAATTCCCCGCTGTCGAGAACCCTGTGTTCCAAAACAAGCCAAGCCTCGATCTTGTCTCCGACCCTAGTAACGCCAAGAGCCTTCGCCATGGCTCCATCCTTGTCCGACAAACTCATCTTCTTCGTGAACCTGAAGTTCACTTTAGCGAGCGTCGGCAGACTCTGAACCTTGGCGTTCCCATCCGTGACCTCCTTCATGATGATCTGCTTGGCGCGCAAGCTCAGCGCCTCCGAAGCCTTGATCGTTATCTTGCTTTCGGGATCATCCTTGTCTACGAGGAGACTGACCTTGGCGCCCTTCTCGATCTCGTAGGAGTCGTGCTTAAGAAAGCTCGACTTCGGTCCAAGGGTGAGGCCAATGATGGCCCCAACCGCCATGCCAATCAGGATCTTCGTATAGATCTTCATCGTTTATTGCAGAAGCGTACAATAGAACGACCCCCGACTTCGCGGGCCCGAGGCCAAAACTGCCGCGAACGCCGCACCTACATGCGGCGATTTACGAGGCCCTCTGAATCACGGCACTGCCCAGTGCTCTACAAGCCCATTTGCTTGGAAACGATGATTCGCATGGTCTCATTGGCGCCAGCAAAGATGTGTGCCACACGGGCGTCCATGAAGGCCCGATAAACCGAGTATTCGAGCATGTAGCCGTAGCCGCCGAAGAACTGCAAGCAGGTATCCACGACCTCCTGCGCCATCTCGGTCTGCCACATCTTGGCCGTGGAGCATTCCTTCACCAGGAATTTGCCTGCGATGTGCTCGGAGACCAACTTGTCGAGAAAGGCGCGACCAACCTCGACCTGCGTCGCGCACAATCAGCGAGCTTGAAGCGGGTCTTCTGAAACTTGCTGATAGGGCGCCGAATAAGCCTCGAGCTCTTTGCAGTAGGCGATGGTATCGACGAGCGCCGGCTTGGGAACCAATGGCCACGACGAGTCGCTCCTGTTGCAGCTTGTTCATCAGAGCCATGAAGCCCGAGCCCTCGGGGCCCAGCATCATCGAGGCGGGCACGCGACAATCTTCAAAGAAGAGTTCGGCAGTGTCCTGCGATGCCATGCCCATCTTCTTGAGCTTCTTGCCGCGCTGAAAGCCCGGCGTCTCTGCAGAAACGAGGAAGAGGGAGATACCCTGGTGCGAATTTTTTGGATCCTGATCTGTCTTAGCGATTTCGATCCATCAGTCTCTCCTTGGTGACGTGAGAAGAACTACTTAGTATAGCGAAACATTTTTCGCGGCTCCGCGCTAGGCCGGAGCCCAGAGAGGAAGTCGTTGTCGACGCTAGCGATAATTCGTGGGGCCTTGAACACGCACTGTGCTCCTGCCGCCTCCCTGCGGAGTAACGATTACTTGAGCACCGATTCTTTCTGCAAATCCTGGCACATGGGAGATAAGGCCAACCTTGCGCCCGGTCGCCTGCAGCGAGTCGAGCACACTGAGTGCCACCTCGAGGGTATCGCCATCAAGGCTTCCGAAGCCCTCATCGACGAGGAGGGACTCGACGCGAACATCCTGGGAGGCCAACGAAGAGAGCCCCAAGGCAAGAGCTAGGGAGATCAAGAAACTCTCGCCACCCGAGAGCGAATTCACACTTCGCACCTCGTCGGCCAAGTCTCGGTCAATCACTTGCAAATCGAGGTCGTGGCCAGGCACTCGCTCCAGTAGATAGCGAGGGGCGAGGTCTTTGAGGTGTCGATTAGCACCAGCGAGTAGCGACTCCAAGGTGAGGCTTTGAGCAAAGACGCGGAGCTTCTTGCCGTCGGCCGATCCAATCAAGTCTGAGAGCGTGCGAAAAACTCTCACTCGCTCAACCGTCTTTGATATCTTCTCGCCCAACTCGTCGCGGTGTCCCCTAGCCTCTTCATCGGCACGCAGCTCTGCTTCCACTCGCACGCCTTCTTCCGCAAGGGCTTCGCCGCGCTCCGCGGTATTCTCGTGCTGCTTCAGAGCATCGGATTCGCTCGACGCTTCCGGCCTCTTGCCCTCGACCTCGGCAGAACGCAGAGCGCGTTCTTGCAAGGAGCCTTCTGCCTGCGCCACGTTGCGATTGGCAAGTTCCACAGAAGCCTCGGCAGAGGCAAGCCAGTCGTCGGCTACGTCGAGTCTCTCGCTCAACGCCTCAAGAGTGCAGCCAAGTCTCTCCAGCATCTCACGCCTGCGATTCACGCTCTCCACTGCAACCTGCTCAGACTCTTCAGATCGCGCTGCACTGGCCCCAACCTCCGCTACTACTGCAGCCAAAGCCTCGCTCGCTGCCTGCTCGGCCTTGATTGCCTCGGCAAGAGCCCGCTGTTCCTCCTCTGGAGTCCAGCTCGGCGCCGATGCTCGCTTCTCTTCGCAGACAGCCTGAGCACTCCTAAATCGAGCAAGCTGTGTCACTCGAGATCGGTAGCGATAGCCCTGGCATGCACTCAGCTTCGAAACGGCTTCTTGATGGCCCGATTCCGCCACCTGACGCTCTTCGCTAGCTGCGGCCCAATCCGACGAAGCCTTGATCTCCAACGCGGAAGCCTCTCGCGCCTTGACGTCCAACGCCTCGGCCTCCAATAGCGACTCGCGCATGCGCGCATGTTCTCGCTCGAGCGACAGTAGGCCGCCTGCAAGAGAAGACTCCTCTAGCGACAGTTTGAGTACTGCGAGAAACTCCTGTTTCTCATCCTCTGCAGCCTCTCGCTGAGCAGATGCGATTTCGGTCTGCTGCAGGGTAACTTCTTCAGCAGACTTCTTATGAGCATGTTCTTGCGCGTTGTGCTGCGTAGCAATCTCTGCAGCACGCTTTCGACACGCCTCCTGCTCGCCACGGAGCTCGGCCACCCGCGCTTCCTGCTCGTCAACGATTCCCACAGTCGCATCATTCTCACGCCACGGATGTTCAATACTGCCACACAGAGGGCAGTGCTCTCCTTCTGCGAGATTTGCCCGGTGCTCGGTGAGGTCGAGTGCGAGGCGAATTCGGTCATATGCAGCCTGCGCCTCTGACAAGGCAGCCGCACAGACAATTTCTAGCTTCGCATTGTCTCTCGCCTCCAATGCAAGCCGTTCGATCGCCACAGCAGCAGCTTGACCATGCTCCTCGGCGCGAGCTTGTAACTCGGCCGCCCGATCCCTCGCGGCCACCAAGGTCTGCAAACGTCTCACGCCAAGCTCTTGCTTCGCCATGCGAGCATCAGCAGATCTCAAGTCGCCTAGCTTGCTTGCAAGAGATTGCTCCGCCAACGCTGTGCTCACAGTCGTAGCCTTGTTTCGAATCTCGAGCATGAGCAACTCCTGCTTTCGAGCGCCCTCTGCACGACGCCCATGCTCAGCGGCGCTTTCTTCCAGCTCTGGTCGAAGAGCATCGAGGGCCTCCGGCGCAAGCGCAGTGAATTCGAGGTGCTCACCACCCAAGGCGGCAAGCTCTGCATGCTCTCCAAGCCACGACGCGAGTTGGCCAATGCACTTGGTATTCTGAGAAGACTCGGAGTCCAGAACCGCGATGTACCGAGCACGGGCCGTTTCGACCTCGGCTTTCGCCTTCTTGCTCAGCGCTGCCAATTGCTCGCTCTTGGTCTTGGCTTTGGCCCTCTCTTCCCCTGCTCGCTTGTGCTGGCGCATAGCTTGCTCTGCTTGCTCGCGAGCCTCCGCAGCCGCATCGACTAGGCCCCTTTGCTCTCGTGCAGAACGCACCGAGGCAATTCGTTCGACGGTCCCTTTGAGTCCCTTGAGCACTTCCTGCGCTTCGGACCGAATACGACCTGCCTCGTCGAGAGCCTCTATCGCCTTGCGTGAGTCACAGAACCATTGCACCGTGGCGTGAGCCTTCTGCAGCGAGACTTGTTGCTCTTTGTACTCTTTGCGCAGCCCGTCCCGTTTCACGGTCAAGGCTTGGCGATGCTCGTCGTCAAGAATCGCACTGGCGTCGGCCGCTTCCTCCAGCGTAGTGAGCTCTTTGGCTTCCAGCGCTGCCCTGCGGAAAGCAGCAACCGAGAGCTTAGTGTAGATCTCAGTGCCCGTCATTCGCTCGAGCAGGTCGGAGCGCTGCTCTTTGTTTGCCCGCAAGAAGGTGGCAAAGTCGTTCTGCGCTAGGAGCGCGGACCGTCGAAATTGCTCAAAACTAAGCCCAAGCTTTCCCTCAATGGCTTCGAGCGTCTCTCGCTTCTTGCCGGCAAATACTTGCCCGACCTCAATGTCGGTTAGGGATATTTCCGAGTCCTGGAGTTTGCCAGTTGCTCGTCTGCGCGAGCGGTGCACCGACCATCTGGCTCGGTACGCGCGATCGTCCCGCCCGACAAAATCGACTTCGGCAAAGCCCTCACCAGCACCGCGACGCAAGAGGCCCCGCACATCATTGGCACGAACGCGATGCGAGTCCTCTTGGTCGGCCGTCCCCACGGGAACTCCCGCTAGGTTCGAAAGTCGTGGCGTGCGGTCGAAGAGTGCAACGCAGAGGGCGTCTAGCAACGTTGTCTTGCCAGCGCCCGTCGGACCAGTGATGGCAAAGATGCCGACATGTGCCAAGGGACCGGATTCTAGTCCCACGTCAAAGGACTCAAGACTCGCGAGGTTCTTTCCGCGGATGGCTAGAATCTTCATTACGATTCCGCCTGGCCGACCTCGTCAACCAGCTCGGCAAACGCTTCGAGAAGCTCTGTGGGGGGCTCTCCCTCGTAGTCGCGACTATAGCGGCGGAGCAGTACATCCCGAGGAATAAGATCTGCAAGGCGCTCTCCGGCATGAGAGTCACTTAGATTTCTCCTGTCTCCGGAATACGTGATCGAGGTTTTGACGAGCCTTGGCCGCTTGCCTTCTAGCGCCTTCTCCACTTGCTCGCGCAAATCACTCACAGGCTCTTTGAGGCCTACCTTGATTTCCAGATACGGCCGCTCTAGATCTTCTCTATCGAGGGCATCGTCGAGTTCCTCAATCGCGCTGAGGGCCTCAGCCGGAGATGCCGCCTCGATTCGTACAAGCTCAGTTGTGCGCGGAATCGCGAGTGCTTTCCAGTCATCGAGCTGACCGTCTTTGAAGTCTACGAGAACAACTTGGTGGCGGTAGTTCTCTTCGCTCATCGATAGAGGAATTGGCGAGCCAGAGTAGCGAACGCACTCGCGCCAGCCTACCCGCTGTGCCTTGTGCAAATGCCCAAGAGCAACGTAGTCGATGTCGTCTGGAAATATCTCGACCGGGAGCGCGTGTTGATTGCCGCCGAGCACACGGCGCTCACTCATCTCGGAGATCTGCGAACCCACCATATAACAGTGTCCGGTTGCGATGAGTGCCTGCCCCGCTTCTTGCCTACTTCGGGCCGTTTGCAAAACTTGTGCGTAGGCTTCCCGCACCCCTTCAACTAGCGGATCCGATGCCTCGCATTCGAGGGCCGTGGCGGGCAAGTCCGCTTGTCGCATGAATGGAAGAGCAGCAACCTGGGCCCTCACTTCTCCCTTGGCGTCCTTCAATGAAACGACTAGACGTTCGACATCGACCGCCTTGGCGTCGGCACCACTACGCCTGACAAGCCCACCTACAACATGGACGCCGAGGGCCGCAAGCAGCGCTTCGGGTGCGTCGAGGCGAGATGCGGAATCGTGATTGCCGCCAATTACCAAGACGTCGATGGCGGGCGAGATACGCTTGAGTTCTGCGATAAACTCGTAATACATGGTTAGAGCAGACGTTGGCGGATTTGCACCATCGAAGATGTCACCGGCGATGATCAGTGCATCAACCTTTCCGGCGACGATGACTTCGGTCAGCCACGCAAGAAATGATGCGTGCTCATGAACCCTCGAATGGCCGTGCAGTGTATGCCCGAGATGCCAATCAGCAGTGTGCAAGACTCTCAACATGCGCTCATCCTAAATGCTGCCGTTACGCAGCGTGGCGGCTACGCGGGGCTCGCTAGCACCAGCGGCAATATGGGCGTAGAGAAAGCCCGGGTAGTCCCGATCCTGCAGAGCACCATCCCCCCATCGCTGGCTGCCATTGTCGATAATCTCGCAGCTTCCCGAGGGGCTGAAACATGAGAAGAACTCTTCGACACAGGTGCCCTTGAACGCGTTGAAGCTGGGATCATCGCATTCGGCGTCTCCCGGGCCTGGCGTGCCATCCCCTCGACATTCGGATCCATCAATACCCGTGCAGAGGGTCGACTGCTTGGAAACATCGGAGGTCAGAGTCAATACGGTGCCATCAGGACATATCCACACCAGGCCACCACCTGGAGGAGAATAGTTAGCAATGAGCGCTTCGCCATCACCTCCAGTCGACGTGCCACAGCCTGCAGACAAGACTGACGCGACTGCGAGGACAATTGGGGGGAGGCTGACCGAGATGCGAAGCATGGGCGCACTATAGCGGCATTAGACTCGATTGGCGGCTATGGCTCTAAGCTTAGGTGCACGGGCCACACCTCCTTGTAGAGATTGCCATCACGGCCATCGGAAAAGCGATCGTTGGTGAAGCGTCCGTCAACCTGCTCGACCAACGCAAAGAGCTCTCGGCTCTCGCCATTGATGACAAGCTTGGCGTGCACGGCCCGAGGAGCTGCGACTCCAACGGCGCGAAACAAGTGATACGAGAGTCTGTCGTGCATGAGCGATGGGTCTGAGTTCATCGCGTGAAAGTTGAGCTTCTTGAGACCGTAGAAGTGCAAATCCTTGTCGAGCTCACTAGATTTGAGCTTCATCGAGAGCCTGTCGCAAGTCTTGTTGCCCGCTCCATCCACGCAACTCTGCAAAGCCCCAAAGCTGCCTTTGTGGCGCAGCCCCACCTCTCCCACGACGGTGCCCTCAAAGCGCAAGGTCGCCGGCACATATTGCTCGAGCAAGATATTGCTGCCAAGCCAGGCTAGGTCGGATCTACGTTCAGCTCGTAGGTCCGAAGCGCGTCCCCATCGAAAACGTATTCAGCGGATTGAGGCGCGCTGGATGCGTCGCTGAACCAGCATCTACGGCACCCTCCTCACGCTCTTCTCCCCCAGAGCACGCGGCTAGCAGCAAGACGACGAGAGAGAACGATCTGGTGTGCATCACCACGAGTATCGCAAGAATTGTGTCACGGCAGAAGCGCTCACTTCTGTGGAGAAACTCGACACAATCGACCCAAGATGTGGGGATTTGATACGACGTGCAGCTCCCAACGAGCTAGCTACCGACTCTCTAGTAGTCGATGTACGGGCCGCCGTGCTCTGGTTCAGGAGCGGGCGTATCTTCACCGCTAACAGGGCTGTCGTCTGGCACGACATGGAAGACTTTCACCGATGAAGCGGATGCTCGGATGTTCGGCGATATCCGTCGGAGGATTGAAGCGACGTTGCGGTGGATATCCTCTATCTCCCCAACATTGATTCCGACCTTAAGGACCTTGCCGATCCACTTCTCCTGCTCGAAGGTGCAGATTCGGAGGAACTCGTCGGAGTCGCTCTCAAAGTACTTGCGATCGCCGGGGCGGGCCTGCGCCAGGGACTCGCGCATCTTGCTGTCAATCTTGCAGCCAAAGAAGAGTTGTTGGTCTTTTTGCAGCTTCATCAGGATCCGCCCTAAACAACCTGCGAAATCGCAAGAGTAGAGCAACGGTAGCGCGGCATTGACGAACAGAGCAATGCCGTCACGGGCCTATTCGCGGCCCAGTCCCTCACTCCGATGGCAAAGTTGTCGCCCAATCGAGCGACTCATAGGCCAAATCCGCTGATTGGCCAGTGTGGGGCTAGCGACAGCCTGCGCGGCGCAGGCAACTCAACGCTGGTTCGGGGTAGAGGATTCGAACCTCTATAATCAGTACCAAAAACTGATGTCCTGCCCTTAGACGAACCCCGAAGCCGTCGGTAATTGCTTATCGACGGCGCCACTCTCACAACTGGAATGCGCGTTGTCAACTCGCTGAGAGGAAAAGCCAGCTTCAGTATCTGGCAGCGTCGGAAAGCAATGTCTAGCCAACGACCTACAATTCAGAGGCCGAAACGAAACAAGTGCCCCGGCGATTTGCAGAGGCCCTTGAAAGTGGCGAAAGACAGGCTTGAACTGTCGACTCAGGGCTTATGAGGCCCCCGCTCTACCGACTGAGCTACTCCGCCAAGGCCGCGAACACTAGAGCGAACGCCCCTACTTCGCAAGTAGAATTGCGGTCTGAATTCGCCTCTCAGAACGAATGCCTGAGAATATCCGAACAGAGGCAATTGAGTTACAATTCCAGCTAGATGGGACTCTCCATTGGAATTGATCTCGGCACTACCAACTCTGTGGCCGGCGTGGCGACTCCGGAGGGCGTCCGGCTTGCCGCTGATAGCACGGGCAGGAGAATCCACGCATCAGTGGTTTCGTTGCCAGCCAGCGGTAGTCGCATCTTGGGCAACAACGCCAAACTGCGAAAAGCGACAGATCCAGGACAGACCATCTACTCTGCCAAACGCCTCATTGGACAGAACGTCCGATCTCCCCTGGTACAGCTCACGATGGCGTCTCTCCCCTACCCTGTCGAAGAGGGGAACAACCAGCAACCCATCATCGTAGTTGGTGGCAGGCGCATGACCGTTCCGGAAGTGTCTGCCATGGTGCTCACCCACCTTATTCAACTCTGCGAGGAGCAATTCGAAGATGAAGTGACGGAAGCCGTCATAACCGTTCCTGCGAACTTCTCGGACTCACAGCGCCAAGGTACCAAAGAAGCTGGGCGCATAGCCGGCCTAGATGTCATGCGCTTGGTCAATGAGCCCACCGCCGCGGCGCTAGCATATGGCTATGGTCAAGCCATGGACCAGCGGGTCGCTGTCTTCGATTTCGGTGGTGGTACCTTCGACTTCAGTGTTCTAAAGATCGATTCAGACATTTTCGAAGTTCTGGGCACAGATGGCGAGTTCTTCCTTGGAGGGGACGATATCGACAAAATGGTCGCGGAGTTCCTGGCGGCAGAAATGAACCGCTCTATCGGGGTCGATCCCAGACCGACACCCACTGCGATGAACCGACTCGGCATAGCGGCCGAGCAGATCAAGCAGTACCTAACCTCGAACGATGCTGCCGGAGGCACCATCGATGGCATTGTCGTCAATGACGTGGGAAAGCCGATGTCGATCGAGTTCGAATTGAATCGCAGTACCTTCGACAATATGATCGAGGGCTATGTCGATCGCACCATAGACGTCTGCCGAAACGTTCTCGCGACCACCGGCCTCGAATTGGGGGACATCGACAGTGTCATTATGGTGGGAGGCTCCACGCGAATCCCGCTTGTGCGACAACGCCTCGCTGAGTACTTCTCGAAAGAGCCAGCAACTCGCATCAATCCCGACGAAGTCGTAGCTCACGGCGCAGCCATTCAAGCCGCCATGCTTGCTGGAGCCGTGCACGATAGCGACCGAGGCGAACTTACCAACGAACTGGCAGAGAATCCTGTGCCGATCGATTTGGGGATCAGCGAAGAAGGTGCTCCCAGCCAAGGAGGGGCAGCTCTCCTACTCGACGTGACTCCGGATACACTGCGTATTGCCACTGCTGGAGGCTATTCTGACGCCTTTCTCGAAAAGAACTCTCCGATCCCTATTGAACGAAGCAAGCTCTTCACGACCGCCCACGCGAACCAATCCCGCGTGGTTATCGAGTGCTACCGAGGTCCGCACCGGCGACAAGCAGATAATGAGCTTCTTGGAAGCCTAGAGCTAAACGATATTCCTCCTGGCGATCGCGGCGAAGCGGAGATCGAGGTGACATTCCGGGTCGACCCAGACTCAATCCTCCACGTGCGAGCCAAGGACCTTCGTACCGAGAATGAGGTCGAGGCAAAGCTAAACGTTATTGGAGCTCCCGTCCCAGCCGATGAGCAAGGGTTCGCAGATTTGCCTGCGGGCATGACTGAGAAGCAGACGGCCAAGGTCCGGCAGAGGCAAGAGAAAAGGCAACAGCGTCTGGCAAAGAAGGCGGAAAAGGAGCGAGCGAAGGCTGAGAAACAAGCCCGCAAGCAAGCCAAGCAAGCCGAGAAAGCCGAGAAAGCCGAGAAAGCCGAGAACGCCGAGAACGCCGAGAACGAGGGCGAGTAGATGCGCCCTTGGAGCAAACGCGAACTACTCGCGTATCTCGATCGCGTTATGCCCGCCCTTGAAGGGCTGGATCACTTTGAGTTGCTCGACGTCCCGCCCAATGCGGATGACAAGACCATTCAGGGCGCCTACCACAATATGGCTGCCGGTTTGCACCCCGACCGTCATAGAAATGTTCTTACACCGAGTCAACACGAGCGGCTCATCGTCGTGTACGCACGTATCGCGGAGGCCTATCGCGTGCTCAGATCACAGGTGCATAGAGAAAAGTACCTTCGCGATGAAGCGAGACGGCGGCAGGACGGTACCGAAGCTCCCAGGGCTCCCCAAGATCCCGCTTCGGCGCTCGCTCTCCTGAGCCCCAAGGCTCAACAACTCTATCGACGCGCTATCGCAGCTGGGCGCACCGGGGATAAGGCGAGCGCGATGCTAAACATGCGCATGGCGCTTGCTAAGCACCCTCAGAGTGGCTTCCTGCAGGACGCGCTAAGGAATCTCTAATTGCGACTCAGAACTAACAAGCTGATATGATATTGCTTGTTCTCGCGTCAGGCCGGCTTCCAAGGTCCGCGTGGCCCTGTTATTAACCCCACATGAGCGCAATCGCCATCACAGGCTCCGGAGTTTCGGTCCCCGACTTCACCATTACCAACGAAGAACTCTGCGTAGCATTCAACCAGTACGTTCGGCTCTTCAATGAGGAGAACGCGGCCGCAATAGAAGCCGGTGATGTTACTGAATTGCGCGAGTCGACCGCTGATTTCATCGAAAACGCATCGGGTATGAAGCAGCGCTATGTAGTCAACAAGTCGGGAATCATGGATCCAAAGATCATGCGCCCGGTGATTCACCAGCGTCCCAACACAGAACTATGCCATCAAGCCGAGCTGTCGGTCAAGGCATGCGAACAAGCCCTGGCACAAGCCGGTCGAGTCGGGGAAGACGTGGATATGGTTCTCCTGGCCACGTCCAACATGCAACGCGCCTACCCGGCGGTCGCAATGGAGGTGCAGCACGCGCTCGGCGCTCGTGGCTTCGCCTACGATATGAACGTCGCATGCTCTTCGGGAACATTCGCAATCCAGGCAGCGGCCGACGCAGTTCGAGCAGGCTCTGCCCGCTGTGCGATCGTCGTCGTTCCGGAAATCATGAGTGGCCACCTCAACTGGCGTGACAGAGATTCGCACTTCATCTTTGGCGACGGATGTGCTGCATTCATCATCGAACGACTCGAAGAATCGAACTCAGAAAACCTCTGGGAAATCCGAGGCACCCGCGCTCTGACCCAATACTCACACAACATTCGTAATAACGGCAGCTACCTTGGGCGCTGTGAGCCCGAGCGGAGAGATGAGGCGGACAAGCTCTTCACGCAGCAAGGCAGAAAGGTCTTCAAGGACATCGTCCCTCTGGCAGCGAACTTCATCAAAGACCATATGACTTCACTGGATCTCTCACCGGAGACTGTCTCGCGATACTGGCTCCACCAAGCCAACGCAAACATGAATCGTCTCATCGCAAGACGCGTTGTCGGACGTGACACCACTCCACAGGAAGCACCGACCATTCTCGACAGGTATGCCAATACGGCGGGTGCCGGGTCGATGATCGCCTTCCACCTGCACAATGAGGACATGGAGAAAGGGGCAAGCGGCGTACTCTGCTCCTTCGGCGCCGGCTACTCCATCGGTAGCGTCATTCTCCGCAGGGTCTAGAAGGTTCTATCCTTCAAACTCGATTAGGTCGCGGAGACGATCTCGCTCATCGAGCAGATTTTCGATCTGTTCATTGTCGCGCATGTCCTCGGCGTAGCGCTCAACCAGGGAATTTAGGCGCTCATCGATGTTCGTGAGCTCTTCGAGCTTATGGGCCTGCTCTGCAGTGCGATTGATTTGTTTATCAATGATGGAATTGTGATGCACACGCGTCTGTTCTGAGACATCCGAAAGACGGGCCTGCAAGGCCTCTATGGCAGAGTCGGATTCTGGGTCTTCACCCTTGGTTGAACGCTCGAACTTGAGCTCTCCCAGGGCAAAGCGGAGAGACGCCTCTCGTTCGCGCCCTTTTTGCCCCACCAGTTGATCACTTCTGTGCAAGTACGATAGCTCCTCGCGCAACTCGGCGAGTTCTTGCTCTATTTGGTTTGCCTCGGCGAGCACAACGAGTAGCGCCGGTTCAAAACAACCCCCATCGCAGATTCCCCAAAGAGCTGGCCCTCCTCGGTGATTGCCATGTCCTCGGTGTATCCTTGGGCCGTGATCTTGGCGACTCCAAAATCGAGAATCTTCAGGGTATCGGGGCACCCCGGCAATTGCACCAAGACCAAGTTTTGCGGCTTGAGGTCGCGGTGGATAACGCCTTTGGAGTGAGCAAAGTCCACGGCCGAACAAAGCTGCCGCAAGATGGAGACAGCGCGCCCCTTCTCTAAGCGGCCCTCGCTCTGCAGGACCTCTTCGAGGTTTGGGCCATCGGCAAACTCCATCGTGAGATAGAGCCGACCATCATCGAGCTTTCCGAAATCGTAGAAGCTGACGATGTTCTCGTGCTGCACTCGATTTGTTGCACGAGCCTCACGTCGAAATCGTGCGAGGTGGCCTTTGTCACGTGCGAAGCGACTCTTCAAAACCTTGATCGCCTCGTAGCGACCGTGTTCAAGATGCTCACCGAGATAGACCTCACCCATGCCGCCGGTGCCAAGCCGCTTGAGAATGCGATAGTGGCCATCGACGATGGTGCCGATCATGGGTTTGTCCCCAGGCGCGAGCGGTCTGATCGGTGATGCATTACTCCCCCATTGTAGCAAGATGGCCTACAAGAGGTCGCGAAACTAGCGGCGCGAATTGGGCAAGGCTGCTACAACCAGGCGCATGTACAAATGCGCAGCGCTATTCTGCACGTGCCTAGTCATTGCCGCCTGCGGCGGATCAAGTGGCAAAGCCCGCAAGTACCAGGCACCGACTGCTGCCGGCATCGTTGCCGAACTCCAAGGGCGCCAGGCTCTCACCAAGAGCTTCCTTGCAGAGAGCCGTATGGAGTATTGGGTCAAAGACCAGCGCGTGAAGGCCACGGTCTATGTCATGGGGGAAATGGGCGCCCGAGTCCGCTTCAATGCCCTCAATCCAACAGGGGGGGGTGTTGCCGCCGACCTCGCCTGCGATGGCGACGACTTCGCCTTTGTCGACTTCAACAAGAACTGCCAGCTCAGCGGACCTTGCACAAGAGAGGCGATAGCGCAGCTCTTGCGGGTGAGCCTTGCGCCCGACGACTTCCTCATGCTCGCCGCAGGTTCGACCCCAATCATTGCCTTCGACGAAGGCAAGGTGACGTGGGACAGCAAGAATGCTCGAGAAACCGTCGAACTCACAACCAACGACGGCTCGCTGCGGCAGAAGATCATCTTGGATGGCCGAGAGCGACGCTGGGATGTGCTCTCGTCCACGGTTTGGGGAGCGGGCGGAGAAATTGATTGGAAGCTCACTAACAAGGAGTTTTCAAATCAGAAGACCGAGGACGGCGATCCCATACGTCTCCCCCAAAAGACTCGCTTCGAGCAGCCCGAGGAAAAGGCCGACTTGACTATTCGCTGGGATGAGCGAAGCATCAACGGAGAGCGAGATCCGGACAAGTACGTCATGCAGCTCCCCGACCTGCCCTCTTGCTAGCGCGTTTGCTCGATGTCTGAGACGGTAGAAGAGAACCTACTTGAGGTTCGCGACCTCGTGGTCGAGTTTCAGACCGGCCGCGGAGTGGTGCGCGCGGTCGATCACATCTCGTTCTCGATCCCTCGCGGCAAGACCTTGGGCGTAGTAGGCGAATCGGGATGTGGAAAGAGTGTGACCGGTCTTAGCGTCATGCGGCTCATCGCCAGTCCACCGGGGCGCATTCTCGGCGGCCCGATTCTCTACCAAGGGAAGAACCTACTCGACCTCAGCGATTCGCAACTAAGAGAAATCCGAGGCAACAAGATCTCGTTGATCTTCCAAGAACCGATGACATCGCTCAATCCGGTTTACACCACAGGTGAGCAGGTAGCGGAGGCAGTCCGGCTGCACCAGGGGAAAAACCGCCCCGAAGCACTGAAGGTCGCAGTAGAGATGTTTAGGCTTGTGGGCATCCCATCGCCAGAAGAGCGTGTTCACAACTACCCTCATCAGATGTCGGGCGGCATGCGGCAGCGAGTGATGATCGCGATGGCACTAGCCTGCAAACCCGACCTTCTTATCGCGGACGAGCCAACGACAGCGCTGGACGTGACCATCCAAGCACAAATACTCGAGCTTCTGCGCGACCTCCAAGAAGAGATGGGCATGAGCATTATGCTGATTACCCACGATCTTGGAGTCGTCGCAGAGAGTTGCCAGGATGTCGTAGTTATGTACGCAGGGCGAATCGTGGAACACAGCTCGGTAGAGGCGCTCTTCAAGTCACCTCGCCACCCCTACACGATTGGGCTTCTTAGGTCCGTACCAGGGGTCTTCGCCGATGGGGGCAGTGGCAAGCGTCTTCAGGAAATCCCCGGCATGGTCCCATCGCTACACGACCTTCCGCCAGGATGCGCCTTCCAAGATCGCTGTGGCTTTGCAACCGAGATTTGCCGGTCGGCCCCCCCAGAGCTCACGACGCATGGACAGAGCAGCGTTCGCTGCCATCATCCCCAGGGAGATAGTGAGCATGTCTGAGCCTCTGATTCGCATCACAGACCTCTGCAAGCACTTTCCTGTGCGCATAGCTTGGCCCGCCTCTGCCAATGTGCCGCTAACGGAGCGTATAGCGAAGAGTCTCTCCCGGCGCAAAGCAGCGGTGAAGGCTGTCGACGGAGTCAGTTTCGACATCATGCCAGGAGAAACCCTGGGGCTTGTAGGCGAAAGCGGCTGCGGAAAATCCACGCTAGGTAGGACGCTGCTCCGGCTACTCGACCCCTCGTCCGGACGCATCGAGTTCGATGGCCAAGAGATGACCGAGCTCAGTCAGAGTCAACTGCGCCCTCTTCGCCGCAACATGCAGATCATTTTCCAGGATCCGTATGCCTCTCTCAATCCGCGCATGACGGTCGGAGCGACTGTAGCCGAGCCTGTTGAGATCTTTTCCATCGCCAAGAACAACTCTGAGAAGGAGCGCATCGTCGCGGAGCTCTTGAATAGGGTTGGCCTGCCGGTGGATGCGGCGAATCGATATCCACACGAGTTCTCGGGAGGACAAAGACAACGCGTTGGAATCGCTCGCGCCCTCGCGGTGAAACCAAAGTTCATCGTATGTGATGAGCCAATTTCCGCTCTCGACGTCTCCATCCAGGCACAAATAGTCAACCTCCTGCAGGACCTACAGAAAGCGGAAGACCTCACCTACCTCTTCATCTCTCATGACCTTCAAGTCGTGCGGCATATCTGTGATCGGGTTGCAGTAATGTACCTCGGCAAGGTGGTCGAAATCGCAGATGTGAGCTCATTGTACAGCGTTCCGCTGCACCCCTACACGCAAGCTCTTCTCTCTGCAGTCCCCGTCGCCGATCCCTCCGTCAAACACGAGAGGATTATTCTAGGTGGAGATGTCCCGAGTCCGATCGATCCGCCTACAGGATGCGCCTTCCACCCACGTTGCCAAGTCGCAAACAAGCCCCCAGCCTGTTTCCAGAAAGTGCCCAAACTTCGTAAACTTGGAGTTGCACACCAAGCTGCATGCCATTTCGCTCAGCGGCATGACCAACAATAGGCAAGCTTCGAAGGTGTAGCAGCGGGGCCGCCATGACCACAAAGATCCTGATTATCGATGATGACAAATACACGCGACAGGTTCTGGGCAAGATCCTAGTTCGCGACAAGACAACGGCACGACTGGACCCGGAAATCATCGAGGCCGCTGATGGTGTTTCAGGAGTAGCCAAGTTCATCGAACATCGTCCCCGGCTCGCAATCGTGGATCTCTTCATACCGAAGATGGATGGATTCGCGGTGTGCAAGAAGCTGCGAGAGTCGGCCCCGCCAGAGGAACTCACGATCGCAGTTACAAGCGGCGTCTACAAAGATCCCAGTATCGCCGCCAAACTAGAGGCAGACTTCGAGGCGCGCTTCTTCGCCAAACCCTATCAGCTCAAGAGCATCGCGACCTTCGTTGCGGAAGCGCTCGGCGCAACCGGTAGGCGAAGCCCAGCTGGAGACGAGACTAGCGCCATTGCGAAGACCGGTACCCTGAGTGCGAATGAAACTGCAGCGCGCCTCTTCTGGGATCTGATGGAAGAGGAGGCAACTGGCCGGCTCGTGCTTCGCAAAGGTCAGGTGGTTCGACAAATCGTACTTTTTGTAGGCCATCCGGTCAAGGTCACTACTAATGTTCGAGAGGAGACCCTAGGCAATTTTCTGGTGATGCGTGGCCGTATAGACAGGGAAATCCAATGCAAAGGGATGGCTCTTGCTGCGAGCACGAAGAAGCGACTCGGCGAAGCCTTCATTGAAATGGGCGTTCTAACCCCCCAAAGCCTAATCAAAGAACTAACAGCGCAAACTCGATACAAGCTAAGCAATGCACTTCGATGGGCTGAGGGTGACTGGTCCTTCCGCGAAGGCCAGCCCAAGAATAGTAGGAGCAACGCCCTCGACTTCGCGGAGGTAATCGTGAACGGGTTGGCCGCGGGGACTCGCGTACAGTCTCCCGACCGAGAAATCGCCGCACTCGCGCAAGCCCCGCTAACTCTAAATGAACGTGGAGAAGCTCTCTTGCGACAAATTGCGATCTCGGTGTCTCCAGAGTTCGCAAAGAGCTTCCAGACCGACATTACGATGGAGGAAATCCGCAGCACGGGTGTTACACGTGCCCATCTATTCCGCAGTCTCGACGTCCTATCTACCTGCGGCGGACTCATCGCCGGCTCGAGGAACGCCGTCCCCACAGGTGTCTCGGGGGACGAGAGCGAAGGCATTAACCTCAAAGACCTCGCAGCCCAGCGGGACGGAGGGGGCGCAGGAGAGGATCTCTACGCGGGCCTATTCGACAGTGGCAGTCCTGTCGCGACCAACACCGGTTCCAACCCTGCTCGAGCAGCTTGGCTCACAACAGCTCTGGAACTCCCCGATCGTGCAACTCCCCGAGGCTGGGAGCGGCCTCATAGAAATTGCGGATATCATCGAGAATGCACCAACCTCTCTGGGGGCAGTGCAGGACAACGCCGACGATCAGGACTTCGACGAAGATAGCGTCGTCTCGGTTAGCTTCGCTTCGATTGGCCCTGACGAGAAGCTGCTGGAACAAAGGCAGGAGCTGCTACAAGAGTTTCCGAGAATTCACGAGAAGTCGCTCTGCGAAGTTCTCTCAGTCGAAGCTGCCGCGACGCCCGCTCAAATCCAAGCAGCCTATGATGCGCACACCAAGGCCTTCTCCAAAGACGTCTACACTCCGGACCTTATCGGACGCGACTACGCCAAGCTCAATGAGATCC